>JBBSDV010000008.1:0-36001 GCA_038240335.1 Dehalococcoidia bacterium
GCAGCTTGATGCGGGGCATCATCCTCGCCGACGAGGTGGTGCTTCGCGGCATCGCGTCACTCGCTCGCGGCGATGCTGCGCTGCGGATCGTGCTCAACACGCGGATCTTCGACGATCCCGTGCCGATCGATGTGCGCGACCTGCCGGATGTGACGTTAGAATACGTGCGTCACGCGCTGGCGCCGGCGTATGTGCGCTTCGGCATCGAGATCACGGAAACGCGATGGATGGATGCGGACGAAGTGGCGGCGATCGGGACGACGTGGGCGAAGCGACTGTCGCACCGCGCGCCGCCGCGCTCCGTGTTGATTCAGGCGAGAGTTGTGGCTAGCACCGAAGATCGGAATACGTCGATCGAGCAGCCATAGGAGCACGGATGGAGATACGAGAGCTTCGCCCAGACGACGCCGATGGATGCGATCGGGTGATCGCGAGCCTGCCGCAGTTCTTTGGCGATCCCGACGGCGTGCGGGATTGCGCCGCGGCCGTGCGTTCACAGCGTGGCCTCGTCGCGGTGACGGACGAACGGATACTGGGGTTCCTCACGATCGCGCGCCACTTCGACGTGAGCGCCGAGATCACCTGGATGGCGGTGCATGCGGACGCGCGGCGGCGCGGCGTCGGCCGGCAACTGGTAGAGGCAGTTACGCGCGCGCTCTCCGGCGAGGGCGTGCGTGCGCTGTCTGTGCTGACGCTCGGTCCATCCGTGCCTGAACCGGGCACAACGGATGGCTACGAAGGCACGCGGCGGTTCTATCGCTCGGTCGGGTTCGTGCCGCTGCGCGAACTGGGGTTGCGCGACTGGAACGACGCCGCGACGCTCATGCTCGTGCGGCCCTTGTGACCGACATCGCTATCCCAAACGCTCCTGACACGAGGAGTCAGTAGCGCATCAAATGGACGAACACGCGTGCTAGAATGAACGAGCCACGTCGAGTCGTTGAGCCAAGAGCACGCACGGCAATTTTGTCCGTCTGCCCGATTTGGCACCCTAACCTTTTAACTTCCAACATCCAGGAGACGAACGCCGTATGCCTCTGGACGCCATCATCGTCAAGGGCGCCCGCGAACACAACCTGAAGGATATCGACGTCACGATCCCGCGCGACAAGCTCGTCGTGATCACGGGGCTGTCGGGTTCGGGGAAGTCTTCACTTGCCTTCGACACGATTTACGCCGAGGGGCAGCGCCGCTACGTCGAGTCGCTCTCGGCGTACGCGCGGCAGTTCCTTGGCCAGATGGAGAAGCCGGACGTCGACTACATCGAAGGGCTGTCGCCGGCGATCTCGATCGACCAGAAGGGCGCGAGCCGCAATCCGCGCTCGACCGTCGGCACTGTCACGGAGATCTACGACTATCTGCGGCTGCTTTACGCGCGCGCCGGCACGCCGCACTGCCCGAATTGCGGCCGGCCGATCGAGCGGCAGACGGTCCAGCAGATCGTCGACGCGATCCTCGCGATCGAGCCGGGCAAGAAGCTGATGATCCTGGCGCCAATCATTCGCGACCGGAAGGGCGAGCATCTGCACGTCTTCGAGGACGGCCGGCGCGCCGGTTATGTCCGCGTGCGCGTCGACGGCCGGATTCGCGATCTCGGCGAGGAGATCAACCTCGATAAGAAGAAGAAGCACACGATCGAGGTCGTCGTCGATCGCCTGATCACGGAGGCGCCGGAGGCCGAAGCGACGGCGACGAACGCGAACCGGCTGGCGGACAGCGTCGAGCAGGCGCTGAAGCTTGGCGGCGGCACGGTGCTGGTCGACGTCGACGGTGAGGGTGAGCGGATGTACTCCGAGCACTACGCCTGCGCGTTTGATGGCACGAACATCGGCGAGCTTGCGCCGCGCAGCTTCAGCTTCAACAGCCCGCATGGCGCCTGCCCGGAGTGCACCGGCCTGGGCATGAAGATGGAGATCGACCCGGCGCTCGTCATTCCGAACCACTCGCTGTCGATCGCGGGGGGCGCGATCGTACCGTGGTCGCGGGCGGCGGCGACGAACACGTGGTACATGCGGATGCTGCAGGCGCTAGCGAAGAAGCACGGCTTCCGGCTCGATGTGCCGGTCAGCAAAATGAAGCCGGAGCATCTTGACTACGTCCTGTACGGCGACGAAGACAAGATCTCGATCAAGTACCAGTCGTCGAGCGGCCACACGAATCGCTGGGACACGACGTTCGAGGGCGTGATCTCGAACCTCGCGCGCCGTTTCCGCGAGACCGACTCGGACTACGTGCGCAACGAGATCGAGCGCTACATGGCGGCGGTGCCGTGCCCTGCCTGCAAGGGCGCGCGGCTGAAGCCGGAAGTGCTCGCGGTTACCGTCGGCGACAAGAACATCCATCATGTCACCGGCATGGATGTGGGCGAGGCGCGCGACTGGATCGAGATGCTCGCCGGCGACGCGACGCCACTGAACGAGCGGGAACGGATCATCGCGCGCCAGATCGTCAAGGAGATCCGGGAGCGGCTGACGTTCATGTACGACGTCGGACTCGATTACCTGTCGCTCAATCGCACCGCGAGCACGCTCTCGGGCGGCGAAGCGCAGCGGATCCGGCTGGCGACCCAGATCGGTTCGAGCCTGATGGGCGTGTTGTACGTCTGCGACGAGCCGAGCATCGGACTGCATCCGGTCGACGACGAGCGGCTGATCCGGACACTCGTGCGGTTGCGCGATCTCGGCAACACCGTGCTGATCGTCGAGCACGACGAGTCGATGATGCGGGCAGCGGATCACATCGTCGACATGGGGCCGGGTGCGGGCGAGGGCGGCGGCCGTGTCGTCGCGCAGGGCACGATCGACGACATCATGGCGTGCGAAGACTCGATGACGGGCGGCTATCTCAGCGGCCGCCTGCAGGTACCGCTGCCGGAGACGCGGCGCGAAGGCAGCGGTGCGAACGTGACGATCGTCGGCGCACGCGAGAACAACCTCAAGAACATCAGCGTCGACATTCCGCTCGGCAAGTTCGTTTGCGTGACGGGCGTCTCCGGCTCGGGGAAGAGCACGTTGATCAACGACCTGCTCTACAAACGGGCGGCGCAGGATCTGTATAACGCGCGCGACCGCGCCGGCAAGGTCGATCAGATCCGGGGCCTGCAATACATCGACAAGGTCGTCGACATCGACCAGTCGCCGATCGGACGGACACCGCGCTCGAATCCGGCGACGTATACAGGACTCTTCACGCCGGTGCGGGATCTCTTCGCCGCATCGCCGGAAGCGCGAACGCGCGGATACACGGCGGGTCGCTTCTCGTTCAACGTGAAGGGCGGGCGCTGCGAGGCGTGCGCGGGCGACGGGTACATCGAGATCGAGATGCACTTCCTGCCGGATGTGACGGTGCCGTGCGAAGTGTGCAAGGGCAAGCGCTACAACCGCGAGGCGCTGGAGATCACCTACAAGGGCAAGAGCATCGCTGACGTGCTCGATATGACGGTGGATGAAGCGCTGGTGTACTTCGAGAACGTGCCGGGGGTGCGGCGGAAGCTCGAGACGCTGCGCGATGTCGGTCTCGGCTACATCCGTCTCGGCCAGCCGGCGACAACAGTGTCGGGTGGCGAAGCGCAGCGGATCAAGCTCTCGACGGAGCTGTCCAAGCGCTCGACCGGAAGGACGCTGTATATCCTCGATGAGCCGACGACGGGGCTCTCGTTCGAAGACACGCGACTGCTGCTGGAAGTGCTGCAGCGGCTGGTCGACGGCGGCAACACGGTGGTCGTCATCGAGCACCACATCGACGTGATGAAGAACGCCGATCATATCATCGACCTCGGGCCGATGGGTGGAGAGCGCGGCGGCAGGATCATCGCCGAGGGCACGCCGGAGCAGGTGGCATGCGTCGAGGAGAGCTTCACGGGGCAGTACCTGCGCAAGGTGCTGTCGCCGGAACGGATGGCCGAGGCGGCGGCGCGTGCTGCTCCGGGGAAAGCGGCGGCTAAGCGACCGGGCCGCAACGGCGTACACGGCACAAACGGCGCAAACGAGAACGGCACACGCATCGCAGCGACCGCGGATATCGTCGCTCCGGTCGCCGTCGGTGCGGGCAGCAAGCGCAAGCCGGCGGCCACGGTTGCGAAGAACACACGCGGCAAGGCCGTCGCCGCGAAGGCGCGCCGCGCGTAAGTTTCTGCACGTTCGAAGGATTCGATCGCGTGACGGCTACCAATCCCCAGACGACAATCGAACTGCTTGCGCTCATCGCGGACGACCGCGCCACGCTCGATGAGGTGATCGCCGCGCTCAGCGACGAGCAACTGGCGGCGCGCGCCGGCGATCCGTGGTCGGCGGCCGATCATCTGGCGCACATGGCGGCGTGGGAGAGGATGATCGTCGCGCATCTTAGCGGCCTGTCGGACCACCTCGTTGCCGGAATGGACGAAGACTCCTTTGCGGCGGCGACGCTCGACGAGATCAACGGACGGCTGCATGACCGAACGCGAGATCGGCCGCTCGCCGAGACGCTGCGCGAGTACGGCGCCGCGCATGTCGCTATTGTGGAGTTCATCGAGGCGATGCCGGATGCGGCGCTATCGGCACCCTACTGGAACGACGAGCCGGGAGGCCGGACGGTGCTCGACAAGATCGCCGGTGATACGTATTTGCACTATCGCGAACATGCGGAGTGGATCCAAAAGCTGGTCGCGTACACGGGGCCATGATGACGAAGGATGAGCTAGTCATGAGCATCAAGCACGAGCACGGGCGGCTGGACAAGCTCGTCGCGTCGCTCGATGAGGCGCGGCTGACTGCGCCGTCGCTCGACGACGGGTGGTCCGTGAAGGATCTGCTCGCGCACATTACGGCATGGGAGCAGCTGTGCGCGTGGACGCTCGCCGCGGAGCGCGGGGAACGGCAAGCGGAGCCAGACCTCCCCATCGACCCGAGGGAGGTCGAGCAGTTCAATGCTGCCACGTACGACGCGAACCGCGAGCGGCCGCTCGCCGACGTTCTCGCCGACGCCCGGCGGTCGTACGAGGAAGTGCTCGCAACGGTCGGTCGACTGAGCGACGACGACCTCCGCGTGCCCGGCACACTGCCGTGGACGCGGGGAAATTCGCTGGAGCGGTACGTCCGGGACAATGCGGACGAGCACTACCGCGAACACGTCGAACAGATCGAGACCTGGATTCACGGGTAGTGTCGGTTCGTAGCGAGAGCGACGCCCACCACGGCGACGCGGGCGCTATTGGAAACCAATCGAGAGCGACTAGAGAGTAGGGGCAACAAGATGGACAGCACGAAGATGGCGTTCCTCGAGAAGAATCCCTCGGCGGCGATGATCACGCTGAAGCGCGATGGCACGCCGCACTCGGTGCGCGTCGGCGTCGCCGTCGTCGACGGCAAGATCTGGAGCTCGGGCACCGCCGATCGTGCGCGTACGGGACATTTGCGGTGTGACCCGCGGTCGACGCTGTTCGTGTTCGACAACGAGTACGGCTTCCTGACACTCGAGTGCCGGGTGAACATACTTGACGGCTCCGACGTCCCGGAGCAGAGCGTGAAGCTGTTCGACGTGATGCAGAAGGGGCAGCCCACGGCGACCGGCAAGTTCATCTGGTTCGGGGCAGAGAAGACGATTGACGAGTTCCGGCAGATCATGGTGGACGAGAAGCGTCTCATCTACGAGTTCGAGGTGCAGCGCTCGTACGGGATGTACGGCGGTACGCCCTAGCCGATGGAGAACCAACCGGACGCGATCTTCTTCGATCTCGATGGAACGCTGCTTGACGCCTCGAATGTGACGCTCGATTCTGACTGGCGTGCGGCGTGCGAGGCATGCTGCGATGGCGCGTTCGACGTCGACTCGGTGCTGCCCCACCTGCACGAGATCCGCGTGGCGTTCTGGAACGACGCCGAGCAGGCCCGCCGCGGCCGCTTCGACCTGACGTGGGCGCGAGAGACGATGGTGCGCGAGGCGTTTGCCCGCGTCAACGTGAACGATGATGCGATAGCGGCGCGGATCGCGGCCGACTATCACGCGCGGCGGGAAGCGGCGATGGGCTTGTTCCCCGGCGCGGTCGCCACGCTCGAGCGAGCGCGCACGATGGGCATCCGCACCGCGCTGATCACGAACGGGGGAGCTGAGGGACAGCACGGCAAAGTCGTGCGGTTCGCGCTGGAACAGTACTTTGATTGCATTGTCATCGAGGGCGAGTTCGGTTGTGGAAAGCCGGACGAGCGCGTCTTCCGCCACGCCCTCGACAGCACCGGCTGCGAGCCGGGTCGCGCATGGATGGTCGGAGACTACATCGAGGCCGACATCGTGACGCCCGTGCGTCTGGGCATGCACACGGTGTGGATCGACGAGAATGGCGAGGGCTTGCCGCCGGATGCGGCCGCACGTCCACACCGGATCGTGCGATCGATCGCGGAGCTGCTCTAGGTTGCCTTGCGCGCGCTGACCGATGCATCGATGCGGTCGGGCGATACAAGACCGAGCGAAACGAGCGCCGGCACGAGCTCGGCGAGGGTATCGATGCGGGCGTGCGGCTCGATGCCGTCGGCTGCGACATCGCCGAGTTGCACCGTCCAGATGCCGGCGCGGCGCGAGCCGAAGACGTCGAGCACGGGCTGATCGCCGATGAAGGCGGCTTCTTCCGCAGCTACGTCGAGCTCGGTGAGAGCGTGCGCGAAGATTGCCGACGACGGCTTCGACATCTCCGCCTCGTCGGAGAAGACGGTGACGTCGAAATACTTGAGCAGACCGAAGTCATCTAGGAACTGGCGCAGAACGAAGCCCGGCGTGATGCCCGCGTTCGAGATCAACCCCATCGGCAGGCCGAGGGCACGCACCGCCGTGAGCGCGTCTGCCGCGCCCGGCATGATCGCCGGCGGGTGCGAGAGCGCCGGCGTCAGCACCGCTGCATCAAGCTGCTTCCACGCTGCGTCGTCGAGCTTCTCACCGAGACGATCGTCGAGATGCTGAAGGTACATCACGGTGCGGCCGTGGGCGGAGAGATCGCGCTCGGCCTCATGGATTGCGGCAAGCTCGGTGCCGGCGGCGAGAAATGCGGCGACGATATCCGCCCGGTCGTACGGAAAGCCGAGTGCGGCAAGCGTCGCGCCGGTTTGTTCGATACGGAGATCGCTGCGCGCTTCTGCCGACGTCGCGTCGTCGAGGATCAGCGTACCCCAGAGATCGAAGAGGACCGCGCGGATCGGATTTGGCAAGCTGGACCTCCTGATGCTGGTTTGCCTGAAACAAAACCGCCGGTCGCGTGACCGGCGGTTTCTATTGATTGCCTGCGACGCTGCTTAGCGGACGGGGGCGCCGATCACATGACCGCACTCGGCGCAGAACTTCGACGTCCGCGGGTTACGAGCGCCGCATTCGCCGCAGAACAGCGTGTCGTTCGATCCGTTCGCGATGGGTGCCGATGTTGATTGCATCATGTCGGGGCTCGTGGTCGTCGAGCCCATGCCCATCGAGGCAGCATCGGTGGTCGATGTCGATGTCATGGTCGTGTGAGCGGCATCGGCTTCGTCATCCTTCGTTGCCTTGCGGAACTCGCGGATGCCCTTACCGACCGCGCCGCCGACCTCGGGCAATCGCCCGACGCCGAAGATCAGGATCACGATAACGAGGATGATGGCGAGCTCGGGAAGCCCCAGCGGTCCCAGCCCTGCGAGTAGTTGCATACGTGCGTCCCTCCTCGGGACTGGTATCAGCGTATCATCGCCCGGCTTCGAGCGGCAAGCTGAGGCAATGTCGTCACGCCGGGATAGTTGAAGGCACGGCAGCCACGGGGTCTGTAGCAGAGCGAGGCGAATCCATCTCGCGGAGAAACCCAACAATTGCGCGGGCGGCCTCTTCTGGGTGCTCCTCGAGAAGCATGTGGCCGGCGCGATCGATGACTACGAGGCGAGCCTGGGGCATGCGCTCGCGGATCCGCTGCGACGCGCTGAGGGGAACCACACGATCGTCTGCGCCGTGCAAGAGCAACACAGGCATCGTGATGCGGGTCGCATCGAACACTGGATCGCGGGCACCGTCACGCATGATCGCCAGCAGGCCGTCCATGGAGCCCTTGAGCCGGGCCGGCCGATTGTACTCGGCGCGAACTTCGGGTGTGATTGCCGATGGGTCGTAATACGATGCCTCGAGCAAGGGGCCGGACGTGAGGCGAGCGAGGATCGGCAGCAGCGGGCGTAGGATGACCGGCGGGGGCAGGCGACGGGTGAACCGCTCCTCACCCGTGCCGGACGCGGCGAGCACGAGCGCATCGACCATCTCCGGGTGCGACGCGGCGAACCGCTGGGCGACAACGCCACCCATAGAATGGCCGACAACGACGGCGCGAGCGATGTCGAGCGTGGCGAGCAGCGCCTTAAGCATTGCCACCTGGTCGGTGTGCGAGAGGCCGGCTTCGGCGTCTCGCTCGCTGTACCCGAAACCCTTGAGATCCACCGCGATCACGCGATGATCGCTGGAGAGTAGCGGCAGGATCTTGCGGAACGAGTACGTTTGGCCACCAAATCCGTGCAGCAGGACGATGGCCGGGCCGTGGCCCTCATCGATGTAGTGCACGCGGTAGCCGTCGATCTCGATGACGCTGCCGGGTTTTTCGGCGAGGTCCCACTCGATGTCTTCACGCAGACCGGCGCGTTGCAGTGCGGCGATCACACCGACAGCCAACACCGAACCGAAGATCATTCTCTTTTTCATCGCTGCCTCACTGGTGCACGGGTCGATCGGTCGCGGTGGAAGACGGCATGCTGGCTCACTCTAGTCGTGCGTTGGTGCCGCGGCAAGTGCCGCCCCGCCGTTACGCTCTGGTATGATCGCGGCACGAGAAACGGAGGCGTTTGTGGCGCTCGAGATTCGTCCGCACACTCAGGAAGAGGCGGCGGCCTTCACCCGCGTTCCATCAATCGTATTCGGCAACTACTCGGGTCGCCCGCCGAGCGGCGATCCGGGCATCCATGCCGACTGGACGCTCTGCGCGTTCGATGACGGGGTACTCGCGACGACCTATGCGGCGTACCCGCTCGTGATGCGCGTCAACGGCGCGAAGGTGCCGGTCGCGGGCGTCACCGCCGTCGGCACGCTGCCGTGGTTCCGGCGTCGCGGGCATTTGCGCAAGATCATGGAGTTCGATTTCAATCGCCGCTACGAACAGCGGATGGAGCCCGTCGCGAGTTTGCTCGCCTCGATTGCCGGCATCTACCAACGCTACGGCTACGCCATCTGCTCGACGAGCGTGCGCTACGAGATCGATCCGCGCTGGATCAACTTCGTACCGACAGAGCCGGCGGCCACGGGACGGTGGCGCGAAGGCTCGCCGGATGAACTGCCACTGCTCGAGCGCATCTACCGCGAGTTCAGCAGGCCGCGTAACGGCTACCTGCACCGGGCGCCGATAATTTGGGAAAACGGCGTACTCGGCACGCGCACCGACTTCGGCCCCGTCGAACATGGGCCGAGCCTCGTCGCGATTTACGAAGAAGCAGGCGAACCACAAGGGTACCTCGTCTATGCCGCGAAGTTCCTCGAACAAGCCTCGGACAACGCCGGGCCGGGTCAGCGCGTCGTCGTCCGCGACTATGCGTGGAAGACTCGCGATGCCAATCGCGCCATGTGGGAGCTGCTGAAGACATTCGACCTCGCAAACCGGGTGTGGGTGCAGTCGGCGCCGACGGATGATCCTGCTCCGCATGTGCTGCTCGATCCTCGCGAGCTACACGCGACGCACCGTGACCATCTCCTCAGCCGGATCATCGATCTCGAGCGCGCGTTGCCAATGCGGCCATACAGCGCGGAGGGACGGGTCGTGTTCGAAGTGCGGGACGAGATGTGCCCGTGGAACGCTGGGCGCTGGTCGTTGGAAGCAGGTGCTGAGGGCGCTGTCGTCAAACGCACCCAAGAATCGCCCGAGCTGACGCTCGACATCTCTGGGCTCGTGCAGCTCATGTACGGGCAGATCTCGCCGTCGCTCGCGGTTCGGTATGGCCGAGCGGAGGCGAACGGCAGTGCGCCGCTTGCGATCTGGGACGCGATGTGGCGGACGGAATACGCGCCGTACTGCCCGGACTCGTTCTAGTAAGGGCAGAATATGCGACGCGCCGCCGGGCCGTCGCCAGACGAAGAGAGGTGGCCACGCATGAAGACGATGACGATTCCGGCTGATCCCGACGCGCTGACCGCGGAGTGGCTGACGGACGCGTTGCGGTCCAGCGGGGTCATTACGACGTCGAGCGTCGCTTCATTCGATGCGCGGCGGATCGCCGAAGGCTCCGGCTTCATCGGCCAGCTGGCGATCGTGACCTTGCGATACGACGCGGCCGAGGACGGCGCGCCGACGTCGCTCATCGCGAAGTTCCCTGCCGCGAGCGAGATGGGCCGGATGATCGGCAATCTGTTCGACTTTTACAACCGCGAGATCTGTTTCTATCGAGAGATCGCGGAGGAGGTCGAGTTGCGAACGCCGCAATGCTACTACGCAGATGCCGACACGGAGACGCAGGAGTACATCCTGCTACTCGAGGATCTGGCGCCGGCGCGCGTCGGCGACCATGCGGCAGGATGCACGGTGGAAGAAGCAGAGATCGCGCTCACGAGCATCGCGAAGTTTCACGCGACGTGGTGGGAGCACCCGCGGCTTGAGGAGATCGCCGACTGGATGCCGCTGATTGACGCGCCGGTACACCAGTCGGCCGAGGCATCGTATCAGCAGGCCTGGACGCCGTTCATCGCGAACTTCGGCGACGCGCTGTCGCCGGAAATGCGCGATACGGCCGAGAAGATTGGCCAGCGCGTAATCGCACTGCAATCGTCGATCGCTGATCGTCCCCACACGATCATCCATGGCGACTATCGCACCGATAACCTCTTCTTCGGTACACCTGCCGGGGGAGCGCCGTTTGCCGTCGTCGATTGGCAGATCGCCTGCCGCGGTCGTGGTATCTTCGATGTCGCGTACCTGCTCTGCGGCGGTCTTGATGCCGACCTCCGGAGCGCCAACGAGGAGCGGCTGGTGCGGCTCTACCACGACACGCTGGTCGCGAACGGCGTAACCGGCTACCCCTTCGAGCAGTGCTGGCGCGAGTACCGGCGGATGTCTCTCTACGTGCTTGTGTACGTCGTCATCTCACTCGGCACGCTGGACTTCGCGAACGAGCGAGGCCTCAGGCTGTTCAATGCATGGCTCGGGCGGTCGGCGGCTGCGATCGAGCACCTGAAAGCCGCGGAGGAGCTGCCGGCCTAGGCGTCGCGGGGCAGAGACTCGGTTCTTCGCCCAGTGCCGATTCGCCAGCTCATTCGAGTTGCCGGCGTGGTTTACACGTCGGGGAGATCCTCGCTGAGGCTGATGTGTGTAAGGCTCGTAATGCTTGCGTAAGCATTCGTCGATATTCTTGTATCGAGGGATGATGTCGGCAGAACGCATTCTCGTTGTCGAGGACGAGCCGATGGTGGCGGAAGTCGTCGCGCGCTACCTGCGCCGCGACGGTCATGAAGTGCAGTGCGTGGCCGATGGTGGAGCTGCGCTCGATGCGTTCACGCGATTTCAGCCCGACCTCGTCGTCCTCGACGTGATGCTGCCCAATCTCGACGGGATGGAAGTGTGCCGCCAGATCCGTGCGACCTCGCAGGCGCCGGTGATCATGCTCACTGCTCGCGGCGAGGAGATCGACAAGCTGCTCGGTCTCGGCCTTGGCGCCGACGACTATATGACGAAGCCGTTCTCGCCGCGCGAACTCGCCGCGAGAGTCAAGACGGTGCTGCGCCGCAGCAACACACGCAGCGAGGTTGACGGTGACGCGCTGCGATTCGAGGATCTGCGGATCAACGGACGTACGCGCGTCGTCGAGGATCGCCGCGGAGCGATCAAGCTGACGGCGCGCGAGTTCGACCTGCTGATGCATCTCGCACGGCACCCGAACCAGGTGTTCAGCCGGGACCAGCTCATGACCTCCGTCTGGGATTACGAATTCGCGGGCGATCCTGGCACGGTGACAGTGCATATGCGGCGCCTCCGTGCAAAAGTCGAGAGCGATCCGTCGCGTCCGCGCCACCTAAAGACGATCTGGGGGGTGGGGTACAAGTTTGAGCCGTAGCACCGAACTCGGCCGGCCGTTACTGCCGCTGCCGCGCCAATGGCTCGGCGCCGTGCTGACGCTGACGCTCGCGATTGGGGCCGGCGTACTGCTCGTCGAGACGCTGCTGTCGCCGCCCGCGCGAGACATCCGGCAGCTGTTCTACTATCTGACGCTGTCTGGCATCGCAACGATGGCTGGCGGCTGGATCGCTGTGCAGCTCGCAGATCGTGCGGTCGGTCTCAGCATCCAGACGAAGGCGTTTTTGGGCGCGGCAATCAGCGGCGGCGTTGCGCTCCTGAATGTCTTCATCGTTGCGCAGCTGATGTTCGTGTCGACGTCGCACGACCTGAAGCTTCTGATCGCACTCCTCGTCTTCAGCGCCGTCGTGACGACGCTGTTCAGCCTCTGGATGGCGTCCACGATTACGGGGCGCCTCGAGTCGATCCGTGCCGGCATCACTACCCTCGCGGTCGGCGACTACGGACAAATGATCGCGATCTCCGGCGGCGATGAGGTGACGCAACTGGCGATCGACGTCAACGCTCTGGCGTTGCGGCTGCAAGGGGCGGAGGAGCAGCGCAAGATGCTCGATAAGGAGCGGCGGGAGTTGACGGCAGCAATCTCGCACGACCTGCGGACGCCGCTCGCGAGCGTGCGCGCGATGGTCGAGGCGCTCGATGATCGGGTCGTCGACGACGAGGCCGAGGTGGCGCGCTACTACAGCACGATGCGCCGCGAGATCGAGCGGCTGAGCCGAATGATCAACGACCTGTTCGAGCTGGCACAGATCGACGCTGGCGCGATGAGGCTCGACAAGCAACCGGTAACGCTACAGGAAGTGGCCGCGGAGGTAGTCGACGCGATGCAGGCGCAGGCGCGCGGCAACGGTGTCACACTCGCGCTGAACGTGACCGGCACACCGCCCGAGGTACTGCTCGATGGGACGCGCATCGAACGCGCGATTGCGAACCTGGTGAGGAACGCGCTGGAGCACACGCCGACCGGCGGCCGCATCGACGTGCGGGTCGCGGTCGACGGCGATCGTGTGTCGCTGCGCGTGAGCGACACCGGCGACGGCATCGAGGCGGCCGACCTGCCGCACATCTGGGCGCGCTTCTATCGTGCCGAGAAGTCGCGGCGGCGGGCGCCCGGCGCTGACGACGGCGCCGGGCTGGGATTGGCCATCACGCGAGGGATCGTCGAATCGCACGGCGGGGTCGTGGAAGTGCTATCGGAGCCGGGAGCGGGGGCCGCGTTCTCGGTATTGCTGCCCGTTGCGTGAGTCAGGGCGTGCCTCGTTGAATGCCGCACCTTCGTCGCTAGGGACAGCTGTTGCGCGCGGACGAACCGAAGTAGCGACTGCCTTCGTCGTCGCTCGATGGACCGAGGCCGCGGCATGCGCCGTCGCAATCGTCGCCGCCGTTGTCTTCGCTCGCTTCGCGTTGCACCGGCATCACGCGTACGAGAGTTCGTCGTACGACCTCGCCTTCTTCGACCAGATCGTCTGGAACACGGCGCACGGGCGCTGGTTCGAAACGACGTTCGTCACATACAACTTTCTCGGACAGCACTTTCAGCCCGTCCTGCTGCTCTTCGCTGCGGGTTACCGCCTCGGCGGCGGTGTCGAACTGCTGCTGATCACGCAGACGTTGTTCGTCTCGTTCGCGGCGGTGCCGTTGTACTACGCGGTCCGGCGCGCGAGCGACAGCGGCGTCGCCGCGCTGGCGTTCACGTGCGCGTACCTGCTCAGCGCTCCGCTGCATAACGCTCTGGACTTCGACTTTCATCCGGAGCTGATGGGGCTGTTCTTCGCCTTCCTCGCGCTGTATTACCTGACGGCACACCGACCTGTTGCGACGGTCGTGGCGCTGTTGCCGTTGCTCGCGATGAAGGAGGATATGCCGCTGGTGCTTGCGGCATTCGCAATGCTGCTGGCCGTTGGCGGCCACCGGCGCGCGGCGGGGACGTTGCTCTCGGTCGCATTCGTCTGGGCCTTCGCTGTTGTGCTGGTCGTGATGCCCTGGCTCCGGGACGGATCGAGTGACCTGACGGCCCGTTATGCCTACCTCAGCGATGGCTCGAATGCGTTGACACTCACGCCGCACCTTGTGAGCCGGGCATTCGAGCATCTCGCTTCGGGACCGGTCGAAGCCGTCCTGCGTCTCCTCTCGACGACAGCATTCGTGGCGCTGCTCTCGCCGGTCACGCTGCTGGGTGCGCTGCCGAACACGCTGCTCAGCACGCTCGCCGACCATCCACAGCAATCCACGCTCGACCTGCACTACGTGATGGCGCCGCTCGCGCTGAGCTGGGTGGCCGTTACGCTCGCGATTGCCGACGTGCGTGAGGGCGTGGGCATCGCGCGGCTCGTCCGGCGGGTCGGTTCCGGGCATGGACGCGTGTTGGTGGCCAGTACGATTGTATTCTTCGCTGCGGCATGGACGTTCCAGGCGCGCAGTCCGTACGCCTTCGAGCATCGGCCCTCGATGAACCAGACGCACATTGCGGCGCTCGACGACGCGGTTCGCGCGGTGCCGGACGACGCGAGCGTCAGTGCACAGACGACGATCGGGCCGCATCTGGCTCATCGCGAGGGGCTGTACGAGTTCCCGAACCTGGGCGATGCCGAATACGTGATCGTCGACCCAACGCTCCCCGTGACGGCGCAGTCACGCGACTCGGGGTACGACCGCATGCTTGCGTCGCTGGGCCGCCTCGGCTACAGCGAGCTCTTCTCGCGCGATGGCGTGCGCGTGCTGAGGAGGTCGCCGTGAACGTCGTTGCTATCATCCCGGCGCTGAACGAAGAACATGCCATCGGCAAGGTGGTGGCCGAGATCCCACGCGACCTGATCGACGAGGTCATCGTCGTCGATAACGGCAGCACGGATGCGACCGCGGTGGTCGCGAGCGCGGCCGGCGCGCGCGTGGTCAGCCAGCCGGAGCGCGGGTATGGCGCGGCGTCGATGGCCGGGGTTGAGGCAGCGCCCGATGCCGATGTCTACGTCTTTATGGACGGCGACCACAGCGACGTGCCCACGCGGCTCGCGGAACTCGTCGAACCAATTCGTCGCGACGAAGTCGATGTGGTATTCGGCGTGCGGGCGGGCATCGTCGAGCGTGGCGCGATGCTATGGCACCAGCGCGCCGGCAACATGTTCATGACGTGGCTGATTCGGCGGGCGTCGGGCCGGCCCGTTCACGATCTCCCTTCGCTGAAGGCGCTGCGCAGGAGCACGCTGCTGTCGTTCGACCTGCGAGAGCGGACGCACGGCTGGCCGGCGGAGCTGGTGACGTCGGCCGCGCTCTCGGGCGCACGCATCCTCGAGATCGAGACGGGCTACCGGCGGCGCATTGGCACATCGAAGGTGAGCGGCTCCGTGCGGGGCAGTGCGCTCGCGGCGTACCGGGCGAATGCGGCGATCGTGAAGGTGTGGCTCAAGTACCGCCGTCGGCGTCAGCCGCTCTCACGAGACTGACGTTCGCTAGTTACGCTTGTCGCTCGATGTAGGCGCGTGCTGCATCGACGATGCTCTGGGCGAGGGTTGCGGCGCGATCGGCGTCGAGCGCCGACAGATCGCGGCCCACGCCGGGATAGCGATCGGTTGTGGCGCATCTTGTGAGCCACTCGAGATCGTCCTTCGTGGCAACGACGATACCAGGCACTGAAAGCAAGGCACTAAGCCGGTCGAGATGGTGGGTCTTCGGAAAGTCAGTTGCGTCGCGCACGAGCGTGGCCTTCATGGCCTTCTCGGCTGCTTGCTGGGCGTGGTAGCACCGGATCCCCGGGTGCAGGTCGGGATGTTGGGCTGCCGACAAGTCACTCTCGGCGATGCTCATCCATTCATCCGTAATCGCCAACCGTTCGCTCTCATCGCTCATACATCACGCGACCGTCGCGCAACGCCCAGAATATTATCGTGCCCACAATGTGTCCCCGGCGGACGATCTCGTCCGGTGTCGTGACGATAATATCCTTAGGAACGCCGATCCCTCTCAACACGCCCATGATCGCCACCACAGTTGCCATCTTGTCATCGATTTGGTCGAGGACAACGAGGAGGTCGACATCGCTGTCGCGCGTCCCTTCGCCGCGGGCTTGCGATCCGAAGAGGATCACCTTCGCGGGGGCGAAGTCGCGGACGATGCGGTCGACCATCTCCTGGATGATGCTCGGTGTGATCGTGACCATGGCAATGCTCCTCGAACGGCTCGACAACGAGCGCCGCATTGGCTTAAATCCTACCTCACGGCCGCGTACCTTGAGCGCGGCTATGCGGTGCCGAACTTGCCGCCGCGGCCGGCGCCGGATGCGAAGCGGGCGGCGCCTGACTGGGCCTCGCCGATCACGGTGCGGCCGAGGGCGGCCTCGATGGCAATGCCTTCGGAGAGCGGCTTGCCGAGGCCTTCGTACATCGCCTCGCGGTCAGCGAGCACGCACGACCACGGGAAGGCGGCGATCTGCGCCGCGAGCTCAATCGCCGACGAGAGAGCCTCGCCGTCCGGGACGATGCGGGTGATGAGGCCGATGGACTGCGCCTCAGCGGCGTCGATGACGCGGCCGGTGAGCACGAGATCGAGCGCGCGACCGAGGCCGACGATGCGCGGCAGGCGCTGCGTGCCGCCGTCGATCAACGGGACACCCCAGCGCCGTTCGAGACAGCCGAGGTGCGAGCCGGCGGAAGCGACGCGGATGTCGCACCAGCAGGCGATCTCGAGGCCGCCGGCGACGCACCAGCCTTCGATCGCCGCGATCGTCGGTTTTGGGGACGCGAGGCGCGTGAAGCCCATCGGGCCTTCGGGCGCCATCGCCGGGTTGTTCATGGCCTTGAGGTCGGCGCCGGCACAGAACGATTGACCGCCGGCGCCGGTGACGACGAGCACGCGCGCGGCGTCATCGGCGACGAACTCGAGGTAGTGCTCGCACAGCGCGGCGGCCGTCGGGCCATCGACGGCGTTGCGCCGTTCCGGGCGGTCGATGGTGAGGATGGCGACGGCGTGGCGGCGCTCGTAGTGCACTGTCATGGTGCAAATATATCGGAGCCGCCACATAGCGAGACGCCCGATTGCTCGCGCACCGGACTTCCTCGCCACACTCGCCGTGTCCGCTCGCGCGTACCCGGATACAGACTATGAAATGAGAAGATTTTCGGGGGACACCCCCGAACCCCCGGCAGATGCGCTGCGCCCTCTGCACTCCCACTTTCCCGCGACGGACGCCCCTTGCACTAGATCGCGCCGAACTCGCGGGCTAGTTCGATGATGTCCTCGCTCGTGAAGAACGAGCGGCGGGCGTTGACCCAGTGGTCGTGCTGCTCGTCGAACTGGCCGTTGTACTCGTCCTGGATGCGGTCGTAGATCTGCTTGACGACACGGCTCGTCTCTTTGACGCGGGTCTCACTGCCCGTGCGGGTAAGCTCGCGGTTCAGCACCGAGATGATGCCCTCCGAACCCGACAGGGAGCCGACGCGGCTCAGTTCATTCTCTTGACGCCCGAACAGCGACGCTGCGAACGGCAGGTAGATCAGCCCACCCGGGGCGGCGTCCTGGCGGCCGACGCCGGCCTGGTGGATGCCGGCCGTCGTCGTGAAGACGTCGCCGATCAGCGGCAGACGGTCGTTCAGCTCGATCACCTCGCCATGGACGAGCTGCTTCATCTCTTCGAGCACATGCAGATCGAAGCCGGGGTCGCCATAGTGGCGGATCAGCGCCGCGATCATCTGCTCGAGCGACGTGTTGCCGGTGCGCTCGCCGAGGCCGGCGAACGCGACGTTGACCTTCTTCGCGCCGTAGCGCCATGCGGCGATCGAGTTGGCCGTCGCGAGACCGAAGTCGTTGTGGCCGTGGAACTCGAGCTCGGCGCCCGTTTCGGCGCGGATGGTGGTGAAGAGGCGGGGGATGCCCCACGGAAGCGATGCGTACGGGTCGGGGCTGCCCCAACCGATGGTGTCGCAGATGCGGAACTTCGCGATGCCCTTGCTCTCCTCCATCACTCGCTGCATGAACGGGATCACCCACCCGTGAATGTCGGCGCGCGTGCAGTCCTCGAGGTGGATGCGCGGGATGATGTTGTTCTCGAGCGCGGTGCGGATCGGCTGCAGGTACTTCTCGATCGCGTCTTCCTTCGACGCGTACGCCAGCTTGTCGAAGATGTGGTGATCCGAGGCGGAGGCGAGCATGCCCGTCTCCTTCACCTTGCCCTGCGACACCTCGACCAGCAGCTTGATGTCCTTCGGCGTCGCCCGCGTCCAGGTCGTCACGCGCGGCCATTCATAGCCGAGTTCGAGCAGCTTTTCAAGCGTCCATACGTCGCGCTTCTGGTAGATGAAGGCCTCGACGGCGAAGATCGTGCCGGTGTTGTTGTCGAGGCGGTGCAGGGCGTCGTAGTACTTGACGCGCGTCTCCGGGGGGAACACGGCGAAGCGGCTGTCCTGCGCGCCGTCGCGGAGGGTCGTGTCTGTGATCAGCTTCGGCAGGTCTTCCTGCATCGACGGCGGCGTCACCGGTTCCGGCTCGAGAGTGACGGGCGGCAGCTGGCCCTCGTAGTTGTAGTAGACCCGCTCGGCGTTCACCTTCGTCGCGACGACCATCGTCCCCTCCTCGTTCAATTCGCGGTGTTCGGTCTATAGCTTGGATAGTTATCGACTATATGTACAGCTTACCAAATGCAGGCACAACGGCTTTCGCTCGTCTCCATCGTTATGTAATCTTTTGGCACTTTCCCGGATTCTCCGCAGCGCAGGGACGGCGGTCGATTACCTAGGATCGTTCAGGGTCTACACGAATGGTAACGCGTACGGGCCGGATTCCGACGGTGCCTCGCCGCCACGAGCGAAGAGCCAAGTTGGGGGATGATGCGGCTATTTTTTTGGGGGCGAATCCGACGTTCTCGACTCATTCGCGGTGTCCGCTTGCGCGTACCCGCCTCGAACCACCGCTCCTAGCGCGGGTGCCGGGATGCTGTGCTACCGTTCGCTAGAGGTGCCCGCGCAGGATGTCTGCTCGCCCGCGGTCTCGGTTGCTTGAACGCCAGCTGCTGTTCCGAACGGCGGTTAGCCTTGCGCTGATGGGCATTCTGCTCTGGCGCATCGACCTGCACGAGGCAGGGCGCGCGCTCAAGGACGCGAACTACGCGTACGTGGTCCCGGCGCTGGCGCTGTTCGGGCTCGCGAAGCTGCTCGTGGCGCAGCGCTGGCGCGTGATGATGTCGAACTTCGCGGACGTGCCGCTGCCGACGCTGTTCGGTGTGCTGCTCGTCTCGAACCTCGCGAACAACGTGGTGCCGGCGCGGATCGGCGACGTCATCCGTGTCCAGATCCCGGCGCAGCGCTATGGCGTCAGTCGCGCGCGCATCGCAGCGACGGTGTTCGCCACGGAGTCGCTGCTCGACGGCATCGCGTTTGCTGTGCTGGGGCAGATCGGGCTGGCGCTGATCGACCTGCATGGCTTTCCGACCGGCATCTTCTGGGGCGTGCTCGGCCTCGTGTCCGGCGGCCTGATCGCCGTCATCCCGATCTCGCACCTGAAGCTGCGGGAAGGATGGGAGTGCAGCGGGCCATTCTCGCGGCTGCCGCATCGGTTCCAGCACGCGATCGAGTCGACGGTGCCGCACTTTATCGACGGGCTCGCCGTGTTTCGCGATGTGCGGCTCGGCTCGCAGGCGATCGCGCTTTCGTTCGCAATCTGGCTACTCGAGGTGGGGATGTTCGCGCTGTTCGGGTTGGCGTTTGACATCCACCTGTCGATGCCGGCGTGGATGTTGATCATGGTGGCGGCGAACCTGATCGGCTCCGTGCCGGTGGCGCCATCAAACATCGGACCCTATGAGGTCGTGATCACCGAGATCGTGAAGGCGCTTGGCGTGGAGGCGGGACTGGCGGGCGGGTTCGCGATCGCATCGCACATCTTCAACATCCTGTGGATCACGGGCGCAGGGGCAATTGCGATCTGGGCACTCAAGCTCGATATCGCCGACGTGTTCTCGCTTGGCCGACATGCCGACGAGACGGAGGCGACGGAACTGGCCAGCGAGGAACGCGATCGCGCGGCGCGAGCGCCGTCGTGAGAAGTCAACCCTAGTCCGGCAGCCAGCGCGGGTTCGACACTTCGAGCTTCGCGTGGACGGTGTCGCGCAGGTGGCCGAGGACGAGGTCGCGGAATTCGCCGGCATCGGCATCGCCCTCACGGATGCGCTCGGAGAGTTCGTCGTTGCGCTCGTGCATCGACTGCTTTGCGGCTGCGAGCGACGGCGGGCGGATAGCCGCACCGAGCACCAAGTCGAGGCCGCGCCATTCGGCGTCGAGCTGCCGCTCCTCGTGCTGGAGCTCGCGCCTGACGATGCGAATGACATTGCTGGCGACGCGCGCGTTGTACTTTCGCGATCCTTCGAGCGCCGGCACGAGTTGCTCATCTAGCAGGATCTCGACCGCTCGCAGGAGTTCGTCGACGGTCGGGCGGTCGTGCATGGTTGGTCTCCTGGTGATTGGTGCATAGCGGTTGCGTCGCCGTTGTTGAGAACTGACATGCTAGGTTTTGCTTCAAACGCTCCGTTTCGTGATGAGGATTCGTCGTCGACGTTCTCCGACTTCCTCGCCTCATTGGCCGTGTCCGCTCGCGCGTGCCCGGATACATTTTTTAAACTGAACGAAACGCTTCGGGGACACCCCGAACCCCGGCAGAGGCGCTGCGCCCTCTTCACTCCCGCTTCATTCGACCGCTCGATCCGAATCGAGGCTCACGCTGTCACACGACATATCGAGAGTATTGAGATTTCAGAAGCAACCACTAGCCACCGCGACGTGACGACTCAAAATCGATTGACGCTAATGTCTGATCGACCAGTGCGGGGCCGCCGTGATCGCCCGGTATCACCTCGGCTATCCGACCAGATCGAGGAGTTCCCATTCTGTCTCGGCGGTGCGGCGACCGATGGCGGCTAATTCCACGCTGTTGCTGTGGCCGTCGAGGTAGGTGCGCGCCTGGCTCAGGCAGATGACGCCCCAGCGCAGGTTGCCGAACACCTCCCAGAACCGCACGCGCTCCGGATCGATCGTCTCGCCACCGGCGGCTTCGTAGGCGGCGAATAGCTCGTCGCGGTCGCCGATGCCGCCGACCGGCTTGAGGCCGCCGAACCGCCAAGAACGGACGCACAGGAAGCCGAGGTCCTCCATCGGGTCGCCGATGTGGGCGAGTTCCCAGTCGAGCATCACGCGCAGGCCCTCCGGGCCGAAGAGCACGTTGCCGATACGGAAGTCGCCGTGGACGAGCATGCGCAGATTGGACTCGTCCGCTGAGCCCCGCGCGCCGGCAATCACCTTGTGCTGACGGAGCCAGCGGAACGCCAGCTCGAACACGGGGTGCGGTTCCAGCGCGATGGCCCGAAACACCTGCTCGTAGCGCTCCACTTCGTATGCGGCGGGCGACATTCCCGTCGTCGGCGCCGGCAGGCCGGCGAGGTTGTGCGCGGCTGGATCGATGGCGTGGATGCGGGCGGCGAGGGCGCCCAGCTGCGGCGTGAGCACGGAGCGGGCGTTCGCGTATTCGCCGTCGCGAAGGAGGCGCTTCGGCAGCGTTTCGCCCTCGACGCGGCGGACGAAGAAGGACTCGCCCTCGCCGAGCGACTCGTCGCCGAAGAACAACGGCTCGGGCGCGGCGATGCCTACGGAGAACGCCGCCTGCATGAGCTGGTACTCGAGCTGCCGCGAGAGCGACTTTGCCGCACCGCGCACGTCGCGCTGCCAGATCAGCGGCAGCGTCTCCGTCGCGTCGTGCCCGCGATCGAGAACTGCGTCGAGCGCCCACGTCTCGCGCGAGGCGCCGCCGGTCAGCCGGCGGAGGTCTTCGATGCGCACGCCCTTCGCGTCCGACTGACGCGCTATGAACGCGGCGACGCGAGCGGCGATCTCGTGATCGTCAAGCAACTTGATCGAGGTACTCGGAGAGGCCGTAGCCGACGGCGTCGCCGCAGCGAAACTCGGTCATGCCTTCGCCGACGTGGGTGGTCATGCCGTCGCGGCGGTTGCGCAGCGGAATGAAGCCCATGACCTTGCCGGTGACGTCGAGCTTCTCGCCGGAACCGAGCACGAGATGGGCGACGAGATCGCGGTGGTAGAGGCCGCCGTCGTCGAACACAGTCTCGATATCGACGCCGACAATCTGCTCCATCTTGTCGCCGCGGTAGACGACGCCGGCCTGCGTTCGGTGCTCCGGATCGCGCGAGACGGTCGACACCATCATGCCGAAGTCCGGGGCGAAGTTGATCGTCAGCCAGCGGTAGGAGTGGATGGCCTGCCAGTAGCGCGGCCCCCACGAGTGGTCACGCAGGCCGAGGCCCTCGATCTCGCTCGTCACACCATCGACGTCGATTGTGCCGTGGACGCGCATGTGCTGCTCGTAGTGCGCCTTGGCGAACTCCTTCTCCGGGTCGACGACCGTGTGGCGAGCGCCGGTGCTCCCGTACGCCGGACCGGCCGCTTCGTGGATGAGGTCGACGCGCACCTTCTTCTTCGGGTTCTCGGTGAAGGCCTTGCGCGGATCGGCCATCTGCGTCGGATCGGCGAGGTGTACCGCGCCGCCTTCATAGACGGTGCGCAGCTTCTCGAGGGGCTCGATCACCTCGAAGCGCATGCCGCCGGCGTCCATCGCGTCATTGTTCGCGATCTGCGGCTTATCGTACTGGAACAGCACGCTGCCATCCGGCATGAACAAGGTCAACGTCATCTCGGCGCGCCCCTCGTTGGCGCGGTTGCCGAGGCGGAGGAAGCCGCCGGCGGAGCGAGCGCGGTCGAAGAAGTTGAAATACATGCTCTCGTTGAAGTTCGGTTCGGGGCCGAGGGGGTGGGTGTAGTCGTCCTTGCCGGTGATGTCACCGAAGATCGCAACCATGGCTTGTCCTCCAGTAACGGCGCCGCGCTTCATGGTCGGCGCGCGAACGCCCGTGTACCGAAGTCTAAGCCAGCCCTCGCGTTCCTCCAACTGTCACCGGCATCGAGTGGCTGACGGCATGCGATCGACGAGGGATGGTATGCCATACTCTAGGCGATGCTACTGCCACTGCTCGCGGCTTCGGATTACGGGATCGCCGTGGCGATTGTCGTGCTGTTCGGCATGTTCCTCATCGTCGGGTGGGTGATCGTACAAGGGACGCGGGCGCAGCTCGAGTGGCGCAAGCTCGTCGACCGCGGCGACGTGAACGCGATCACGACGCTCGTCGGCGACGAGATTGATCACTGGAAGACGAAGCGGATGCCGAAGGGCACGGATCCGGCGATCTGGCACGGCGTGCAGAGCGCGGAACTGCTCGCTGCCGACTCCGAGGGCGTGCGGATCAGCGCCACCGCGGAGGCGCGCTACGCGCTCGTCGACGGCGTCCGGCGCGAGGTGAGTTCGGCGCTGCAGGAGGGGATGCGGGTGAGCGCGAAGCTGGCCGATATGGTGATGTACGACATCCCGAACGCCAAGCTGGGGCACGTGCAGATCGACGTCTACACGAGCTACCGCGACGACGCCGGGTCGGGGCAGCGCTGCATTCTGTCGACGGACTGCCGGCGCGAAGTGGCGGAAGTCGTCGAGTGGGACGAGCTCGACGCCGAGGAGGTCGTTCGGATGTTGGGCGGCCGCTTCCTGCTGGATGACCACGGCAACCCGCTGCCGATCGACCCGAACGCGACGACGACCGGCGTGCCCGCCGCGTTCTACAAGGACGACTAGGTGCTGCGATTTCTGACCGCCGGCGAGTCCCACGGTAAGGCGCTCTCGATCATCATCGAGGGCTTGCCCGCCGGGTTGCCGCTCTCCGAAGACTTCATCGCGATCGATCTGCGGCGCCGGCAGGGCGGGTACGGCCGCGGCCGGCGGCAGAAGATCGAGCAGGATCGCGCGGAGATCATTTCGGGTGTGCGGCACGGCCTGACGCTCGGCAGCCCGATCGCGATGACGATCCAGAACCGAGATTGGGTGAACTGGACGGAGCAAATGTCGGTCGCGCCGATCGACGGCGCGGCCGAGAAGGTGACGCGGCTGCGGCCCGGCCACGCCGACCTCGCGGGCACGGTGAAGTACGACTTTGACGACGTGCGCAACATTCTCGAGCGGGCCAGCGCGCGCGAGACAGCCGCGCGCGTTGCCGTCGGCGCCGTCTGCAAGCGCTTCCTCGACGAGATGGGGATGCAGTTCTACAGCCACACGGTTCAGATCGGCGACGTCGACGCCGAGGCGCCGGACGTGATCGACTGGAGGGCGCTCGAAGAGTCGCCGGTGCGCTGCGCCGACGTTACCGGTGCGGAGCGGATGGTTGTGGCGATCGACGCGGCGCGGAACGCCGGCGACACCCTCGGCGGCGTCGTCGAAGGGCGGGTGACGAACGTGCCGATGGGCCTCGGTAGCCACGTCCACTGGGATCGCAAGATTGACGGCCGGCTGGCGCAGGCGCTGATGAGCATCCACAGCGTGAAGGGCGTCGAGATCGGCGCGGGCTTCGGTTCGACGCGCAAGACCGGCTCGCAGATCCACGATGTGATCCTGCCGCGGCAGCAGTGGGCGAACCGGATGTGGGAGCGGGCGACGAACAACGCCGGCGGCACCGAGGGCGGCATCACCGACGGCCAGGATCTCGTCGTGCGCGTCGCACTCAAGCCGATCGCCACGCTGCCGCGCTCGTTGCCATCGGCGGATTTGCGGACAGGGGAGGAGATCGCGGCGCACTACGAGCGCAGCGACGTCTGCGTCGTGCCGGCGGCCGGCATCATCGTCGAGGCGATGTGCGCGATCGTGTTAGCGACGGCGGCGCTGGAGAAGTTCGGCGGCGACTCGCTGCAAGAGACCCTCCGCAACTGGCGCGCGTTTGAGACGACGATCGGGCCGCGTGACCTGCGCGAGAGCTGATCTGGATGGTGGATGTTGGAGAAGAGTAGCGCTACGCCGCTAAGTACGTTCGCGACAGGCAACGCGCGCGTGCCACCGCGCGGTTCCGCAGAGTCGCGACGCACGGGCCGACGCTCGCGCGGTACGATGAGACGGCGATGCGTATCGTGACGGTGGCGCTCGCCGTGACCGAGAGAGTACAGGCATGAACTACGAACAAATCTGGCTGATCGGCTTCATGGGGACGGGCAAGTCGCGCATCGCGCGGCCGCTTGCTGCTGCGCTCGATTGGCTCGCCGTCGATCTCGACACGCTGATCGAGCAGGCGGCGGGAGAAGGCATCCCGACGATCTTCCGCGCGGGCGGCGAGGCAGCGTTCCGGCTGCTCGAGACAAACGTGCTCGACGAGACGGCGAAGAAATCGAACATCGTCGTCGCGACGGGCGGCGGCGCCATCCTCGCCGAGGCGAACCGGGAGGCGATGAAGCGCCGCGGCTTTATCGTCTGCCTCGACGCACGACCGGAGACGATCGCGTCGCGCGTTGCCGCATCAAGCTCGCACGTATCGGAGCGGCCGCTGCTGCAGGGCGACGAGCCGCTTTCGAAAATCATCGAGATGAAGCAGGAGCGGCAGCCGCTATACGCGCAGGTCGCCGACTTCATCATCCAGACCGACGACATGACGCCGGATCAAGTGACGCATCAGGTGCTGCTCGCGTATCGGGAGCGGTCGGCGGTGGCCGGCGGCACCGCATGATCCGCGTCGATGCGGAGAACGGCGCCTACGACGTCGTCTGCGAGTGGGGCGCCTCGCAAAAGCTCGGGTCGCTGATGCGCGACGCGGGGCTTGAAGGCTCCGCGTTCATCATCACCGACCGGAACGTAGCGAAGCTGCACGCACTCGATGTTGCCCACATGCTACGAACGGCGGGGTTCGGCGACGTCGAGATCTTTCTGGACATCGCGCCCGGCGAGGCGAGTAAGAGCCTCCGCGTGGCGCGCATCCTCTACGACTGGCTGTACGATTGCCGCGCCGAGCGCGGATCGCCGATCGTGGCGCTCGGCGGCGGCGTGATCGGTGACCTCGCCGGGTTCGTCGCCGCGACGTGGATGCGCGGGCTGCCGTTCGTGCAGGTGCCGACATCGCTGCTCGCGATGGTCGACGCCTCGATCGGCGGCAAGGTGGCGATCGATCACCCGCGCGGCAAGAACCTTATCGGCGCCTTTTATCCGCCACGGCTGGTCGTGGAGGATCCGGCGCTGCTCACGTCGCTGCCGCCGCGATCATTTCGCGAGGGCTTCGCCGAGATCATCAAGCACGGGTTCATCCTCGATCCGCCGATGCTCGACATCCTCGAAGACGCTGCGCCGCTGCTGGCGATGGAACCGAAGGCGTTGACGGAGATGGTCGCGAGGAACGCCGCACTGAAGGCAGGCGTCGTGTCGGGAGACGAACGCGAGGCCGGTCGCCGGATGATTCTCAACTACGGCCACACGATCGGCCATGCGATCGAGGCCGTCAGCGGCTACCGGCGGATCCGGCACGGCGAAGCGATCAGCGCCGGCATGATGGCGGCGGCGCAGATCGGCCGACGCATGGGGATTACGCCAGCGCACATCGGCGAGCGGCAGGCGCGGCTGTTCGAGACCTACAAGCTGCCGCTGCGCCACCCGGGGCTCGAAGCGGATGCCGTGCTCGCGGCGATCGCGCTCGACAAGAAGGTCGCCGGGAAGAAGGTGCGCTGGGTGCTGCTTGAGGACGCCGGGCGGCCGATTATCCGTGACGACGTGCCGGCGGAGATCGTGCGCGACGTCGTTATGGAGCTCGTCGGGTAGTAATTGGCGGGCTGATGACTGGTGACCGACGACCGGCGACCCACACGCGCTCGGCGCCACAGCCAACTATTGGCCGGGCGGTACGCGTATCTCGCGGGCTATTGGACCCGCGTTTCGATAAACCAGGCAGTGACATTGGCGAAACGCGAAGCCGGTGTGAAGAGCAGCGACGGCGCGAAGCCGTGCACGCGCGATGACTGGGCGTATGTGTACGTCGGGGCGTACAGCGGCAGGGCGGGCGTGGCGGAGATGAGATAGTCCTCGAACTGCGCGTAGAGCTCTTTGCGGCGCGCGACGTCGGTTGTCTGGCGCGCGCGCTGCAGCACGTCGTCGATGCGCGTCTCGGAGTAGTCGGCAAGGTTCCGTCCCGGTGGCGTAATTTGGCTGCTGTGCCAGAAGGGGTACGGGTCGGGATCGGGGCCGGGGTCAATGGCGACGAGCGCGGCCTGGAACTTGCGCGGGAGCAGATAGTCGTTGGTGAACGATGCCGCAGTGAGCGGCTGCACCTGGGCGTCGATGCCGATTTTTCGCCACTGGTACGCGAGGTTGTCCGCGACGGCGGTACGCTGCACGTCGTTGGCCGTGCTGAGGCTGAAGGAAAGGGCGGCGCCGCCCTTGCGGCGCACGCCATCGCCGCCGACGAGCCAACCGCCGGCGTCAAGCGCGGCGGCGGCGGCCTCGGCATCGAAAGAGATGCGGTCAGTGGCGGCGTAAGCCCATGATTGCGTGGGAATACTGTCGTCGACGACCGTGCCGCGCCCGGCGATCACGCTGTCGATCAACGATTGCCGATCGATGCTTTCGAGCAGCGCGCGGCGCACCGAGGGATCGGAAAACAGCGGAGAACGCGTGTCGAGTTCGACCGTGATGTACGACGTTGATGTGATGTCGTGGACGGCCACGCGATCATCAGCACGGAACGACACGAGATCAGCAGGTGCCAGGTTGGCGCCAAGCAGTGCGCCGTCGATCCCACCCGAGCGCAGGGCGGCGATGAGCGCGCCGTTATCAGAGAACGATTTCAGCTCGAACACGGCGATATGCGGCGGACCGAGATAGTACGTGGCGTTGGGCTTGAGGACGACGCTATCGTCGCTGCGGCTTTTCAACGCATACGGCCCCGTACCGACGGGCTGCGCATTGAAGGGCGCGTTGAAGAGAGCGTTTTGGTCCAGGCTCGCCAACAGGTGGCGCGGGAGGATGCCGACGGTGAGGTAGGCAAGAAACGGTGAGTACGCCTGCTCGAGCCGGAACTCGACTGTGAGCGGATCGCGGGCACTGACGATGACGCCCTGCATGAGTTGGGCGAGCGCGGAGTCTCCCTTGAAGCCGGGCGCCGAGATCGCCTTGTAGGTGAAGACGACGTCTTCGGCGTCGAACGCTTCGCCGTCCTGCCACTGGACGCCCTGACGCAGGTGAAATACGTAGCTCTGGCCGTTGCCGGTGATCTCCCACCGCTCGGCGAGGTCGGGCTGGGGCGTGCCATCCGGCCCGAGACGCACAAGGCCGCTAAAGATCAACGCTGCGAGGTCGGCGTCGGTCCCGTTGACGCCGGCGAAGAGCGGGTTGATGCGCTCCGAGGCGCGGATCACGCCCTCGGTGTAGTGGCCACCGCTCGCGGGCACGGCTTCGCCCTTGGGATTGGCGAGCACGATGTACCAGAAGACGCCGACGGCGCTAAGCCCGAGGACGAGGGCGAAGAAGATTGGCCAGCGCGTGCGCGTTATCGGCACGACGGCAGGCACCGTGTCGGTTGGCTGGCTCGCACCTCACATGGCATGGGAGTGCCGATCGCCGTCGCGGCGGACGCGAGGCGCGTACGCCAGGGAGCACGCGGGATCAACTGAGTTGGGCTTTGACACCCCACGCGGCGACGATGAAAAAGATCACCGCGACGATGATTGTAAGTTGGAACAGCGTCTTCTCGACGCCACGGCGCGTCCGGAAGCTGCCGCTCGTCCCGCCGCCGAGCGCGGTGCCGATGCCGGAACCCTTAGCTTGCAGCAAAATGATGACGGATAGCACGATCGCCACGAGGATTTGGGCGATGTTCAAGTAGTCGCGGAATTGCACGGCGCACCTCTCCTGTTCAACCGGAACAGTAAAGCACATCGATGCCGGTGGAAGCTAGTTTTTACGATTCTCGACGGTGCCCGCTGCTAGCCAACGGCCGGATCCTCCGGGCGCTGCGCCGAGGCGACGGGCTTTGTCTTGCGGAAGCCGAAGATTTCGCCGGGGCCGATGCCCATCAGCCACATCGCGCCGAGGCCGAGGACGACAGTGAATACGGTGCTGAACACGTGCGTGCCAACGGCGAATGCGAGGGCGCGATCGGAGGCGACGCTGTAGATCGAGAGGACGCGGAGCAACGCGAACTCGAACGTGCCGACGTTGCCGAAGGTGATCGGGAACGTCGTGATGATCGCGACGGCGACGGTGACGGAGAGGTACGCCCCCCAGGGTACGTGCAGGTTGAACGCCTGGCCGTACGACCAGAGCATCGCGAGGTCGACCAGCCAGCCGAATAGGTTGAGCAGGATCGCGGCGAACAGCAGTCGGGGGCGTCGAATCAGCTCAAGTCCGTCGTGAAAGCGCGGCCAGAAATGCTCGAGAGGGCGATGGGCCCGGCCGGGCAATCGTTGGATGATGCGCCAACGCGGCAAGTCTCGCGGAAGCAGGTTGCTGAGGAGCGCGGAGCCGACGAAGGCGAAGAACATGCCGATGGCGAGGAGCACAAGCACGCGCGGGGAGGCGAATCCAGTCTGCGGCAAGGCGAGGCTGACGAGGATGAAGATGATCATGATCATCGCGTTCACGACAGCTTCCGCGCCTCGGCCGGTGATCAAGCCGGTGCGCGAGAGTCCGTAGCGGTTGGCGATGATCTGCACCTTCGCAACGTCGCCTGCGCTGGCGGGGACGACGGCGTTGACGAGGCTGCCGATGAGCAGCGCGCCGAGGAGGCCGCCGAACGGTGCGTGCCCCACCTTCGTCAGCGTCATCTGCCACTCCCACGTGTGGACGACGCGGGCGACGAGATAGATCGCGAGTGCGAGCGCGAGCCATCCATACTCGGCGTGGCGAAACGCGTGGCCGAGATCGCGGAGGTCGACCTGCCAGACAACGAGAGCGATGAGGATCGCTGCAACTGCGATCTGAAACGCCCACGGGCTGCGGGCGACGCCGAACAGCCGGGAGACTGCGCTCGGCCGCGGCTCGACCGGAGGTACGGGGGACAGCACGGGGCTGATCTTGGAATCGGCCATCAGTGCAACTATGCCGCCGCGAGATGTGAGTTGCCAGTTTGTTGGGCCAGCGCGAGAGCCTGATCACCGACGGCAGATGCCCGCCAATTCGGAACTGGGCTACCGTGCGCGGCTATGGCAGCTGGTAGGGCTGGATGCGGCGCTCGACGAAGGTCACGGCCTCGTCGTAGCCGGCACGGCGCGCCCAGGCGACTAGATCATCGAAGTGCGAGCCGACGAGGTCGGGCGTATGGGCGTCAGACGCGAGCGTGATCGGCAAGCCTGCGGCATGGGCACGCTCGACGAGCGGTAGTGCGGGGAAGATCTCGCCGCAGCGCCGCAGGCCGTTGCTATTGAGCTCGATCGCCATGCCATGCATCGATGCGCCCTCGATGATGGCCGTGTGCAGCGGCGTTTCGTTCTGTGGGCGATGCCCAAACTTCTTCAGCACGTCGGGGTGAGTCAGCACGTCGGCGAGACCGGTGGCTGCGAGGTCGCGTACGAGCGCGGCGTACTCGTCCCATACCTCCGCGATGTCGCGGCGATCCCACTCGGCGATGAACGAATCGTCGTCGATACCCCAGGCGCCGACGTAGTGCACCGAACCGAGCACGATGTCCCAGTCGTACGGCGCGAGGAAGTCACGCAGCACCTGCTCCTTGCCGGGCAGCCAGTCCATCTCGAGGCCGAGCAGCACGGGCAGACCGTCGCGCTTCGCGTCCTCGACGAGGCGCACGTAGTCGCGCACGCTGCCGGAGACGTGATCCCGCCAGTAGGCAGCCGCCATGCTCGCCAGGGTGGGATCGGGGTCGGCATCCCACCAGCCGAAGAGTGCCTTGTAGGCCTCCTCAAAGCGGAAGAGGTGCTCGGTGATGCAGATCGCCGTGATGCCGCGCTCGGCCGCGACGCGCACGTATTCCTCGATGCGCTCGCGCGTCATCGGCGGCTGCGAGCCGTGCGGCTGGAGGTGCACGTGGCAGTCGATCACGCGCGCAGATCCATCGCGTCGAGGATCGGCTCCATGCCGAGGATCAGCGTCAGCACCTGCGTGGCGGCATCGGCGGCCAACTCGGGCGTGAGCGACGGTGCGGCGAACGAGCGATGGAGCCGCGTCCAGCGCTCAGTCCACTCTTCGAGCTCGTATTCCGGCCCTATAGCGGCGATGACGTCGGGGGAGCGCATCGCGAGCACCTCGGCGGCGGCGTAGTTGCGATCGCGCTCGCCCTCGAAGTGGAGGCCGATCTCCATGCGGGCGGTCTTGCGCTGCACCCAGACCTCGTAATGGACGGCCGGGAAGCCGCGATAGTACTGGAGGTAGCCGAACCGCTGCCGCGTGTCGAGCCCGTCCAGACGCTTGCCAAGCGCAGCGACAACGCCTCCGTGCACGAGCGCGAGAAAATCGCGAATCGTCAGTGACTTCGCTGCCGTCCTCGCGCGTCGCGCTGCAGTCGCCATGCGCCGATCTTACGAGCCGCGGCGGCGGGATGGAAGCGTCGGTGAGGTGCCTACCGCCGGATCGCCCGTTCGGGACACCAGTCATCAGTCACCAGCCCGATATCCTGCAGTCATGCTCATCGGCATCATCTCGGACACGCACGGCTACATCGATCCGCGGCTCGCGGCGGCGTTTTCCGGCGTGGAGGCGATTGTGCATGCGGGGGATGTCGGGTCGCAGGCTGTGCTTGAGGCGCTGCGGGCGATGGCGCGGCCGTTGTACGCCGTCCGGGGCAACAACGACGAGAAGCTCGGCGGGCTGGGGTTGCCGCTGCACGCCGACTTCACGCTCGCGGGCCTCCGGTTCCATCTGGTCCACCAGCTGCCGCATGCGAAGCCGGAAGCGGAGACTCAGGTCGTCGTCTCCGGCCACAGCCACAAGACGCTGATTGAGCGCCGGGAAGATGTGCTGTTCGTGAACCCCGGCGCGGCGGGCCGAACAGGCTTCCATCGATTGCAGACGGTGATGTTGATGGGCGTCGAGCGCGGCGTGATCGGCGAGACGCGCATCGTGGAGTTGGGGGCGCGAGAGGCGATCGCTCGGGGGGCGAGAAGACGGAGCTGATGCTGGGCCAGACGATCCACAGATGAACATAGAATGGCTACGTGCCCAACTTGATCTCCGCACCCTTCGCGGCTTCGCGGCACTGCGCCCTCTCCCGCAAGCGCTGTATTTACGTCCGCGGGTATGAGCCGCGGCTCATAAAGGAAGAACTCTCTGCATCCCCACCGTCCGGATGCTGCGCGTTCCGCTTCCGATTATTCCGCCTCCGGCTTGCCGCATCCGGCTTCCCGCCTCCGAGTGAAGCGCTGTGGTAGGTTGCTGGCATGACAACGGCTACACCGAAGCGGATCGCGGTGCTCGGGTCGACGGGGTCGATCGGACGGCAGACGCTTGATGTGATTCGATCGCTGCCAGAGCACTTTCGAGTCGTGGCGCTGGCGGGCGGATCGAATCACACGCTGCTCGAGGACCAGTCGCGCGAGTTTCACCCGGACTTCGTCTGGTGTCAATCGGCCGAGCGGCATATGACGATCAAGGCTGCGTCCGGCACAAAGGCGCGCTGGCTGCCGATGGACGAGATGGCGGCCCACCCCGACGTCGACATCGTCGTTGTCGGCACGGCGGGGGCTGCCGGGCTTGCGCCGACGCTGGCGGCGCTGGCGGTCGGCAAGGCTGTGGCGCTGGCGAACAAAGAAGTGCTGGTGATGGCCGGACACATCGTCACCGCGGCGGCAACGCGGGGCGGCGGCGAGTTGCGGCCGGTCGACAGCGAGCACAGCGCGATCTGGCAGTGCCTGTGGGGCGAGGACATCGCGACGGTCGAGAAGCTGATTCTCACGGCCTCCGGCGGCGCGTTTCGGGACATGCCCGTGCGGGAGCTCGATCGCGTGACGCCACGCGAGGCGCTGCGGCACCCGACGTGGGACATGGGCCGCAAGATCACGGTCGATTCGGCGACGCTGATGAACAAGGGCTTCGAGGCGATCGAGGCGCGGTGGCTCTTCGACATTCCGATGTCGCGCGTCGAGGTCGTCATGCACCGCGAAAGCGTGGTGCATTCGCTCGTTGAGTTCGCCGACGGCAGCGTCAAGGCACAACTCGGCGAGCCCGATATGCGGCTGCCGATCCAGTGCGCGCTCACGTATCCCGAGCGGATCGCCTGCGAGGGGGTGCCGAAGCTGCACCTGGCGCGCGTGAAAACCCTGAACTTCGGCGAGCCAGATATGAGCCGCTATCCGTGTTTGCGGCTGGCGCTCGAAGCCGGCGCGAAGGGCGGCACGTGGCCGGCGGTGCTGGCCGCGGCCGACGAGGTCGCGGTCGAGCAGTTTGCCGTCGGCGCGCTCGGCTTCACGGGCATCGCGAAGGTAGTGGATGCGACACTATCGGCGCACGACGGGAGCGCCGACCCTACGATCGACGTCGTGCTGGAAGCCGATCGCTGGGCGCGAGAGTTTGCGCTCGGCCGTATACGGGCTATGCAGCCGGCGGGTCGCCGGGGCTGAACCTTGGCCCAGTGCATAACGTAGAATGATGGAGATGCTCGTTCTCTCCCGCGTGGAGGGAGATGATCGCCCGAGAGGCGGCTGAACCGAGCCCACCCGCGAGGCGCCTTGGACGTACTGACGCACTCCATTCTCCCCTTCGTCGGCATTCTGCTTGGTCTGATCGTCTTCCACGAAGCCGGGCATTACGTGACGGCGAAGATGTTCGGGGTCAAGGTGCTCGAGGCCGGCATCGGCTTCCCGCCGAAGCTGTTTGGCTTCCGCTGGCGCGACACGGACTACACCGTCAATGCGCTGCCGCTCGGCGCATTCGTGCGGCTGCTTGGCGAGGAAGATCCGACCGACCCGGAAAGCCTTGCGGCGCAACCCAAGTGGAAGCGCACGGTGATCATCGGCGCGGGCGCGGCGATGAACCTGATTCTCGCCATCGCGCTCTTCAGCGCGGCGCTGATGATTCCGCACAACGTGGCGGTCGGCGGCGCCCAGATCGGCGACATCGCGCCGGGCAGTCCGGCGCAAAATGCGGACCTCCGGGCGGGAGACCAGATTCTGTCGGTCGACGGGCGCGCGGTCGAAAGCACCTCCGATGCCTCGTACTTCCTGCGCCTGCACCAGGGGCAGGACATCGATCTAGTGCTCAAGCGCTTGGCCACGGGCGCGTCGGCATCGGAGCGGATCGACAAGACGGTCCATTCGCGGTGGAATCCCGGATCGTACACGGATGAGTGCGGTGTCAAGCACACGCAAGGCCCCGTCGGCATCTCGATCTCGCCGCTGCATACCTATCCGGTCACGACGACGGGCGCCGATCGGGCCAAGCTCGAGACGTCGGCCAAGAGCGGGTTCTCGGATTACAAGAAGGACGTCGCGTCGGGCTCGCCGGCATCGTGCTACGCCGGAACAAGCTTCGGCTTCCGCGGCCTCAGCGCGGCGCAGTGCAGCGATCTCGACGACACGGCTCGCGCGGAAGCCGCGGCACTCAAGCAGGATTTGTTCGCCGAGACGAACTCGGCGTGCGTAACGTTCATCGCGCCGGCGGGATCCGAGATCCCGACCGAATCGCGAGCGGAGGCGCCGTGGGATGCGATCCCGCACGGCGCGCGGATGAGCTACGAGTCGCTGATCCTCTTCCGGAACCAGATCTGGGGTTACGCGCGGGGATTCGTCAGCCCGCAGTTCGCCGGCCCGGTTGGCATCGCGCAGACGACGGGCGAGGTGGTTCACCAGGCGGGCTGGCTGTCGCTGATCCAGTTCGCCGCACTGCTCAGCATGAATCTCGCGGTGCTGAACGTGCTGCCGATCCCGATGTTCGATGGGGGACGGCTCGTCTTCATCCTGATCGAGTTTCTCCGGCGCGGGAAGCGCGTCGCCCCGCAGAAGGAAGCGTTGGTGCACCTGACCGGGTTGGCGCTAATCATTACGCTCTCGGTCGTGATAACCTACTTTGACGTGATCCGCGTATTCAATGGAGATAGTCTGCTGAAATGATGAGTCCACGACGCGTATCCAAGCCAGTCCATGTCGGTGACGTCCAGGTTGGCGGCGACGCCCCGATCGCGGTGCAGTCGATGTGCGCGACGATCACGGAGAACGTCGACGCCACCGTCGCCCAGCTCGATCAGCTGAAGGAAGCCGGCTGCGACATCGTTCGCATCGCCATCCCGGATCGCGCCGCCGCCGACGCCATCCCCGAAATCGTGCGGCGCACGCCGCTGCCGATCATCGCCGACATTCACTTCGACTACCGCTGGGCGCTCGCGGCAATTCGCGGCGGCTTCCACGGACTGCGCCTCAATCCGGGCAACATTCGCGACCCCGAGAAGGTGAAGGAGGTCGCGCGGGAGGCGAAGGCGCGAGGCATCCCGATTCGTATCGGCGTCAATGCCGGGTCGTTGCCGCCGATCCGCGCGCTCGCGGAGGGCGAGCTGCCACCGTCCTTGCCGGACCGCATGGTCGAGGCCGCGCTGTGGGAGATCAAGGTTCTCAACGACGCCGACTTCGACGACATCAAGATTTCGATGAAGGCGTTCGACGTTCCGACGATGGTCGAGGCATACCGCAGGCTCGCGCCGCTGGTGCCGTACCCGCTGCACCTCGGCGTCACCGAGGCGGGCACGCCGCGCGCCGGTTCGGTACGAAGCGCGATCGGCATCGGCATCCTGCTGTCGGAGGGCATCGGCGACACACTGCGCGTATCGCTCGCCGCGGACCCGGTCGAGGAAGTGCCGATCTGCTGGGACATCCTCAACACGCTGAACCTGCGCAAACGCGGCGCCACGCTCGTCGCCTGCCCCACCTGCGGGCGAATCGAGATCGAGCTGATCCCGCTGGCGAACAAGGTCGAGGAGCACTTCACGAAGCGCGGAAAGATCCTCACCGTCGCCGTCATGGGCTGCGTCGTCAACGGCCCCGGCGAGGCGAAGATGGCGGATCTAGGCATAGCGGGCGGCAAGGGCCGCGGCGTCATCTTCCGCAAGGGCGAGATCGTGAAGACGGTCGACGAGCCCGACTTCATGACCGC
>JBBSDV010000009.1:0-35491 GCA_038240335.1 Dehalococcoidia bacterium
ACAACCTCTTCGTCATCTCCGACGAGATCTACGACCGGCTCGTGTACGGCACGGAGCACGTCTGTTTCAGCGCGCTGCCCGGCATGCTCGACCGGACGATCCTCCTCGGCGGCTTCTCGAAGGCATATGCGATGACCGGCTGGCGGCTGGCCTACACCTGCGCCCGCGGCGAGCTGACGGAAGCGATGATGAAGGTGCATCAGTACGTGATGATGTCGGCGCCGACTCCGGCGCAGTTCGCCGCCATTGAGGCGCTCGCCAGCGGCGAGGAGGATGTGCGCGGCATGGTCGATGAGTACGACCGTCGTCGCCGGCTCGTCATTCGGCGCCTCAACGATATGGGCCTCGGGTGCATCGAGCCGCGCGGTGCGTTCTACGCCTTCCCGAACATCGGCAGCGCCGGCATGAACGACGAGACCTTCGCCGAGCGGCTCCTCATGGAGGAGCGTGTCGCCGTCATCCCGGGATCCGCGTTCGGTGAGGCAGGTGCCGGCCACGTCCGCATCTGCTACGCGCAGCGCTACGACTTGCTCGAAGAGGCGATGGACCGGATGGAGCGCTTTGTCACGCGCAACCGCCCGCGGCGCGCGTAGCCGCTCGGCGCAGCGAAGCGCTCATCACGCACTCGCGCACGGCTGTTACGCCTCGTCGCGAATATCGCGCTCGCACGCCGCCATCTGCTTTGCCGCTCGGATCGAGAACTGGCACGGTGCGCCGGTTGGAAAAGAGAGCAGAAATGGTTGTTCAAGTTCGAGTCCATGCCGGACGATCGCCGCGGTAAGAGCGCTTGATGCAGCATCTGGGAACCGCCGCTTGTACTCAAAGAACGTCAGCGGCCCGTGCCCGAGGAGCGAAATCAGATCTTGCTCGAACACGTCATCTGCGAGCCGAGCGAGGCGCAACAGATTTGAACCGCGCGCCGGATCCGTGACGAGGAATCCCCACCCGCGCTCGCGGCAATAATCGAGCGCTGCCGAGAACTTCGCCATGTTTTGCAACAGTGCCGTGGCAAATACCGATTTCACCTCCACGAGCAAGACAGCCCCATCGACCATGTGCACGAGAAAATCAGGTACGTACACGCACGACTCGCCGCGGAACTCGAACGGAATCCGTACCGGCTGCTCGACATACCATTCGACTTCGTCGACAGCGTCGAGCGTCTCTATGAGCTGCCGTTCCAAGCTGGATTCGAAGCTCACGAGGTGGCCGACCTTATAGCTCGGGAAGCGACCGGCCTCGCCAGCGCCGTCATAGCGAATTGATCGGGCCGGTCTCACCCGGGTTCTGAGTGGGAGGCCGTTGTTCTCGGGCGGCATGATTCCGGCGAGCAAGCGTTTGAACCGATTACGCAACTTCGCTCGCGCCTGCTCGTCGACAGCGGCGACCTTTGTGGAAGCGCGCTTCGTCTCCAGATCCGTCGCAATCCGCCGCATCAGCGTCGGCGTCAGGGCGATACCAGCGAATGCAAGGAACCATGCGCGCGCCGCGTTTCGGGTCGCACGAGGGAAAACGGTCTCTGCCAACGAGGGGGAACCGCTCATTTGCGAAGCGACGACGTCGAGCTCATCCGTGCCGGAATCCAAACCGAGCGCGTCCCGAATTGAGTTGCGAAGCGAAACTGTGGTGTGCCGTAACGCTTTGCGGCGCTCCTGAAGAGCCGCCAGAACTTGGCTTCGTTTTGGCGAATTCGTTCGCGTGTTACTCCTGCGATTACTCCCACCTCGGCCAGCGTGCGTGCCCTGCCATCTTCGACGCCGAACCGCAATTTCATCCGGTCACGGAGGACGGGATCACGGATCGCGTTGAAAGATTCGGCCAGCAATTCCGCGAACCGTGCAAGCAGGTCGCTGTCAGAAATTGTGCTTGGGATTTGCTCGCGCATTCGCCGCTCACGCCCTCACGATATTGCAGAGTTGCATCGAGTGTGGGCCTAAGAACCGGCGCGATCAAGGCGGGAGCTTTACATAGCCGAATGCAACGAGTCGCAGCATAGCCGTGGTTCGGTAATGCGAGACAGTCGATCAACTGCCTCGTCCGGAGCATCAGCGGCGCCTGCTGCCTCAGTCGTTTTTGCCGACCGTGGTCTGCGTCGCCAACTTTGCTTGCAGTGCCGCCGTGCAGGCATCGCTCGCCTCGGGGTCGCCGTGAAATGCAGCGGGGGTGTTCTGAACAGCTCGAACTGCCGCTCGCCGCGTGGCGTGCGACGATGAGCATCATTCTAGCTACCTACCCCCACCCACCGCCATCACTGGCTCCGCGACGGCGGGCGCGGGGGCGTGGTGCGGCGGCAGGCCGGCGAGCTCGCGCATCGCGTTCTCGAGCATCGTCGTCGCCTCGGGCACCGACGTGATGCCGGCGAGGGAGACTGGTTTGCCGATGCGGGCGCTGACGGCGGCGGGCCGCGGCTCGCGCTGCCCCTTGGGCATTACGTTGCGCAGTCCCTCGATGTAGATCGGGATCACAGGCACGCCGGCCTGCATCGCCATGATCGCCGGCCCGTGCTTGAACTTCTGAACCTGTCCAGATTTCGAGCGGCCACCCTCGGGGTAGATGAGGATCGACCAGCCGCGCTTGAGGAGAGACAGCGGGTACTCCAGTTGCTTCGTGCCGCCGCCGCGATGCACGGGGAATGTGCCGTGGAACAGCGAGTACCACCACGTCCGCTTCTTTCGACTGCCGTAGAACTTGTCGGCGGCGGCAGCGACGAGCGTCTTGTCGCGCACGCGTGGGGGCAGTGTCGAGAGGGCGACGGGCGTGTCGAAGTGCGAGCTGTGGTTGGCGATGATGATCGCGCCGCCCTTGAAGTGCTTGAGTAGCTCGCGACCCTCGATGTCGAACGGCTGGCAGTAAGCGTTGACATGGCGATCCGTCACCCAGTGGCGACCGATCTTGCGAGCGGCCTGCGCCCACAGCGCCGTCTGCCAACGGTGCGGTTCGGTCCGGTACGGCTGCATCTTCAGCAGCTCCGCAAAGCGCTGCATGCCTATAGCGGGGAACGTGCTGAGCTTCACCGAGCCGATGCTGCTGATCTCGGCGCCGATCAGCGCCACCGCCGCATTGTCGGGCGCGTCGATGATCGTGACGAAGTCGTACTCGCCGAGGGTGGCGTACTGATGCGTGATCTTCGCACCGAGCTTCTCGACTTGGCGGCGAATCTCGGTCATCCGATCAGGATTCTTCTCGAGCGATTTGCGCCCGTCGGCGGTCATCGTGGTCATGACGACAAACGTGGGCATCGGCGTCCCTCACATCGCGATTGCGTTCGCTACGAGCGGCCCTTCAGCATCTTCGTGAATTCGTCGACGGCGATCGCCGGCAGCGTCGTCAGCTGCACGGTGCCGCGCGCACCGAGCTCGACGGAGATGCGGGCGACGGTCTCATTGTCGGGAGCCTCCATGATGTTGACGAAGTCCCAGCCGCCGAGGACGGCGAACTGGTGCGTGACACGCGCGCCCATCGCCTCGATCTCGCGGTTGACTTCCTGCAGCCGCTCTGGCCGCTCCTTGAGTGTCTTGCGGCCCTCGTCGGTGAGGGTGCTGAGAAGGATGTAGGTGGCCACAGCGGATCCTTTCGCAGACGGCTCGGGGCTCCACTGTACTCCGCCGGGCGCAAGATCGGAAGCGCCGCTTGGTCGCTGGTCGTCCGGTCGCCGGGGATTGGATGTTGGAGACGGAGGCGCAGGTCGTAAGCCGAGGCGAGGATGATCGGGCGCCGCGGTTGGCGCACCGCGGATCGAGACATCCAGATGCGCACTCGGGCTAACGATGGGCGTCGTCGCGTTGCTGACCAAGCAGGCATTGTCATGTAACGAAGCGAAGGATCTTGTTCGTGCGACGAAGAACCTGCAGGGATAGGGCTTGAGAGGCGCACTCGCTGGTTGTTCGCAGCGGCGACCTCTAACTGTGAACTGCGAACTGAAAACTACTAACCACGAACTACAAACTACAACAGCCCCACGAACGTCCGTACCAGCTCCGGATCGAGCTGCGTGCCCGCCATGCCGAGGAGGATCTGCGTCGCGTCCTTCTTGCCCATTGCGCCGCGGTGGGGGCGCTCCGAGGTGAGGGCGGCGTAGACGTCGGCGACGGAGAGAATGCGCGACTCGAGCGGGATCTCTTCGCCGGCGAGCATCTCGGGATAGCCCTTGCCGTCGGGGCGCTCGTGGTGGCGCGCGATCCACAGCGCCACTTCCTCGAAGCCAGGCAGCTCCTGCAGGATCATCTCGGAGTGCGCCGGGTGGTTGCGCATCAGCTGCATCTCGGTGACCGAGAGGATATCCGGCTTCGACATGATCCGCGCCGGCACGCCGAAGAGACCCACGTCGTGCAGCAACGCGGCGACGCGAATCATCTCGACATGACCCTCGTCGAGCCCGACGGCCTCGGCAAGCCGTTCGGCGCCATCCGCCGTGACCCGCGAATGACCCACTGTATGGCCGCCCTTCGCGTCGGAGAGGTCGGCGAACACCTCGGCGAAGCGCATGACGCGCTTTCGGCTCTTGCGCGCGTCAACGCTGCCGCGCAGCGCCAACAGTGTCTCGGTGAGGTCCTCGGCATACAGCCCGAGCCAAAAGCCATCGTGCTTCGAGAGCTCGAGCAGCAGGTTGACGACGCGACCATCAAGCTGCGCACTGCCAAAGCTGGCGATCGAGTTCGCGAAGTAGCGGCGCGCGACGAGCGAGTTCGGCTGCTCCGCGATCAGCACTTCCGCCACGTCGGCGACGGCGATGATCCGTGCTTCGAGCGGGATGGCATCACCCGCGGGCGCGTCAGAGGCGTCCGTGCCTGCATAGTGCTCGTGGTGATGGGCGACGGCGATCGCCGCCTCCTCGGGCAGCTCGAGCGACCGGATGATCTCCGCGCCGAGGATGGAGTGCTGCTTCACCGCGTCCTCCACCGACGATCGATCGGCAAAGACCAGTTCGCTGCGCTGGTCATCGCGAGGCTGCAGCGGCGACGGTCCGAAGATGGCGCTCTCGTCGACGCCGGCATCGCGACAGAGCTGCGCGGCTGCCGGCGTGACGCCCGCGTCGTGCAACAGCGCGCCGTAGTAGACCCCGCTGCGTGATGCGCCTTCGAGCTCGAGCGCTTCGGCGAGCACGATCGCGATATAGCAGACGCGCTGGGCGTGGCCGACCGGCTTCCCTTCACCGAGATCGAGGCCCTGGCTGAATGCCAGCGCCAGTTCCGCCGCCGTAAGCGCGTGCAAGCGCTCGGGGCGGCGCGTCAGCGGCCGGGCGAGGTCGTCGAGTGTCAGGACGGGACGACGCGGCGGGGTGCTCTCACTAACCACAAGCGCTCCGTGTTGGATTCCAGCTGGCGGGATGTCTCCATGAGTATCGACAGGAAAAACCCCTACCTTCGGGTGCATGCACCTACGGGCGTTCTGCGGGCGCTTTGGGGAAGCGAGACGCGGGAAGCGCGATACGGGACGAGACGCCGCCCTGGGAAGCGGGAGGCGGGAAGCGGGAAGCGAAACGACGCGCAAGACAGCTGAAGGCGAAAAATGGGGATTGCCATCAAGCGAGAAGGGCAAGGGGGTTGACTGTCGCCGACGCAAAGAACCGGAGCGCTCCCCCAGGGGCTCCGGTTCTTCGTTCGACTACCAGGGTGGCTTAGCGGCCGAGCACGTCCTCGATGACGAGGTTCGCGCCGTTGGCCTCCGCAATGACGAGCCGCAGCGGGTTGTTTGGGTGGACCGACGACGCGGCAGGCAGGATGACCGTGAGGAGCGCGTGCTCGCCCGGGTCGAGGACGTGGTCGCCGTTGCCACCAAGCCAGGTGACGTTGTACGTCGCTGGCACGGCTGCCGATGCGCTGTCGCTCATTGCCGTCTCGGCGCGGAGCTTGCCTGCGTCGTCGCCCAGGGCGATGCTCTCGTTGCCGCGAACGGCCAGCGGCACGACGAGCCGCGTCACGACGTTGTTTCTCGTATCGACGGTCACGTCGCCGTCGACCTTGAGCGACGCGGGAACGGCCGCGCTGGCGTTGCCGCCGTTGCCCGACTGAGAGCCTGTGCTTGAACCGATGCTCCGTGGTGCGAACAGCCAGAGGGCAACGCCGGCGAACGCGGCGAGCATGAGGAGCGCGAGTGTACGGGTCGGGTACATGGCGGGGAGGGTCATTGGTCCAATCCTTGTGTGGCCTTCACGTCGGCCGGTTCACTAGGTAGAACGCACCCCACGGAAATAGCGTTACCCACCATTTCCACTACTTTCGAGAAATTTTTCGGCGCGACCAGCGTTACCCGCCGACGCGATGTCGCACGGTGCTCGGAGTCGCCGGTTGCTCAGCCGCCGCGCGCAGCAGTTCGTCGGCGCGATGCTGCATCGCGTGGCAGAGCGCGACCGCGAGCGCATCCGTGGCGTTCAGGTCGTTCGGGAGCACGTCCGCGCCGAGTTGGAGGCGGAGCATCTCGCGCACCTGCGTCTTTTCGCCCTGGCCGTACCCTGCCACGCGCTGCTTGATCCGCGCGGGCGAATAATGGTGCAGCGGCAGCCCGGCGATCGACGCCGCAAGCATGGCGACGGTGCGCGCCTCGCCGATCGCCATTGCCGATCGCACATTCTCGCCGACGAACGGCTCCTCGACGGCGACCGCCGCCGGTGCGTAGCGGGCGATTACCGACGTCAGTTCGTTGAAGATGAAGAGCAGGCGCTGCTCGATCGGCGCCTTCGCGTTCGGGGCGATCACATCGCACGCCACCGCGCGCGGCTCCGAGCCGGCGATCGAGATCAAGCCCCAACCAGTGAAGCGCGTGCCGGGGTCGATGCCGAGGATGAGGGAAGCGGACTCGGGGGAGTCCGCCATCAGCTCGTGTACGACGCGAGGACGTCGTCGCTGAACTCGGCGTTGAAGTACACCTTCTGCACGTCGTCCAGCGCTTCGAGCTTCTCGACGAGGCGCAGCGTTTGGATCGCGTTTTTCTCGTCGAGTGTCACGGTTGTCTTGGCGACGCGTGCCGTCTCCGCCGACTCGACCGCCATGCCCTGGTCTTCGAGCGCCTTCTTCACCTGCTCGATATCGCTCGGAGCGGTGTATATATCGATCGTGTCGCCGCCGACGCTGACGTCCTCGGCGCCCGCGTCGATGGCGTAGAGCGCGACGTCGTCCGGGTCCTTGCCGTTGGCGACGATGCTGATGACGCCGCGCGTATCGAAGTTCCACGACACGGAGCCGGTCTCGCCGAGGTTGCCGCCGGCGCGTGAAAAGACGTTGCGCACCTCGGCGACAGTGCGGTTGCGGTTGTCCGTCGCGACATCAACAAGAAGCGCCGTGCCGGCAGGGCCGTAACCCTCATACGTAATCTCGACGAGTTCGGCGCCGTCGCCGCCGCCCGTTGCGCGTTTGATGGCGCGGTCGATGTTGTCGGCCGGCATGTTGTTCTCGCGCGCCTTCTGTACGGCGAGGCGGAGTCTCACGTTTGCCGCCGGGTCAGCACCGCCGGCTTTTGCTGCGATGATGATCTCCTTCGAGAGCTTCGTAAAGATCTGGCCGCGTTGCGCGTCGGCTACGCCCTTTTGGCGCTTGATCGTGGACCATTTTGAGTGGCCGGACATATGACTCCCTTACGCGGACACGCGCTACATGCCTGATCGCGGTTTGAGCGATGTTGGCGCATTCTAGCAAACAACCGGCCTCGGCATGCCGGATGTTGACGGACGTGCCGGCCGCGGGCGTCGGTGGGCGCGGCGCTCACGGCGCGATCATTGACCAAGCGTGACATTGTCGATGAGCCGCGTCGTGCTGAAGCGCACGGCGAGCGATACGAGCACCGGTCCGTCGATCGTCGTCACCTCCTCGAGCGTCTCAGCCGCGGCGATGCTCACGTAGTCGAGCGTCGCCAGCGGCTGCGCGGCGATTAGCGCGCGCATCCGCGAACGAATGACCTTGGCGTCGCGCTCGCCGTCGGCGTGCAGATCCGCTGCGAAGTGCAGCGCCTGCGACAGCACCAGTGCTGCCGCTCGCTGCTCGAGGTTGAGATAAACGTTCCGGCTGCTCATCGCCAGGCCGTCGGGCTCGCGGATAATCGGCAGCCTAATGATCTCAGGCGAAAGATCGAGGTCGCGAACCATTCGCTGGATGACCGCCAATTGCTGGGCGTCCTTCTGGCCGAAGTAGGCGCGCCGGGGCTGCACGATGTTGAGGAGCTTAAGCACGACCGTGGTGACGCCGCGGAAGTGGGTTGGGCGGCTGGCGCCCTCGAGACGCTGCGTCAGGCCCTCGACCGCGACGTAGGTGGCATAACCTGCGGGATACATCTGTTCCACCGTCGGCGCGAATACGGCGTCGACCGCCTCGGCGTCCAGCAGCGCGAGGTCGCGCGCCTCATCGCGCGGGTAGCTTGCAAGATCTTCGCTCGGCGCGAACTGCGCGGGATTGACGAAGATCGAGACGACAACGTGCTCGTTCTGCTGCCGCGCTGCGCGAACGAGCGAGAGATGCCCCTCGTGGAGAAAGCCCATCGTCGGCACGAGACCGACGTCGCCATCGCTCGCCGCCCGCCACGCTCGAAATTCGGCGATCGTCCGGCAGATTCGCAACGAGCGGCTCAGGCGTCGAGGCCGAGGGCGTGCCGGCGCCGCATCGCGTCAGCGCTGCCCGGCTGAAGCTCGGCGAGGGCGGACGGATCCATCTTGAAGCTTTCCTTCTCGGTCGGGAACGCGCCGCTGCGGACGTCCGCCGCATAACGTTCGACGGAGTCGCGGATCTGCTCACCGATGTTCGCATAGTGGCCCGCGTGCTTCGGCACGAATGCATCGAACATGCCGAGCATGTCGTGGAACACCTGCACCTGCCCATCGCAACCGACACCGGCACCGATGCCGATGGTAGGCACGCTGAGCCGGGCCGTCAGCAGTTCCGCTAGCGGCGCCGGCACAAGCTCGAGCACGACGGCGAAGGCGCCGGCCTGCTCAAGCGCCTGGGCGTCGTGCATGAGCTGCACTGCCGCCGCCGGCGTCTTACCCTGCACCTTGAAGCCACCGACCTGGTGTACCGATTGCGGCGTCAGCCCGATATGGCCCATCACCGGAATGCCGGCCTCGACGAGCTTCTGTACGACTTCCGCCGAGCGGACGCCGCCCTCGAGCTTGACCGCGCCGCAGCCGGTCTCCTGCAGGAAGCGCGCGGCGTTCTTCATTGCGTCCTGCCAGCCGGTCTGATAGCTCATGAACGGCATGTCGCCAACGACGAGCGCGTGCTTCGCGCCGCGCACCGCCGCCTTTGTGTGGTGGATCATGTCCTCCATCGTCACTGGCAGGGTGGAGTCGTAGCCGAGGACGACCATGCCGAGCGTATCGCCGACGAGGATGGCGTCGGCGCTGCCTTCGTCGACAAGCCGCGCCGTCGGGTAGTCGTACGCCGTCATCATGACGATCTTATCGCCGCGCTTCTTCATCTCGCGGATGTCAGTCGTGCTCACGCGCGCGCTGGCCGTCACTGCGCACCTCCGTTCAGCGGCGGCGCGGGATCGATGTGATTGCCGATGCGGGTGATGTGGTTGAGTTGGTCGACGTACACGAGCGCGGGCTGGAGCGCGCGCGCCTCGTCGTCGGTCGCCGTCTTGTACGTGAGGATGATCACCGTGTCGCCCGGACTGACGAGCCGCGCCGCCGCGCCATTGATGCAGATTTGGCCGCTGTTCGGTGCGCCCTCGATCGCATAGGTCGCCAGCCGCTGCCCGTTCTCGACGTCGAGCACGTGGACCTGTTCGAACGGCAGGATGTCCGCCGCCTCCATCAGTTCCCGGTCGATCGTGATGCTGCCTTCGTAGTGAAGGTCGGCTTGCGTCACCGTCGCGCGATGAATCTTGCTCTTTAGTACGGTCCGCATCTGCGCTCCTTCTGGCCCGACAGGGGACAAAAACGCCCCTCCGGATAAAACCCGAAGAGGCACGCGGAGACGGAAGTCTCGCTCTATGTGCCGTCTCGGTCCGCCGGATCCAAGCAGCCTGGTTCGTTCGACGCCGGCTTCACGCTCACCGCCCGAAGGTCGATTGCGCGCTGCACGATAGATCGCGGGCAAGCAGCCCCGCAAGCATCAAAATTGCAACGTCAATTACCGTGGTACATCGCGGACGACAGCGAAGCTGCGCGCCGGCGAGTTACAGACTCGCTCTACGTGAGAACGGGTAGCCGAATCAAGCCCTGGAACCCGGGCAGCCGCCGCCACTCCAGGGGTTCGTCTGCCAGATGCAGATCGGGGAACCGCCGCACCAGCGTGCCGATCGCAAGGCGCGCCTCGATGCGGGCGAGCGGCGCCCCGAGACAGAAGTGGACGCCGCCGCCGAACGAGTGGTGGTGTGTATCGGCGCGTGTGATGTCGAATCGATGCGGCTCGGGGTAGGTCGCAGGATCGTGGTTGGCGGCGGCGAGCGACGGGATGAGCGAATCGCCCGTTTGCACCGGGCAGCCGGCGACAGTGACGTCGGCGACGGCGACGCGCCCGGTCTCCGTCACCGGGCTCGCGTAGCGCAGCATCTCTTCGACGGCGTTGATGATCAGAGACGGATCGGCCTGCAGCTTCCCCATCTCGGCCGGGTGCTGGAGGAGCGCCAACACGCCGTTGCCGATGAGGTCGGTTGTCGTCACGTTGCCGGCGGCGAGCAGCAGAGCGCACATCGTCACGATCTCGGCGTCGTCGAGGTGCTTGCCGTCGTCCTCGACGGCGATCAGCGCACTGATTAAGTCTTCGCGCGGCTCGGTGCGACGCTCTGTGATCGTGCGCCGCAGGTACGCGTCCATCTCGACCTGCGCGGTCTCAACGCGGACACGTTGCTCGGCGGTGATCATCGGGTCGAAGGCGAGCACGCCGTCGTCGGACCAGCGCTTGAAGTCGGCGCGATCAGCAGGATCGACGCCGAGCATCTCGGCGATGACGATCGTTGGTAGCGGTCCTCCGAACGCGGCGATCAGATCGAACGACGGCGCCGCGGCGACCGCGTCGAGCAGTTCGTCTACGATCTCCTGGATGCGCGGCGTGATCGCTTCGAGCGCGCGGGGCGTAAACGCCTTGCTGACGAGGCCGCGAAGGTGGGTGTGGCGCGGTGGGTCGAGGAACAAGATGCTCGGCTCACGGTCGCCCGCTGTGTCGGCGAACAGCTTCATAAAACTGCCATCGGCGCCGTTGCGGGGATCCGCGGAGTGCGAGCGGTCGCGCAACAACGCATCGACATCGTCGTGCCGCGAAAGCAGCCAGCGGTGCAGCACCTGATCGTGGTGCATCGGATCGGCAGCGCGCAGCTCGTCGAGTACGAGGTCCGGCTGCTCGCGGAACCGCTCGTCGAGCGGCGTCAGTGCCACGCCTGTTGGCACGTTCGATGCTTGTGTCTCGGGTGCTCGCGTCATTGTGGATGCTCCCGTTGCTCTCCGGTTTTCTGGAAGGCTATCAAACAATGGTGACCTCGAACGACCCGCTCGCCCTCGGCATCTGCCGGATCTGATCACACGCATGATCGAGATGGTGGTGATTTCGGATCGCGGCCGCTATACTCGGCCCCGGATGGAACATACATTCCGCGCTACCGGCGGCGGGGTGGGTGCGGCGGTCACCGGCGTGTTGCTGGTCGCCGTCGCGCTCGCGGGCGGATGGTTCGCCGGTGCGCTCTATGACGGCCGGCTGGGCGCCGCCTGTGCAGCCGGTTGCGCATCCTCCGTTTCGGCCGACTCCCAGATCGGCGCGACGCCGACAGCGCTAAGCACGGCCCCCACGCCGCATCCGACCGAACCGGCGGGCCTTCCCTTTGTCAGCGCCCGATCGATCGCGATCGTCGAGAACACGTGCGGCGCGGAGATCTTTGGGCGCGATGAACATCTGCGCCTGCCTCCGGCAAGCCTTACGAAGCTGATGACGGCGGCCGTCGCCACCGACCAAGCGAGCACCAACAAGCTGATCACGGCTCATGTTGATGGCGCGGCGCTGTACGACGAGACTGGCTCGACGATCATGGGGCTCAAGCCCGGCATGCAGCTCTCACTCCTTGACCTGCTCTACGGCCTGCTGCTCCCGTCCGGGAACGACGCGGCGATCGTCATCGCCGAGGGTATTGGCGGCACGCAGGCAAAGTTTGTCGACCTGATGAACCAAAAGGTGCAATCGCTCGGCCTCGAGGATAGCCACTTCACGAATCCGCATGGACTCAACGACGATAGTCTTTACTCGAGCGCCTACGACATGGCGATGCTCGCCCGCTACGACATGCAAAACCAAACGCTGCGCACCATCGTCGCCGCCGTGTCGTGGCAGCCGCGCTGGGATGGGCCGCCAGTGTGGAACGGCAACCGATTCGTCGGCGAATACGACGGCGCCGACGGCGTAAAGATCGGCTACACGGAGCAGTCGCAGCAAACGATCGTCGCGTCTGCCACGCGTGGCGGTCGCCGGATCATCGTCTCGCTCATGCGCAGCCAGGACCGGTACGCCGACGCAGAGCGCCTCTTCGACTGGGCGTTCGCTCAGCCGTCACCCTGTCCCTGAGGCCCGGTCCTGCCTCGTTCGCATCGCGCCACCGATTCGGCGGAGCACGGCACACAAGCTGGGTCGCGGTATAATGGGCGTCGGCGGCCGGATGGCGCGCCCAGTATGAGGAGATTCGAATGCGGAAGTTCCAATGGATCGCGTTCGCCGGCGGTGCGGCCTGTGCCGTCGCCCTTGGTGCATGCGGCGGCGGCACGAGAAGCAAAGACAAGACTGCGACGGCGGTAGGCTCATCGCCTGCCGGAGTTACATCCACCGCCGGCGTACCGACAGGGAGCGCGACGAAGGGCACTGCCGCCGCGACCGCGAGCAGCAGCACGACGGCGGCAGCAACAGCAAGCGAGAGCGGCAACGGCGGCAACCCGGACGACGTAAAGGCCGCGGCGCGGAAGTTCGCCGCGAGCACGTTCAAAGGGACATACAAGCTCAGTGGCACGGGCGCGGATCTCTTTTCCGATGGTCAACTCGTCCTCGAGAAGCAGGGCAAGGACAAGTTTCGCTTCGACGTGACGGCGAAACAAAATGGCCAGGATAGCGCGATTATCTTCATCGAGACGCCCGATGCGTCGTCGTTTTGCCTGAAGGACGCCGGAGAATTCGGTGCCTTGTTTGGTATCGAGAACGGACAGGGGGTCTGCTTCAAGAGCGACCCGTCGGACACATCCAATCCGCTCGGGGGCATCAGCGAATCGCTGACCGCGCTGGAGAACTCCAACGTCACCGTCCTCGATACGAGCAAGAAGACGGTCGCGGGCAAGGATGGCACCTGCTACCGGACGAAGGACAACGACACGAGCGAGATCACGACCACGTGCTTTAGCAACGATGGCATCGTCCTCTACGCGAATACCGAGGGCGATAACGCGTCGACGATCGAGGCTCAGAGCATCAGCACGGACGTGAAGAGCGACGACTTCAACCTTCCGTATGAAGTCCGCGATCTGCCGGGCAGCGACCCCGGAACCGGTAGTACATCCACGCCGGTCGGTGCGACGCCGTAGCGGTTAGCGCTGCGCGGCTGACGCCGCCTTGTCATCGAAATCGCCGCGCGCGATCACCGTCCGTATACTGGCGCCATGCCCGACGATATCGCGTTCGAGACGCTCTGCGCGCACGCCGGCGACGGCGCGCCAGGAAGCACCACGTCGGTCGCGCCTGAGCTGCATCTCGCCTCGGTCTTCGAGACACCATCGCTCGATCTCGCCGATGACGCGATCTCGGGTCGCCCCGACGCGTACATCTACTCACGCGACGCCAATCCCACGGTCGTCGCCGTTGAACAAGCGGTCGCAGCGCTCGATGGCGCGGAAGCGGCGGTGGCGACGGCGTCAGGCATGGCCGCGACGTCCGCGGTCTTCCTTGCGCTGCTCTCATCCGGCGACGGCGTGCTCGTCGCACGCGAGCTCTATGGCGCGACGGTCGCGCTGCTCTCGGGCCCACTGGCTAAGTTCGGCATCGAATCCCAGTCCGCCGACGTCGCCGACGTCGCTTCGTTCGAGGGGGCGATGCGGCAGAACACCAGGATTGTCTTCGTCGAGACGATCTCGAACCCGCTGATGCGAATCGCCGATATCCCGGCGCTCGCTGAGGTCGCGCACCGGCACGGCGCGCTGCTCGTCGTCGATGCGTCGTTCACGTCGCCGGTGCTCTCGCGGCCGCTGGATCAGGACGCGGATCTCGTGGTCCACAGCGCAACGAAGTACCTGGGTGGCCACAGCGATGTGATGGCGGGCGTCGTTACCGGTGGGGCGAGCCTAATCTCTGACATTCGAGCGACGCGAAAGCTCTTTGGTCCCGTCTGCGCGCCGCTCGACGCCTGGCTGACGCTGCGCGGGATTAAGACGCTGCCGCTCCGCATGGCGGCGCACTCCGCGAACGCGACCGGCGCAGCGGCGTACCTTTCGCATCACGAGAAGGTGCGCGCCGTGTTCCACGCGGGCTTGCCGGACGAGACGCAGCACGCACTCGCTATCCGGCTCTATCCGCGCGGAACGGGCGGCATGCTCTCATTCGAGATTGACGGCGGCCGCGCGGCCGTTGACCGTTTTCTCGGCGCGCTCTCGATGATTCGGTTCGCGGCCAGTTTCGCCGACGTGACGACGACGGTCTCGCATCCGGGGATCACTTCGCATCGCGGCTTCACGGCCGCTGAACGCGGCACTCTCGGCATCAGCGACGGTCTGATTCGCCTGTCTGCGGGCCTCGAAGCGCTGGCCGACATCTGCGCCGATCTGGAACGCGGGCTGGCGGCAATTTGATCAGCACGCGCATCGGCGCTGCGCTTGCGCTCTTGCTGTCGGTCGTCGCCGTCGCGCTCGCAGTCGCCGCATTCATGGCGACGATCCGCGACGACGGCCCGACGATCGGCCGCTTCGTGCAAACCCGTCTTGCAAACGACTACAGGGGCGCTCCTGCACAATTCCCGATCGACGAGTTCTTCGCCGGTCTCGATAGCCAGGGCGTGATCCGGGCCTACTATTCGTACCCGCCGGGTTATTTCGGTCACGTCCGCGGCTGCAAGATCGTCTGGGATCCAACCGCCGTCGTCGAGGGCATCGGCGGCCGTGCGGGACCGGGGCTGTACGTGGACCCTTGTGGCGGCGCACGCTTCGACCGCGACGGAGCGCTCGTCTTCGGTTCGGCCGATCGCGGCCTCGATTTCTTCGCCACGTCCGCTGCCGTGGACGGCGTTCTCGTCGATACTCGGAAGCTCTACTGCGGTGAGACGCTCTCGTCCGACGCAACGCCGGACGCAACGGAAGGCACTCCTACCGCGACTGCCGTCACACGGCAGCAGACGTGTGATCGCGTCTCGCCCAATACGAAGCGGCCGTAGATTAGGGCACTGCTGCCGTGGCGAGATCGCGTTGATGGCGGGCCACCTCATAGTCAGCCCAGCGATAGAGGAGGTGGCGGAGCGGCCCCAGCTTCTTCGGCAGGTCGGGATACGTGATCTCGCCGCGAATGATCTCGGTCAGGTAGCGCCAGAACGTGCCGTTGTACTTCAGCATCAGTACGGAGACGCTCGGCAGTCGTTGAAATATCGCCATCAGCCGCCGCGAGGCGAGGATCTCGTCGTGCATCTCCATCTCGAGCGCGCGTTGATATCCCGCGAGATCGCGCACTTCGCCAGCGAGGTAGCGCCCGGCCTCGTCGGCTGCAAGACGCCCGCTGACGAACGCCGCCCAGATGCCTTCGCCTGACATTGGATCGACAAGCGCAGCAGCATCGCCGGCAAGCATGACCGGCCCGCGCACGATCGGTGCTCCGTCCTTCCGCAACGGCAGCTGGTAGCCCCGATGTCCGTACAGCTTCGATTCGTCGAGTCCGTAGTACGCGCAGAACGCGGAGAGGCGCCCGCGCAGCGTCGGTCCCACCGACTTCCAGCCACCGACCCCGACGTTGAGGTGATCGCCCTTCGGGAACACCCACGCGTAGCCGCCGGGGATGCCCCCGAGATCGAGGGCGATCAGCTGCTCCCACTCCGCGGCCGTAGTCGCGTCCGCAGGATAATTTGCCTCGAACGCGACCGCGTGCTCGGATGCCGGCGCGAGGCCGACCGTCTTCGCCGTTATTCCGTTGACCCCGTCCGCGCCGATCAGCAGCTGTGACTCATAGACGTCGCCGTTGGATCGCGCCCGCACGTTGCCGTCGTCGATCTCGATCGAGTCAATGGGGAGACCATCGCGGAAATCGGCACCGGATGCGGCAGCCTGATCGGCGAGATACTGATCGAGCTTCCGGCGCTGCGTCATCCGGGCGAGCAGACGGGCGCTCGTGCGATCGAAGCGCCGGCCCATCGCCGCACTGACGCGGACGCCGTAAATCTCGCGCTCCGTCACCGGCGAGAGGTCGAGGTCATTCGCCGCATCGGCGCGAAACGTCACACCACCCCCGCACGGCTTGTCGCGCGGAAACAGCGCCTTGTCGGCGAGCAAGACGCGGGCACCCGAGCGGGCGAGATGCCTCGCCGCGGTGCTGCCCGCAGGCCCCGCGCCGAGCACAATTGCATCGAAATTGGTGGTCGCCATCTGCCTGCATTGTACGTGGCGCGCCCGAGATGGGCTCCGGGGGCGCGGGACGATCGGGGCGATCGGGCGGGATCTGCGTCGCATCGATGCATCAGGCGCATAAGCGAGATTCGACTACACTCCGCGCATGCAGGCTCGCATCCTAATCCGTCCGCTCGCGGCGGCCGACTTGGCGCCGCTCGCAGCGATGGATCTCGCGTATGACACGCGGCGTGTGCTGACGATCCAGCGTGCGGGCGGTGGTGCGGAGATTGACGTCTCGTTCCGCTGGCGGGACGTCGATTCCGCGCCGCGGCTGTACAACGAGTACAGCGAGCAGCGACTGCGCGATGCGGTGCCGCGTGTCGACGCGTTCTTCGTCGCCGAGATGGACGGTGCAGCCCGCGGCATGCTGCTCATCGTCGTCCCGCCGTGGGCGGACGCGGCCGAGATCACCGATCTCGCCGTCGACAACGCAGCGCGACGATGCGGCGCCGGTCGGGCGCTCGTTGCTGCCGCGGTCGAGTTTGCCCTCGGTCGAGAACTCCGCTCGCTGTGGGTCGAGCCGCGCGCCGACAACGCCGCCGCGATCGAGTTCTACCTTAAGCTCGGCTTTCGGATCAGCGGCTACAACGACCGCTTGTACTCGAACGGTGACGAGCACGGGGGCGACACGACGGTGTACCTGCACCTCGATCTCGCCGCCTATCCGCAGATCGTGTGATACGATCGCGGCGATGTCCGCGCAGCGTTCGTTGGAGCCGTGATGGCAGCGCTCACCGTCCTCCGCCCGGGGATCACTCCGTACGATGCGGCATTGCAAGTCCAGCAGCGCATCGCTGCCGAGGTGCGAGCCGGGGCTGAAGCGACGCTGATCCTCCTCGAGCATCCGCCTACGTACACGCTCGGCAAACACGGCAACATCGCGCATCTGCTTTCGAGCGAGTCAGATCTTCTGGTGCGCGGCGCGGCGGTGCATCGCACCGATCGCGGCGGCGACGCGACGTACCACGGCCCGGGGCAGATCGTCGCCTATCCGATCCTGAACCTGCGTGCGCTCGGGCTTGGCGCGGCGGCATACGTGCGGTCGCTCGAGTCGCTGCTGATCGATGTCCTCGCGCGCTTCGGCATCGCCGCGACGCGATCACTGCGTGGCCACGGAGTCTGGGTCGGCGACGCCAAGATCGCGGCGATCGGCGTCCGCATCGCCGGCGCCGTCTCGACGCACGGCTTGGCGCTCAACGTCAACACCGACCTCGATCGCTTCCGGCACATCGTGCCATGCGGCATCGCCGGCGGGGCGGTCACCTCTATGCAGCGGCTCACTGGTTCGTCGTTCGAGATGCGGCTGGTCGAAGACGAGATCATCGCGGTGTTCTCCAGGGAGTTTCGCTTCGAGCGCGTGCCGGTTATAGCGGAGCCGGTGCATGGTCGCTGAAACAAGCACCTCCCGCCGCGAAGGTAAGCCCGACTGGCTGAAAGTCCGCTTTCCCGCGGGCGAGCGGTACCAGCAACTGAAATCGCTGATGCGCGAACAGGGCTTGCATACGATCTGCGAGGACGCACGTTGCCCGAACATCGGCGAGTGTTGGAACGCCGGAACCGCCACGTTCATGATTCTCGGCGACGTCTGCACGCGCTCGTGCGGCTTCTGCGCAGTCGCGACGGGCCGGCCACACGGCCTCGACCTGCTCGAGCCGTACCGCCTCGCCCGCACGGTGGCCACATTGGGCCTCGACTACGTCGTGATCACGTCGGTGAACCGCGACGACCTCGAAAGCGGCGGTGCGGAGGTGTTCGCGTCGTGCCTCAGGGCGATCCGCCGCAACGATCCCGCCGTGCGAGTGGAGGTGCTGATTCCCGACTTCAAGGGCAACTGGGACGCGCTCGCCATTGTCGTCGACGCGCGGCCGTTCGTCCTCAATCACAACATCGAGACCGTCCCGCGGCTGTACCGCGAGGTACGTCCGCAAGCGACCTACGCGCGTTCGCTTGAGCTCATCCGCCGCGCCAAGTCGCTGGCTTCAGACATGCTGACGAAGTCCGGCTTCATGGTCGGTCTCGGCGAGACGCAAGACGAATTGTTTCAGACGATGCGCGATCTGCGGGCGCACGACTGCGACATCGTCACCATCGGCCAGTACCTGCAGCCCACAAAGCAGCATCTTCCCGTCGCCCGCTTCTACGACCCAGGCGAGTACCAGGCATTCCGCGACTTCGGTCGCGAACTCGGCTTCCTGCACGTCGAGGCCGGACCCCTCGTACGATCGTCGTATCACGCCGAGACGCAGTCCATTCCGTCGCCCAGTGACGTCGTGATGATCCCGCTCGAGCAGGTGCATCGTGGCTGAGTATGACATGGCTATCATCGGCGGCGGGCCCGGCGGGTACGTCGCAGCAATTCGCGCAGCGCAGCTCGGTCGGAGCGTCGTGCTGATCGAGCGCGAGCGCGTCGGCGGACTCTGCCTGAACTGGGGCTGCATCCCCAGCAAGTCCTTGCTGTGGAACGCCGAGGTCGTCAACCTCGTCCGCGACGCGGCGACGTACGGCATCTCGTTCGACAACCTCCAGATCAGCATGGCGGCCGCGATCGACCGTAGCCGCAAGATCGTCGACCAGATGGTGAAGGGCGTCGAGTTCCTCCTCGACAAGAATGGCGTCCGGACGATCATCGGCGAAGCATCGTTCGTGACGCGGAACCGGCTCGCGGTGCGCGACCTCGACGAGCAGATCGATGCGAAGTACATCATCATCGCGACGGGAGCGCGGCCGCGCGCGCTGCCCGGATTGGCGACCGACGGCGTCACGATACTCAACAGCCGCGACGCCCTCGCCTTGCGCGAGCAGCCGGACAGCGTCGCGATCATCGGTGGCGGGCCGATCGGTGTCGAGTTCGCGACGTTCTGGCGCGCATACGGCGTCGACGTCACGATTGTCGAAGCGCTCGATCATCTGCTGCCGCTCGAGGACGAAGAGACGAGTATCCAGCTCGAGCGTGCATACAAAAAGCGCGGCATCAAGTTCATCACCGGCGCGGAGGTGCATCGCGCCGCCGCGGCCGAAGGGCGAGCGACGGTGACACTTACGTCGAAGGGCAAGCAGCAGGAGATTGACGCCGACAAGGTGCTCGTCGGCATCGGCTTCGAAGCGAACGTCGAGGCGCTCGGCCTCGATGCGATCGGCGTCCAGGTCGAGCGCGGCTACGTGACAACCGACCCGCACCTGATGACGACGGTCGACGGCGTTTACGCGATCGGCGACGTCACCGGCATCATGAACCTCGCGCACGTCGCGTCGGCGATGGGCGTGATGCTCGTTGAGCGGCTCTCCGGCGAGGAGTCGCGCGAGCTTAACTACCAGCGCATCCCGCGCGCCACGTACTGCCAGCCGGAAGTTGCTAGCATCGGCCTCAGCGAGGCGCAGGCGCGCGCCGCCGGTCATGTCGTGAAGATCGGCACGTTCCCGATCCGCGCCAATGGTCGCGCGAAAGCGATCGACTCCACGGACGGGCTGATCAAGATCGTCGCCGACGCCGCGTCAGGCGAGACGCTCGGCATCCATATGGTAGGTCCGATGGTGACGGAGCTGCTCGGCGAGGCCTCGCTCGGCATGACGCTCGAGGCGACGCCGCGCGAGCTCGGCTGGACAATCGCCGCGCACCCGACGATCGCCGAGGCGGTCAAGGAAGCCGCCCTCGCGGTCGACGGCAAAGCGATCCACGTCCTACGCGACTAAGAACCTACATCTGCACGAGACCGATCTGGTTTCCTTCCGGATCGGCGATGCGCGCGATCGTCGGCCCGCCCGGGACATCGAAGGGCCGCGCCAGCACCTTGCCACCGAGCTCCTCCGCCCGCGCCATCGACGCCCGGATATCGGCGACCTGGATCAGCAGCGTCACGCCGGGCTGGTCCGCCGACGGCATAATGACGCCGCCGAGCCCCGTCTCCGGCGCCCCGACGCCCGCACCGACAAACGAGATGCCGGGGATCCGCTTGTCGTCGATCTCCCACTCAAACATCGTCTCATAGAAGGCGCGCATCGCCGCCGCGTCGCGCGCCCGAATCTCCCACGCCACCACCGGTCGTGCCCACGTCGCCATGCCGCGCTCCTCTCGCTCTCGTGTTCGCGGTAGTGTAACGGCCGCCCCGCATCACCCGCTGTGGCTCCGTATTCCCCGGCCCCGGGATGCTTGACTTCACGGCGGCGCTCCAGCCCGAGACGTAAGAGCGGGAACAGGACTCCAATACAGGAGAGGCGCCAGGCGAAATACCCAGAATGTGCGGCCAAGTTGGCTTCGATCCCATCGCGTCGTTCTCGGAACGGTTCAGGACGGTCGAGGCCGTAAGTGAACTGTCGAGGGCCAAGCGCTTGCGCGTGCGGGGTCGTAACACCTAGTATCTCTATGTATGAAACGCGAGATGCTCAAGGGCCACCTCGACACCATGCTCCTCGCCGTGATAGCGCGCGGCCCCGTACACGGCTACGCCATCATCGAAGCGCTCACGCGCACGAGCGATGGCGCGTTCGCCTTACCCGAAGGCACCGTTTATCCGGCTCTGCACCGCCTAGAACGTTCCGGTCTGCTCGCCAGCCGCTGGACGGATGGTTCCGGCCGCCGGCGCCGTACCTACGAGTTGACGCGCAAGGGAAACACCGCCCTGACTCTCGGAGAGCGCCAGTGGACGACGTTCGCCCGAGCCGTCACGAGAGTCTTGGAGGAGCCCATATGGGCGACGTGATCAACCGATATCTTGCCGATCTCGACGCATTGCTCGATGTTTCGGGGCGCGAGCGGGAGCGCATCGTTGCGGAAACCGAGGATCACCTTCGGGAATCGGCACGCGTACTCGCATCACACGGCGCCGCGGCAGCCGACGCCAACGTCCTTGCCTGCGATCGGTTTGGCGATGTGCGCGCCATCGCCGCGAGCTTCAACCAGGCGTCGTTCGAAGCCTCGCTCAAAGGTGTCTGGTGGCAGATCGTCCAGTTCAGCGGCGTCGGGCTCGTGACAATCGGCGTGTCCGGCCTTGTCGGTTGGGTTGCCGCGGCATTCGCAGGCAAGGATTTCGTTGCTGGCAACCCGACGGGCACCGTGATCTCCGCATCGCGGTGCCGCGACTACCTCGGGTTTCATCCTGAGTCGGCGGATTGCTATCGAGCGGCGGTGGCGCATCACTTCGACGAGTTCGTCGGCTACCATCTCGACGCACTCGCGCTAGGTGTCATTGTGCTCGCGGGCTGGTCGCTCGTGCGCTGGCGCTCGCACGGAAGCGCTTCGATCTCGCCGCGGGCACGAAGGCTTACGAACATTGGTGCGGCCGTCGCATTTGCATTTGCGGCGGTCGTGATGTTGCCGCTTGCCTGGGACGACCTGCGCGACGGGACCGCGACTGGTGGCGGATCCTGGCTTGTCAGCGGATGCGCGGCGCTAGTCGCGTGCTTCGCGTATGTGGCCGTTTTGGCGCGCCAGGGTCGATCTCGGCGTGCGATCCCGGATTAGTGATCGTGGGTCCCGTTCGATGATCAGTCATTGCAGCTGTCGGGATAACGACTCGCTGCCCCGTCTACAGCCGCCCCCGGCTTGTAACCGCGCGCTCAGATTCCGTATACTGAGGCGAACTCTGGAGATTACTTTCAGGAGTGGGCTTGGGCCCACTTTTTTGTTCGTTCGGGCGTTCGTGCGATCGTGGTCCTAAGGCTCACATTGCGCGGCATGAAGGCACGACCAGCGAGCCGATGAGGTTGGGATGAAGAACGAATTTATTACCGCTATTACCGCCCTTGCGGCGGAGAAGAATCTGCCGCCGAACACGGTGCTCGAGGCGGTCGAGATGGCGCTGGCGTCGGCCTACAAGAAGGACAACCTCGCCCTCTCGAACGTCCTCGTCAAGATCAACTCCGAGGACGGTGCCATCCACGTCTACACGACGAAGAACGTGGTCGAAGACGTCGAGGACGAGAACATCGAGATCACTCTCGACGAGGCGCGGCGCGTCAAACCCGACGCGGTGCTCGGCGACGTCCTCCGATTCGAGGCCACGCCGGCCAACGCGGGCCGCATCGCCGCCCAGACCGCGAAGCAGGTCGTCCTGCAGCGGCTGCGCGAGGCCGAGCGCGAGGTCGTGTTCGAGGAGTACTCCGGCAAGGAGGGCGACATCGTCTCCGGCGTCGTCCAGCGCCTCGAAGGCCGTAACGTGATCATCGATCTCGGCAAGACCGAGGCCGTGCTGCCGCCGCCGGAGCAGGCGCGCACGGAGCACTATCGCCCGACCCAGCGCCTCAAGGTGATGCTGCTGGAGGTATTCAAAGCGGCGAAGGGGCCGCAGGTCGTCGTCTCGCGCACGCACAAAGATCTACTCAAGCGGCTCTTCGAACTCGAGGTGCCGGAGATCTTCCGCGGCGTCGTCGAGATCAAGTCAATCGCTCGCGAGGCGGGATATCGATCGAAGGTCGCGGTGTGGTCGCGACAGGAGGGTGTCGACCCCGTCGGCGCCTGTGTCGGCATGCGCGGCATTCGCATCCAGAACGTGGTCAACGAACTCGGCGGCGAACGCATCGACGTCGTCCAGTGGGATCCGGAACCGTCCCGCTTCGTCGCGAATGCGCTGAGCCCGGCGCAGGTCGTCAGCGTCGCCACGCGCGACGAGGAGAACACGGCCGAGGTCGTCGTGCCCGACCGGCAGCTCTCGCTGGCAATCGGCAAAGAGGGACAGAATGCTCGGCTTGCGGCCAAGCTTACGGGCTGGCGCATCGACATCAAGAGCGAGACCGCGTACGAGGCGGAGCTGCTCGAGCAGGGCATCACGCCGGAGATGCACGCGGCATCGGTGCGCGAGGAAGCGCTCAAGCGCTCGAAGGCGCTCGCAACGTCGATCGCGGACGAGGCCCGCATCGCATCGGCGACGCGGGCGCTGACGCCGGAGGAGGAGATCGCGCTCGAATACGCGAACCGCGAAGAGGCGAACGAAGCCGCCGCGGAACGCGCCGAGGCTGCGGCGACCGTCGCCGAACCCGCACCAGCACCCGTCGCCGCTCCAGCTCCATCGGTGCCCGGCCGGCCGACGATCCGCTTCGCCGAGGAGCTGATCCATCCGCCGCTGGAGGCGCTCAAGCCGGATACCACGAAGAAGCGTGGCGGACCTCCCGGGCGCCGTCGCACCGACGAAGAGGCGGCAGCGCGGCTCGCCGCGCTCAATAGCAAGAAGAAGAAGGGCGGCGGCGGCCGGCGCATCGAGATTCCCGACGAAGAGGAAGACGAAGGCGACGACGAGTTCACCGACCTGATCGAGTAAGATGGTAGGGAAGGGCGGCCCGCGCGCGAAGCACGTGCCGCAACGGACGTGCATCGCCTGCCGCAGCACCGAGGCCAAGCGCGGCCTCGTGCGCGTCGTACGCACGCCCGAAGGTCGCGTTGAGCTCGATGCGACGGGCAAGAAGAACGGCCGCGGCGCATACGTCCACGAAAGCGCCGCGTGCTGGGACGAGGCGCTGAAGAAGGATCGGCTGGCGCGCGCGCTCAAAGTGAGCCCGGCTGCCGAAGACATCGAGACGCTCAAGGCGCACGCGGCAGGACTCACCGCGGCGCAAGTACCGGAATAACGGCAAAGCGAGATATATGACCACCGACGCGGAAGTAGCACCACTGAAGCAAATCGAGATCCCGCGCGTCCTCTCCGTTAAGGAGCTGGGCGATCTCATGGGCGTCTCGCCGGTAGAAGTGATCAAAGAGTTGATGAAGAACGGCGTCATGGCCGCGATCAATCAGGTGATCGACTTCGATACCGCCGCAATCGTCGCGACCGACCTCGGCTTCGAGGCGCTCGAAGCGCACGCGGTGGAACAGCGCGAGGTCGAGGTCGACCGCGAGAGCGGCAAGCCGACGATCGAGGAAGACGAGACGAAGCTGCAACCGCGGCCGCCTGTGATCACGATCATGGGTCACGTCGACCACGGCAAGACGAGCCTGCTCGACGCCATCCGCGAGACGAAGGTGCAGGCGTCGGAGCATGGCGGCATCACGCAGCACATTGGCGCCTACCAGGTGAAGCTTGATGGACGTGACATAACGTTCCTCGACACGCCGGGTCACGAGGCCTTCACCGCTATGCGCGCCCGGGGTGCCCAGGTGACCGACGTCGCCGTGCTCGTCGTGGCGGCGGACGACGGCGTCATGCCACAGACCAAAGAGGCGATCGACCACGTGAGGGCCGCCGGGGTGCCGATGGTCGTCGCGATGAACAAGATCGATCTCGCGAACGCCAACCCGGAACGCGTCAAGAAGGAGCTATCCGATAACGGCGTCGTCGTCGAAGAGTGGGGCGGCGACACGCCGATGGTCGCGGTGTCGGCGCGCACCAAGGCGGGGCTCGACGACCTGCTCGCGAACATCCTCGTCGTCTCCGAGGTCCTCGACCTCAAGGCCAACCCCGACCGCGGTGCAATCGGCATCGTCGTCGAAGCGGAGTTGAGCAAGGCGCAAGGGCCGCTCGCTACGGTGCTGGTCAAAACGGGGACGCTGCACGTCGGCGATTATGTGATCGTCGGCGAGACGATGGGCCGCGTGAAAGCGATGCTCAACGAGCACGGCAAACGCGTCAAGGCGGTCGGCCCATCCGCTCCTGCCGAGATCCTGGGCCTGCAAGCGGTCCCGAAGGCGGGTGAGACGCTCGTGGTCGTGCCCGACGAGAAGACCGCGCGGCAAACCGTCGTCGAGCGCGTGCGCGGCCGCGAGGCTGCCGCCGCAAACTCACAGCAGCACGTCACGCTCGATACGCTGTTCGGCGAGATCAGCGCTGGCAAGCTCAAGGAGCTGAACATCATCCTCAAGACCGATGTGCAGGGCTCAATCGAGCCGATCCGCACGTCGCTCGAGCGGCTCTCGAACGAGCAGGTAAAAGTGAAGATCATTCACACAGGCTCGGGCTCCGTGACGGAGTCCGACGTGATGCTCGCGATCGCGTCGAAGGGGATCATCATCGCCTTCAACACCGGCGCGGAGGGCGGCGCCGACCGCATCGCCGGCGGCGCCGAGAAGGTCGATATCCGCCACTACAACGTCATCTACAACATTGTCGAGGACGTCGACAAGGCGCTCAAGGGCATGCTCGAGCCGACCTTCAAGGAGGTCGTGACGGCGCACGCCGAGGTGCGCAAGGTCTTCCGCGTCGCTCGCAAGAACTCAATCGCCGGCGCCTACGTGCGCGACGGCACAGTCGCCCGCTCGGACACCGCGCGCGTGATGCGCAACGGCAACCAGATCTTCGAGGGCAAGATCGAGGCGCTCAAGCGCTTCCAGGAAGACGTTCGTGAGGTCGCGACCAACTTCGAGTGCGGCATCCAGCTCGTTGGGTTCGACAGCTTCGAAGAGGGCGACACCGTCGAGTTCTTCCGCATCGAGCGCGACACGTAACAGCGGCGGTTTAGCCAACTTCTCATGTGTGGTTAGGGACAGGTCTTACGATCTGTCCCTTTCCGACTCCGCCACTCGGCAATCCATTCGGCGAGTTTGGATCTTGTCCAAGACGGGCACATGCGCGCGGCGCGACGCCGATCACCATCTCCTGACTACACTCGTCAACGAGGGATAGGTCTGAAGACTTGTCCTTACGTGCGATGGAGAGAGGTTACGCATGCGGGTACCGAGCTACGACCGCCTCCGGATCTGCAGCACGACGTTGCCCTTCTTGCGGCGCATCTCCTTGATGGCCGGCGAGCGTTGGGCGCGGAATCGCTTCTCGAGCCGAGAGCCCGTCGTCGAACTCGCCGCGAGCAGCAGCGTGCCGTCGCGAAGCAGGCTTGATGCCGCATGCTCCACCGTTTCGGCGATGGCGTCGATGCCCTCGTCGTCGCGCAAGACGCCGACGATCGTCGTCGCCGCGTCGTGCAGTGCCGGGAAGCCGACAGCGTGTACGATGTCGATGTGTTCCGGCGGCATATCACTTCGTGCGAGGTTCGCGGTAGAGCAGCGCAATGCGAGCAGATCGCGGCCAACGAGCGTGATTCGTGATAGAGGCACGCAGGCAGCCAACAGCATCGGCACGTAGCCTTGACCAGGATTTAGCACCGCAACATGCGGCGCGCCAGCATCGCGCGTCTCCCGTATTTCCTGCATGAGCAACTGTGTCTCGAATGACGGCGCGTCGAACTCCGGCAGCCCGAACACCGTGGTCAGAGGATGCCCGCGTCCATTTAGGGCGACGCTCGTCTCGCCGCGGTCATAGACGCCCGCCGCGGATGCATCAGGCGCGACCGGCGCGGTCGGCGCGCCACTGAAGCCGTAGTGCATCACGGCGTAGCCAGACGATGAGCGCTCGTGCGTGATGGTGATCGCCGGTTCGCTTGCAAGTACCGTTCGCACCGACGCGGCGAGCGCGGCGACGACAACGACGGCAACGGTGCCTCCCGGCTTGAGATGGCGCGATCCGCCGAGCAGGAGGTGCGCGATCACCGGCGCTCCCGCCTTCGCCGGTATATTCATCGCGATCACGTCGAATCGGGCCCCGGCGAGGTCGTCGAATCCGAGACCACCGCCCGCCTCGATGCCCGTAAGGCCGTTGAGCGCGATGTTCTGACGTGCGTATTCGACGGCGAGCGCGTCTCGATCGATCACTCGTACCAGGCGCTTCGGCTCGGCAATTTTGAGCGCGATGCCGATCGGCCCGTAACCGCAGCCCAGGTCGAGCACCGAGATCGGCTCGCCGGGTCGAAGGCCGTCAAGGCTTCTCAGCAGCAGGCGCGTGCCGGCATCGATGTCGTGGCTGCTGAACAGCGACTGCGAAACGCGCAGCCGTGCGCTGCCGCCCCGAACACGTAGCGCGATCTCGCCTTTGAGGTAGGCATTTGCTGGCGGCGCGGTGTTCCGATCTCGGGCCATTGTCGTTCCGTTTAGGGGCGAACGGCTCTGTTTGGCGCCGTGCCGTCATCTGTTCCAGTGCGTCCTCGATATACTCACCGTACCCGACACACCTGACGCCGAAGCGGCCTACGATGACACGACGAACCGAGCGAGTGAATGAATTGCTGCGTGAGGAGCTGAGCCAGCTGCTCCGCGAGGAACTCGACGACCCGCGCATCGGCGGCATCGTGTCCATCACCTCGGTCGACGTTTCGCCGGATCTGCGGCGGGCCACAGCCTACGTCAGCGTGCTGGGCAGCGACGACGAGCGCGTGTCGACGCTGAAAGCGCTCGAGCACGCGCGGCCGTTCGTCCGGCGAGAGCTCTCATCTCGGCTCAGCCTGAGGATGACGCCCGACGTCCAGTTTGCGAGCGATACCTCGATGGAGCGGGCGCAGGAGATGACCGACCTCATGCGCAAGACCGCCGAGGAGCGGGGAGAAGCGCTGTAATGGCGTGGATCGCTGGCGAGCGCATCGTGCTGCGCGCGTGGGAGCGCGACGACCTGCGCCCGCACTGGGATGCGGCGCAGACTGCGGACGCCGGCGGCCAGCGGCTGCGCGATTGGCACGAACCACCGCGTTCGTTTCAGCAGATCGAGCAGGATTTCGACACCTGGCACGCCGAACCCGATCCGACCGTAGTCCGGTTGATCATCGAGGCCGACGGCCGGGCGATCGGCGACATCGATCTGTTTCACGTGGATCAGCGCAACCGGAACGCGCTCGTTGGTCTCGGCATCTGGAGCGCCGACGACCGCAATCGCGGCTACGGAACCGATGCGCTGCGGACCATGCTTCGCTGGGCGTTCCGCCACCTCAATCTGCATCGCGTCGAGCTCAGTGTCGAGCCCGAGAACGTCAACGCCATTCACGTCTACGAGAAGCTCGGATTCGTCTCGGAAGGGCTGCGCCGCGAGCATCATTACGACGACGGCTGCTACCGCGACGAGCGGATCATGGCGATTCTGCGCCGCGAGTTCGAGGCGCAGGATCGTGCCGCCACCTAAACGCTCGTCCGACGCGTCGAAGAAGTCGCGTTCTGCACCCACGGCCCGGGCTCGCCCGTCCGTGCGCCCGGGAGCGACGCGTGCCAGCGCAGCGATTGACCAGGCAATTGATCCCCGGGAGTCCTCACGCAGGCGTAACGAGGCGACGCCTCGCCGCGTCATCGCTAGACGCTCGCTTTCGCCAGCGCCCGTCGCTGGCCGGCGCCGAGAAGGCTCTGCGTACTATGCGCTCGTTGTTCCCGGCATCGAGGATCTGGCGGCCGCAGAGTTGCGTTCCGGCGGCGCTACCGTGCAGGAGACGCTCGCCGGCTTCGACGAGCGCGATAGCATCCTCGTCTTCGCGACGAGCAACATCGCGGCCATCCTCCGCTGCGGCCTGATCGACGACGTGTTCGAGATCGTGCTCGACGAGGCGCTACCGCCCGGCCACGGCGCGCCCAAAGTGCTCGGTCGCGCGCTCGAACGCGCGCGGGTCGAGCGGGCGATGCTCGCGCACCACGCGCTCCGGCCCAAGCGAGCCGGACGCTCATACAAGGTCGTCGCGCGCGTCGCCGGCAGAAATCCCTTCACCCGCAGTGAGCTCGAGGCGGGCTTCGCCGGGGCGATGGCGCGGCTGCTGCCGAAGTGGGTCGTGACGCGAGAGCATGCCGCGCTCGAGCTGTGGGCGCAGGTCATCGGCTCACGCGCGATTGCCGGCATCCGGCTCTCCGGCGACGAACTCGCACAGCGCACCTACAAGCGTGCCCACGTCGTCGCGTCGTTGACCCCGACCGTCGCGCGCGCGCTCGTCGTGCTGGCGGAGCCGCGCCCGAAGGACATCGTGCTCGACCCGATGGCAGGCGCCGGCACGATCCTCCGCGAGCGCGGTGATGCCGCTCGCGCCGTGCGTATCATCGGCGGCGACATCGACGACGATGCAATCGCGGCCGCGAGGCAGAACGCGGGCAGGCAGGCATCGCTCTTGCGATGGGATGCCATGCGGCTGCCGCTGCGCGATACAAGCATCGACGCTGTGATCACGAACCCGCCTTACGGCCGGCAGCACCTGGCAACTGCCGGACTCGACCGCTTGTACGCGCGCTCGCTCCGAGAGGCGGCGCGCGTGCTAAAGCCTGGTGGCCGCTGCGTCGTCCTCACGGGCGAGCCGGGCGTGCTCCTGCGCGCGCTGCCGCCCACGCTGCGCGTACGCACAAAACGTCGCATCCTCTTGCGTGGGCTGCCGGTCGTCGCGTTCGTGATGGCGCGCAGCTAGCAGTCTCCGCGCCTTTCCGGATCCACGCCGTGCCACGACATCGCAGGACGGCACCGATATGCGTGACCCGGTCGGTTGGCATGGCCGAAGAGCTCGGATCGACGAGCAGAAGCGCGAGCAAGCTACACTGGATGCATGCCGATCTACGAGTACAAGTGCAAGAAGTGCGCTCGCCTGACAAGCCAGTTCGTGCGCAACCCCGCGCGCGAGCTTGCTCCGCCGTGCCAGCACTGCGGCGCGACAACCAAGCGCGCGCTCTCGCGATTCGCGCTCGGCAAGAGCGTGTCGCAGGTGCGGGAGCAGTACGGTGCTACACCGCGCTCGGCCGACGACTACAAGGATCCGCGCCAGATTGGCCGCTGGGTCGAGAACAAGTTCGACGAATACGGAATGGATCTGCCGGACGAAGCACGGACGATGATCGATGCTGCCCGCGACGGCGACCTCCCCGACGCCGTCAAGGATTTGTGAGTTCGTTCGGCACTTGATCCCGTGCGCCCCCACGCGGCGTGAGCGCTGTTTCTGTCGGCTTCGGCGTACCGTCGGCGTGCTCGTAGAAACGCCCGTGCACTGTCGGTGTGCCCGGGCATCGTGGCAGCATAGCCCTCAGCGCCCACTTGCCCCTTTTAGTGCTTTTTCGCCTGCTAGACGCTCTGATGACGCTGCCATCGCATGACTGTGAACTCCGGCACGCGAAACCAGTCCTCGCAATACGGATCGTCACGCAGCGATTGATCCTCCGGCACCGGTTCGAGGAAGTCGCGTAGGACCAGTCCAGCATCGAGGTAGGCGTCCATGTACGCGCTCAGCGGCCGGTGGTAATTGACGATGCGAATGCCGCTCCAGTCGTACACCTCCGAGCGCTGTTCGACATATCGATCCATCGCACGATAGAGCCGCTTGCCCTCCGCGTCGCGCACCCACGGTTCCATCGCGGTCACGAAGCCCAGGTTGGCGACGACGAGGAGCCCGCCCGGCCGTAGCACGCGCGCACTCTCGCTGATTGCCGCCCGGAAATCGACGACGTCGACGAGCATGATATAGCTGATCGCGAGGTCGAACCGCGCGTCGGCGAAGGGCAGTGCGTCGGCGCTCCCGAGCACATAGCCGCCGAGCGGGTCACGCGCGCACGCCGCCTCCACCAAACCAGGCGTGAGATCGACACCGGTGACGCGTGCGGCACGTGCACCCAGCATCCGGGAGAACCTGCCCTCGCCGCAACCAATGTCGATGACATCGAGCCCTGCGACATCCCCGCACAGCCGGAGCATCACGGGATCGAGGAGCAGCGTGCGGTGTCGGTCGCCCGCGTCCTGGAAGTCGATGTAGGCCTTCGCCGATTCGACCCACGCCTCCGCGGACGTGAGGTGCTCGCCGTCGTCCAATTCGAACCTCCTCATCCGCTGTTTGACTAGGTTGCGCTTGCAGATGACCTTATCAGGCGGGGCAACGGTAGTCGATTGAGATGCGGGTGCTTCGGAGTGCACCGACGCCGATGGCATCCGGCGCGGGAAGCACTACACTTGCAACCAGCAACCCGCGACTTGCACTGGCGAGACGGGAGATGCTGCGCGAATCGATGTTCAGCGCGCTGTCACGAACCACGAGCCACTGCAGACCACCATAAGGCGAACGGAACGCGATGCTCATCGGGGTCAAGATCGGGCCGGCGGAGGACGCGGATGTACGGCGCGCCGCGCAAGAAGCCGAAGCGATCGGCTTCCACTCGGTCTGGCTGAGCGAGCGGGTCGTCATCCCGCTCGACAAACCGCATCCGTATCAGCCGATGGTCGACCCATGGATCGCGCTCGCGTACGTCGCGGCAGTGACCGAACGCGTGAAGCTCGGTACGAGCGTCAGCCAGATTGCAATCCGGCCGCCGGTGCTGATGGCGCGGGAGCTGGCCACGCTCGACCGGCTCTCCGCCGGCCGCGTCATCGTTGGCGCGGGCGCGGGGTGGGTCGTCGAGGAGTTCACGTCGACCGGCGTTGCGTTCGAGAATCGCGGCGGACGCCTCAACGAATTCATTCGCCTGCTCCGCCATCTCTGGACCACACCCGAGGACGCCTGGCACGACAAATTCTTCGACATCCCTCCGGTCGGCATCATCAAGCCGCTGACGGCGGGCGGCCCGCCGATCCTCGTCGGCGCATTCAGCGACGCTGGCTTTCGGCGCGCCGCCCGGCACGCCGACGGCTTCATAAGCGTCACATCGTCGCCTCCCGAACTACGCAAGATGCGCGACCGCATTGACATGCTGCGTGCCGAGTACGGTCGCACGGCTCCGTTCGTCATGTATGCGCAGGCCTCAGCGCCAGACAGTGTCGTCGCCGCGAAGGAGCTCCTGCGTGAATCGCGGCGGGCCGGCGTCGACGGGCTGATCCTTACGTACGGCGAGCCCGTCCCCGATGCGTTCGTACGAAACGCCGACGTGGTCCGCGCGATGCTCGAACTAGGCGAGGACACTTGAGCGAAACGCATCCGCACTCGCTGCACGACGATCACTTGTCCGCTATCCCGTCGCTGCGCGTGGGCGCCGTTGGCATCGATGCCGGCATGACGCTGACGAAGCTCGCGAGGGCGACGGCGTCCGGCATCGAGCTGAACGTGCGCCACACGAAGCGCGCGCCCGACGAGTTCGCGCTCGCTGAGCAGTCGTCTAGGGCCGGCGTGACCGGCGCTTACACGCGAGGACTTGCTGGCAGTGCAGACGCGGTGCACGTGCAGGAGATCGACGCGGCGGCGCGTGGTGTGGCGGCGTTGCTCGAAACCGAGGGCCGCCTCGGCGACGGCGCGTTCGTGATGGCGCTGCTCGGCACGGGCACCGCGTTCGCGGCGGTGCGGGAAGGCAAGGCGACGCACCTTGGCGGCACGCCGCTCGGTGGCGGTTCATTCTGCGGCATCGCCCAGCGAGTGGACGCAACGCTGACGTATGAGGCGATGATCGCCGCGGCCGAGCGCGGAGAACGGCGCAACGTCGATGCCATGATCTCCGATATCTATCCCGAAGGCATCGGCCGCATCGGCCCCGATCTCACCGCCGCGCATCTCACCCGCGGGGCGAACGGCTCGCTCGACGACTTTCTTGCGGGCCTGCTCAATCTGCACGGCGAGAATATCGGCCAGATCGTCGCGTCGCGGGCGACGATCGCATCATTGCCGCGCGTCGTCCTCGCTGGCGGCTTCGCGCACAACAACCCTGGGCTATGCGCGTCGATCGCGAGCATGGTCAAACTCTTCGGTCTTGCCGTCGAGTCGGTGCCCGCGCCGGGCTATGTCGGCGCGATCGGCGCGGCACTCATCGCATCGAGCACGTAACGTCGGACGACGATAACGAGAACGGAGGCGAAGATGAAGCTTGGCGTCGTATTTCCCCAGACCGAGATTGGCACGGATCCCATCGCGATCCGCGACTATGCGCAAGGCGCTGAGCAGCTCGGCTACAATCACATGCTCGTGTTTGACCATGTGCTCGGCGCGAACCCTGCTCGCTTTGAGGCCAAGTTCCGGCCGCCGTACACGCACGAGACGCTGTTCCATGAACCCTTCGTGCTCTTCGGGTTTTTCGCCGGCGTCACCAAGACGATCGAGCTGACGACGGGCGTCGTCATCCTGCCGCAGCGGCAGACCGCGCTTGTCGCGAAGCAAGCGGCGGAGGTCGACGTGCTCTCCGGCGGACGGATGCGGCTCGGGGTGGGCATCGGCTGGAACTACGTCGAGTACGAGGCGCTCGGCGAGAACTTCCGCAACCGGGGCCGGCGTGTCGAGGAGCAGATCGCGCTCCTCCGGCGCCTCTGGACCGAACAGCTCGTCGACTTCGACGGGAAGTACGAGCATGTGCAGCAAGCCGGAATCAATCCACTGCCGATCCAGCGGCCGATCCCGATCTGGATGGGCGGCGGCGCGGACGCCGTGCTGCGCCGGGTCGCGCGCATCGCCGACGGCTGGTTCCCGCAGTTTCACCCCGGCCCACAGGCAACGGAGATCGTCGAGCGGCTACGCGGCTACATAAGCGAAGCGGGCCGTAGCGCGGCCGACGTGGGCATCGAGGGTCGCATTAGCATCGTCAATACACCGGAAGAACAGTGGCCGGCGGCGGTGCAAGGCTGGCGCGACCTCAGTGCGACACACGTCTCGGTCAACACGATGGGCGCCGGACTCGACTCACCGCAAGCGCACATCGACGCGATTCGCCGCTTCAACGCGACCACGAACGGATAGCGATCGTGCTCCATCCCGACGTCGTATCGATGCTGCGGGCGCACGGGATCTCAGGCCCCGAAACGGAGCTCGCGCACGACGGCTTCTCGGGCGCACGGATCAGCGCGATCGCGCACGATCACGAACGTTACGTCCTCAAGCGGCTTCGGCGCGAGGACGACTGGATCATGCGCGTCAGTGGCGACGACACCGGGCGCGAAGCGCAGTTCGCCGCGTCGGCGCTCCTTTCGCGTGTCGACGCGCTGATCCGCGTGCCGTCGATTGGTGCGTCACGCGACGGCGCTGGCTGGGCGGTCCTGATGCACGACATCGCGCACCTGCTCGTGCCGGACCATGTTGCGCTGTCGCAAGATGAGCTGGATTATCTTTTGTCGCGGTTGGCGGCGATGCACGCGGCGTTCTGGGAAGAACCCCTCGCCGACGCGGGTATTTCGTGGTGCGGTGTTACGCAGCGGCTCTCGATCCTCTCGCCTGACACGGGCCGCCTGCATGTGCTCGAGAACCGCGACTTCGGTATTGAGCGCGGCTGGCGACTATTCGTCGAGCTCGCGCCGGAAGCCGCGGTGCGGCTTGTCCGCGGTCTTCGCTCCGACATGTCGCCACTGCTAGCGATTGTAGACGAGCTGCCACGTACGCTGCTGCACGGCGATGTGAAGTTCTCGAACATCGGTCTTGCGGCGGACGAAGTGCACCTGTTCGACTGGGCCGTGATCATGAATGCGCCCGTTGCGCTCGAGATCGCCTGGATCCCGGGCGTCAACGCGCGTCGTGTCCCGGATCCGTTCGCCGTCATCGATTTGTACGGCGCGCATCTCGAACGCGCGATCGGGGTCGCCCGCTTTGGCGAGGCCGCGTGGCCACGGCAGCGGGCAGTGGCGCACATCGGCGCGTTGCTCCTGCTCGGCTGGGCGAAGGCGCTCGATGCGGATGGCGGGCAGCCCGAGGAGCTGCGGTATTGGTCCGATGCGGCCATCGACGGTGCGAAAATGCTCGGCCTCGCGTAGGATCAGGACGGCGGCGTAACGGCGAAGGAGCGTGATGATGGCGTATTTTCTCGCAAAGACGGATCCGGAGACCTACTCGATCGACGACCTGGAGCGTGACGGCACGACTGAGTGGGACGGCGTCCGCAACCCGACCGCCGTCAACACGATCAAGACGATGAAGCCCGGCGACCGCGTCATCATCTATCACTCGCAGGGGCAGGCGGCGATCGTCGGCCTCGCGGAGGTCGTCTCGGCGCCGCGCCCGGATGCGAACGACGCGAAGAGCTGGGTTGCCGACTTTAAGTTCATCAAGCGAGCTAAGACGCCGGTGACGCTGCGCGAGATCAAGGAATCGCATGAATTCGACGACTGGCTGCTCGTCCGCCAGGGCCGCCTCAGCACGATGTCGGCGCCCGCCGAGTTCTGGAAGTGGCTAAAGCCGAAGGCGGGGCTGTAACAGCAATGCCGACGGCGCCATGAGACTATTTCGCTTCGATTCGGAGATCGCTAAGCCCGTCAACCAGTTCGACAGTTCATTTCGGCACGTGTTTCTCGCAATCACCGATAACACGCTCGCTGGCATCTCGTGCATGTATTTCGCCGCCGGTGATCGCGTGGGCCTTCACGACGCCGTGAG
>JBBSDV010000010.1:0-34505 GCA_038240335.1 Dehalococcoidia bacterium
AGGACAAGAACAAAGGACCGCAGCGATCCAGCGCCGAAGCCCCTCGTTCCTTTTCCCAACCGCAGACTATCATCTCCACACGGACATCCAAGTGACAGATTCACTGCTCACTTGAGGTGACACAATCACTGCTCTATGACAGTGCCTTCCTCGCTTACGCCGCCTCGAATTTCACGAACATCCAACTTGTCGCAAAAGCGATATCGCGATCCCGCCTGTGGACTCCACCGGCATGAGTAGAATGACTCGCGAACAGGAGCGCTCCGTGACGGGTTCCTCGCTAACACTGCCCGAGCCGACGCCCCGCTTCCCCGCGCCCGGCGCTGTCCGATCGCTGCTCGCGACCATCCGGATCATTCATCCGTTCCCGACGCTGCTCAACGTCGCCGCGACCGCAGGGCTTGCGTTCGTCGCGGCCCGCGGCGCGCCAGGCGCATCGACGCTCGTCCGCATGCTCCTGCTCATGCTCTGCGCCCAGAGCGCGATCGGCGTCACGAACGACTATTTCGACCGCGACCTCGATGCCCAGACCAAGCCATGGAAGCCCGTCGCCGCCGGTCTCGTGACGCCCGCACACGCGCGAATCCTCGCGCTCGTCCTCATCGTCGTCACCATCGGTCTCGCCGCCACCCTCGGCCTCGCCGGATTCGCACTCGCACTCGTCGGTCTCGCCGCCGGCCTGGTCTACGATGCGCGCTTGAAGCGCACGTTGTTCAGTGCGATTCCCTACATGGTCGCCATCCCGACGCTCCCGCTCTGGGTGTGGCTCACGCTCGGTCAGCGCGATCCCGTGCTCTGGTGGCTCCTGCCGGTCGGGGCCCTTCTCGGCCTCGCCCTTCATCTCGCGAACACCCTCCCCGATATCGACTCCGATCGGTCGCAGGCCGTCATCGGCCTCGCCCACCGCCTCGGCCCGCAGCGCTCGATGTTCGTCGGCTGGGCCTCCTTCGCGCTTGCCCTCGCAGTCACGCTCGCCATCGCGCCCCTCGTGCGCTACGACGTGCACACCTACCTTCCCGCCGCCACCGCGGCGGCCGGCTTGCTAGCCGCGAGCGTCGGGATGTACGCCCTCCGTCGTGACTCGTTCGCGCTTGAGTTTGGATTTGGCGCCCTCGGCCTCGGCTCCGCCATTCTCGCGGTCGGCTGGCTCGCCGCTGCCACGTAGCTTCGGCGACGGGTGAGCCGTCGTCCACAACCACAAACTGCAAACCATACACTACAAACCACGAACTACCTTCTGCTACGATCAGGCGTGACCATGGACCCCATCGGCCTCTATCTCCATATCCCGTTCTGCACCGCAAAATGCGGCTATTGCGACTTCAACTCCTACGCCAACCACGAACACCTGATCCCGTCGTACGCCGCGACGCTCGTCAAGGAAGCCGATCTCTGGCGCGACGTCGTCGGGCGCCGTCCGGTCGAAACGGTGTTTTTCGGCGGCGGCACGCCAAGCCTCAATCCCGTCGACGAAATGGCGAAGATCCTCGAAGGCATCCGGGCGGCGTTCGCAATCGAGCCGGACGCCGAGATCGCCCTCGAAGCCAACCCCGGCAGCATTACTGCCGATTATCTCCGGGGCCTGCGCGAGATTGGCTTTAACCGTCTCTCCATCGGCGTCCAGTCGTTCGACGACGAAGAGCTCGTCACACTCGATCGCATCCACACTGGCGACGACGCCCGCGCCGCGTTTGCCGCCGCTCGCGACGCCGAGTTCGACAACGTCAACCTCGATCTCATTTACGGCCTCTGCGAGCAGCCGCTCGCCGCCTGGCGGCGCTCGCTGGAAGAGGCGCTCGCGCTGGCCCCGGAGCATCTCTCGCTGTACGCGCTCACGGTCGAAGACGGCACGCCGCTCGCCCGCGACGTCGCGCGCGGCCGTGTCACTCCGCCCGACCCCGATGTCCAGGCCGAGCACTACGAGTGGACGGAGCAGCGCCTCGCGCGTGCCGGTTACGAGCACTACGAGATCTCGAACTGGGCCCGTCCCGGCCGGCGCTGCAAGCACAATCTCGTCTACTGGCAGAATCGCGAATATCTCGGCCTCGGTGCCGGCGCCCACTCGCATCTGGACGGCGTTCGATTTTCGAGCGTCCTGCTCCCCAATCGATACGCTGAGCTCGTCGACGAATCAGCGGCGTCGTTTGCGAACAACATCGGCGCGATGATGCACGTCATCGGCGCAGAGACGATCACCCGGGAACTCGCCGTCGCGGACACGCTCATCCTCGGCCTCCGCCTCATCGACGGCATCGACGAACGTGCCTTCGTGCGCCGCCACGGCCTCAATGTCGACTCGCTGCACGGCGACCTGATCCGCGAGTTCGTCGGCTACGGGCTGCTCGAGCGCACCGCCACACACCTTCGCCTCACCCCGCGAGGCCGCCTCCTCAGCAACGAGCTCTTCCAGCGCCTCCTGCCCGAGCCTGTCGCGTAGCAGAAGCCGTGCCGTCCCGCCGGCCGCCTCGAATGCCGCAGTCCGGGCGCGCGTTCCGTTGTCCAAGAGAAGTGTGTTTCCGCAAGGCGATAGGGTATTCGCGAGCGTTGGAGTCACCGTAGAGACAGGTCGCTCGTTCAGAGCGCTGTCCCACGCCGGAACGATCAGCGCAGGGCCGCAGTAACCGGGCTTCTCTCACCGCGGCAGCGTCAGTAGTCCCGCGAGCACCGTCACAGCCTGCCCGCCGATCCGCACCGCCATCGCCTCGCCATCCATGGTGACGCTGGCGAACACGCGGCCCGGTTGCCCCATCTCCAACCCCTGCTCGGCGACGTACTCGGTGCGGCCTTCGCGTTCCGGTACCAGGCCGTGCTTCGCGATGAACACTGCGATGCAGCCGTTCGCGCTGCCCGTCACCGGATCCTCGGCGATGCCGGCCGCGGGCGCGAAGCAACGCACATGGACGTTCGCATCCTTGCTCGTCGCGCCGACACAAAACACCGCGAGCCCGTGCGGCACTCGGTTCAATGCAAGTGCATCCGGCTGCACGCGCATCATCGCTTCGAGCGATGCCACCTCCGCGACCAGCCACCACATGCCCGTCGACACGCGCTCCGCGCGCACCACATCCGCCGGCTCCAGGCCGACCATCGATGCGATCGCCGCGACGTCGAAGTCGCTCTCCCTGAACTGCGGCGCGACCTGCGTCATCGTGTAGCGATGCTCGCCGTCCCCACCAACATTGATCTCCACGGGAATGACACCGGCGCCCGTTTCCAGCAGCAATCGCCCGCCGCCCGGCGCGACACCCATCTCCGTCGCGAGAATATGCGCCGCGGCGATCGTCGGGTGCCCCGCGAACGGCAGCTCCGTCGTCGGCGTGAAGATGCGGATGTGCGCGGCATGCGCCGCGTCCTCAGGTGGCAGGAGAAACACCGTCTCCGACAAGCGCTGATTCAGCGCGATCAGCTGCATCGTCTCCGGCAGCAGTCCATCACCGTCCATCACCGCCGCCGGGTTCCCCACGAGCGGCGTCGCCGTGAACGCGTCGACGTGCCAGATCTTGCGCGCTCGCGTCACGATCCGCGGCGAAACACGCGCACGCCGCTGCTTCCGGCCGAAATCAGCAGCGTCCACGCAACCGCGTTCAGCAAGACGTTCGCCGGAAAGAGCAGCCACATCCGCTCCGCCCGCCCCTCCTCGATCACCTCCCCCGCGAGTCGTCGCGTGATGATGAACTGGACGACCGCGGTGATCGCCAGCGTGCGGAGAAACCTCTTGCCCATCGCTACAGCACCTTCTTGTAGATGCGCGTTCGCGAGTCCGGCTTCCACGGCGGATACACGGTTCTGTCGAGCGTCCATCCTTCGCGCTCGAACAGCGAGTGCGCCTTGATGTTGTTCTCGCTCGTGTGCAGCCACAAATACTTCTTCCCCCGCTGCTTCGCCTCTGCCTGCGCCGCCTCCAGCAGCATCCGCCCGATGCCGCTGTTCCGCGTCCGCGCCGTCACCTCGATGTTCTCGAGGTACGCGTTCTCGCCGGTCTGAAACGCGTGGGTGTCCTCGTCCGCCGGCGCCCAATCCTGGTCCTCGCGGAACTTCGTCTGCACCACGGCCCACCCGACGGCGATGCCGTTGTCGTCGGCGACGAACGCGAAGCAGTCGTTCGCTTCGCACGCCGTCTCGCAGTGGTCGAAGCGCATCTTGTCGCGCTCCGTAAGGAACGACTTCAGTGGCCCGGCATCGCGCGCAAAATCGATCGGACGGACGCTGATCCCTGCGTCGGTCTCGTTCATCGCCGTGACGTCCCGGCGAGCACTGCGGCGGATGGCGTGGCGGGGCCGTATATCGTCACCGGTCGTCCTTCCGAACTCGGCAGATGCCCCGGGCGGTCGAGGCTACCCCGATTCTAACGCCGATCAGGAATCGGGGGGAAGGATCAGCTCGTGCGCTGCATCGTTCCACTCATGGCGCCCGTGAACGTACCGCTCGCCGAAGTGCTCACCCGGCTCGAGAATGCGATGCGTACGCCGCTATACGGCCCCATGCCGTCGCAACTCCCGCGCAGCGTGCCGCCGTTCAGCGCCGTCAGCGCTCCTTCGCACAGCGGCGCCTCAGTCGTCGGATCGAGCAGCTCGGCGCGGTTCAGCGTCACGGTCGAGTTCGCCGCCGCCCCGCCGCCGGAAGCGGCCGGGGCGTTCGTCTGCGTCACCTCGATGCGCAGCTTCAATGGCACGTCGCCGCTCGCGTCGCCCTGCATGATCAGATGCGATGTGCTCGCGTCGCTCGTCTGTGTGAAGGTGCCAGTCACGTTCGTGTCGAAGCTCGCCAGGAAGGGATGCGCATCGTCGCTCGCGGAGGCACGGGCCGCGGCCTCGTCCGTCGCTGCGCGCGTCTGTGCCGATGACGTGCCGTCGAGCAACCCGGTGGCGAAAACGAGCACAGCGGCCACGACAACCGTCGCCATCCCCGCCGCAAGCCGCCCCGCTCGCCAACCGCTGCTGTCCGGCATATGCCGCTGCACGCGGTAGGCGATCAACGCCAGCGTCGCCGCGCCGGTCGCGACGTATATCGCCTTCGCCCATGGCTCCGCCGTGTCCGTGCCAGCGGTGATGCTGTGATACGTCACCAGCGCGTACATCGCGAACGTCGTGAAGTGCAACGCGCGCCATATCCGGTACCCGATGTGCTTCCGCAGGTAGAAGCTCGCGACGATGATGATCGTCGCATACAGCGACACCACTCCCGCCGCCGTCTCCCATGTGCGGTACGGCGAGACGAATGGGATCGACAGTTCGAACACATTGAAGCTGAAGTACTGGTCCCCGAGCAGGATGTACACATGGAAGACGCTGAACGCGAGCGCCAGGATCGTCGTGAACCGATGCAGATCGAAGATCGTGTTGCGCTTCGCCACCCGTTCCGCGATGCGCGTGCCGATTGCGATCCCCAGCGCTACCGAGACGAACAGCAGCAAATACGCCGTGAACCCGGCCGCCCGCGATAGGTACCAGTACTCGTGGTTCACGCGAAGTACTCGCCCGCACCGGTGCTCGTCAGGACGTTGCCGTCCGCCGTCACCGCGATGCACTCCGCCCCGTCGAACCGCTCGATCAGCCGTAGACCAGCTCTCGCACCGAGCACAAAGGCCGTCTTCGCCAGGACGTCCGCATGCGTCGCCGTCAGCGCGATCACGGTCACCGCGACGAGATCGCTTGCCGCGCTCGTCGACGTGCGTGTGTCGATCAGATGGTGATAGCGCGCATCGCCCTGCAGCCAGTTCCGCCGCAACGAGCCCGACGTCGCGACGCCGCGGTCGTTGACGTTCAGCGTCACGATATCAGCGTCTGGGTCGAACGGATCCTGCACGCCCACGTACCAGCCATCTCCATCCGGACCATCCCCCGATGCGTAGAGATCGCCCGACGCGTTGATCATCGCATTCGGTCGTGCGCCCAGCGATTCGATCGCCCGATCGACCGTGTACCCCTTGCCGATGCCGCCGAGGTCGATGCGCACATCCGCCGGCATCGCGAGCAGGCTGCGATCGAAGTCGAATGAAATGTTTCGCCAGCCGGCCTTGCGCGCGTGCTTCCGTTCGAGCACCGTGGGCGCTCGAACGCCATCCGATGATCGCGCGGCAAGACGCTCGAGCTGCTCGAATGATCGGTCATACCCGATCTCCTCGAGCACGTCGATCACTGTCGGATCGAACGTGCCGTCCGTAACGCACGCCCAGCCGATCGCCTCGTCGATCACGTCGAACAACAGCGGCGACGCGTGGAACGGGAGTCCCGTCGCCGCATTGAGCGCGTTGAGCTCGCTGTCCGCGCGGAAGCGGCTCATCGCCTGCTCGTGGCGCTCGAACAGCGCCGGCACGCGTTCGACCTCGCGCAAGTCGCACGCGATCGCCTGCACCTCGATCGTGCCGCCCATTGCCGGAAATTCATGCGCTTCCGCTGCCGTCGTCATGAGACGCGCGTCCGTGTGTGCCGCTTGGCCGCCGGTTGCGCCGCCAGCGGTGTCGCGCTACGTCGTGGCGCTGCGGCGCTCGATCCGGGCGCCGCCGACGCGGTCGCCGCCGGCACCGCCGCGGCAGTTGCGTCCGTCGCCGGGGGATTCTGACGCACCGCCGTCCAGATCCCGAGCAATGCTGCCACGCTGGCGAGCAGCGCTCCGATTTTCGCCGGCAGGTTCTTCTTGAACTTCACATCCGCCTCCTCGCGCCCCCCACACAATGATCCCACAGATGACGGACGAGAGGTGTTTCAAAGGGATGACGCGGCAGGAAGCAGTGCTCCGCCGGCCGTTTACGCTCGTCAGGGAAGCATCGAACTCCTGGCAATGCCGTTTCCGTTCGATTCAGTCGATGCCGCGTACATCGCCGAGCGCAGTCTTTCGTCGGATCTCCCTTCACGGCGCCGAAAACGCAACTCCATTGATACAACGACCGCTCCCCCGTATCCGTCCCGTAATCGACACGAGCGATAGTGAATATGGCGTCGCGCTCGTGTGAACGCGGCGACGGAAGCAAAGGAGTGAGGATTATGCTTCGAGGTTTGATATCGACGGTCGTAGGACTCGTCTGGGCGGCGATTCTCGTGCTCGTCGGCGGGCGCTTCCTCGCGTTGCTGTTCGACGCCAATCGAGACAGCGAGATCGTGCAGCGGCTCTATCGGCACAGCGACTTCTGGGTAAAGCCGTTCTTCGGCATGTTCGACCTCGGGAATAAGACCGTCACCAATACCGGTGGCGTGTTCGAGCCGGCATCGCTGATCGCGTTCGTCGTCTACTTTATTGTCGGCGCGCTCATCCTCGCCGTGCTCTCGGCTTCGTTCGGCGGCGGCATCACGCGCCGTCGCACGACCACCTACGAGACGTAACCGGGAGCCCGAGGCAAGTCATAACGAGAGCCCCGCACGATTGTGCGGGGCTCGTCGCTGGTTGAGGCGGACCTAGCGAACGTGGGCATTACATCGCGATCGTCGGCTTCCGCTCCGCCCACGGTTGCAACTGCTCGAACGCTCGCGCCGCTCGGAGGACGAGCGCGTCCTCGAAGGCGCGCCCTACGATGTGCAGCCCGATCGGCATCCCGCGCGAGTCGAAGCCGCACGGCACCGACGCCGCCGGCTGTCCCGTAAGGTTGAACGGTTGCGTGTACGGCATCCACGCGAACGGGATCGTCTCGCGCCCGTCGATGCGCGTCGGCGGCTCGCCGATCGGGAACGGTGCGCACGAAGTCACCGGTGTCAGCAACAGGTCATACGTTTCGTGGAACCGCTGCACCGTCTCCCAGAGCTGCATGCGATCGGCGTTCGCCCGGACGTAGTCCATCCCTGATGTCTTCCGCCCGTAGTCGAGAAAGCTCCGAGCCGGATCGTCGAGCAACGCGAGATCGTCGTCGCTCAGCGCACTCAGCCATACCGCATCGCTCGTCGCGGCGAGCGTGAAAAACGTGCCGACTTGGTTTCCGAACCCCGGTGATGCCTCCTCGACGCCGCAACCGAGGTCGGTGAACCGCTTCGCCGCCGCCTCGCAGATCGCGCGCACCTCCGGCTCAACCGACGCGAATCCCAGATCTGCCGACCATGCCACGCGAAGCCCGTCGATGCCGAGATCGATCTCGTCGAAAAACGACCCCGGATAGTCGACGACGGAGTAGGGATCGGCCGCGTCGTGCCCGCTCATCACGTCGAGCGCGAGCGCGCCATCCCGCACGGTGCGCGTTGTCGGCCCGCGGTGCGACATTGTCGACCACCCGCCGGCGTTGCGCGGCACGCGTCCGTACGTCGGCTTGATCCCGAAGACGCCGCAGAACGATGCCGGTATCCGTATCGATCCGCCGCCGTCGCTGCTCAGCGCGATCGGCCCCAAGCCTGCCGCGACCGCCGCCGCCGCGCCGCCGCTCGAACCACCGGGCGTCATCGTCACGTCCCACGGATTGCCCGTCGCGCCGAAGAGCTTGTTCTCGGTCATCGGGATGAACCCGAACTCCGGCGTGTTCGTCTTCCCGAGATGGATCGCGCCCGCGTCGATCAGTCGCTTGGCCGCGACCTCCCATCCCGTCGCGATGTGATCCTTGTAAAGCAGCGATCCCTTCGTTGTCGGCAATCCGGGCACATCGAACAGATCCTTGATCGAGACCGGCACCCCGTGGAGCGGCCCCAGATCATCGCCGCGGCTCACCGCCGCTTCCGCTTCTTGCGCCTGTGTCATCGCCATCTCCGGCGTCGTCAGGCAATATGCGTTCAGTGCCGGGTTAAGCCGCTCGATTCGCTCGAGCAGGTGGCGCGTCACTTCGACGGGCGACAACCGCTTCGCGCAAATCGCCGCCGCAACGTCGGTCGCATCCATCCACGCCAGTTCGTCCTGCACGTCTCGCCTCCGGTTTTCGGTCCGCTTCCGCTCACTCTGCCCGCAGTGTACGAGTGTCACCTTCGTTAGCGCGTCGCGCGTCGTATTCCAACACCACCCGCTCCCGAACACCGCTCGCGCGAGCGCGGATCCAGCCGTGGGCTCGATCGTTCCCTACGACATCGCCGGGCTGACGCTGCGCACTGCGAGATGACGGCGCGTAGTGAGACAATCAGTCCCAACCTCTCGCTGCCGGCGACCGATCGCAAGGCGAGAGCATGCCGACGCCGGGAGAGCGAAAAGTGCTAAACGATTACATAACGAAAATGAGTCCCGCACGCGCCCGATCCGGTCACCGGAGCATTCTCGATCCGCCCAGGGCTCCGTGATCCTCTCTTTCAGCCCGACCCGGACCAGTGCTATGATCGCCGCACCATGAGCATCACCATCACCAAGTTCGACGCATCCCAGCATCTCGACATCGCCGCGAAGCTTCTCGCCGATCGTCATGCCCGCGACTGCGCGCGCGATCCCCGGCTGCCGATTACCTTCGACGAGGAGGCGTGTCGCGTCCAGATCGAGCATGCATTCGAGACGAGCGGATGGCACGGCGTCGTCGCGCGATCCGGCACCGGCGATGATGTCGTCGCCTTCATGATCATGGCGCCGCAGCTCACGGAGCCGACGAATCTGCTCGCGAGCTTCTTTCCGCCCCGCGGCGTCTCGCTCGCCTACAGCTCACACGCCGCTCGCGCCGGTGCGGAGTACGACGCCTATCGCGAGATGTTCATGGCGCTTGCAGATCATTTCGTGTCGCTCGGCTTCTTCGACTTCGCGGTGAACGTCTCCGCGTCCGACAGTGTGCTGCTCGAGACGTTCTCCACCCTCGGCTTCGGCCGTACGATGGCGTGCGCCATTCGCGACGTCGCCCCCGTCGCCCGAACGGCCGCGGCCATCGAGGTGCATCAGGGGTCCGCCGAAGATATCGACGTCATCCACGAGCTGTCCGACGAACTGACGCTCCACCATGCGCGCTCGCCGATCTTTAATCCCTTCATCCATGAGGCCGATCCGGCAAGCATCGAGTTCCAGAAGGGACTCCTGAGCGATGCCGGCGCCAACGCGCATTGGGTGGCCTACGAAGACGGCAAGGCGATCGGCATGAACACCTTCATGCGGCCGTTCTTCCTCGCTCCGATGACCGTGCCCGATAAGACCGTGTACCTGTTCCAGGGCATCGTCACGCAGGACGCGCGCGCGGGCGGCGTCGGCAGCGCCATCCTCGCGAAGGGGGTCGACTGGGCGCGCGAGCAGGGGTACGAGCACGTCGCCCTCCATTTCGCCACCGCCAACGTTCCGGGCGCGAAGTTCTGGCAGAGCAGCAACTTCACGCCGATCGACTTCGGGATGCGCCGTCACATCGACGAACGCATCGCCTGGGCGAACAAGTAGCGCAGGAGATGACCGACACGTATGACCTCCGCGCCCTCGTCGACGATGTGACGGTCGCCGTGCGCGCGCCCGCCAGCGACGAGGCGCGCTGCACTTCGATCACGCCGCACCTCGAGCGCTGGATGCGCCAGCCGCAACCGCTGCCCCCGCCCTACACCGAGCCGTGTAACGGCGGCGCCTGCGGCCACCTGCTCTACACCGATCCCGAGGGCGAGTTCTTCATCATCTCCGTCGTCTTCCCGGCCGGCACGAGCAGCGGCGTCCACTACCACGGAGCCTGGGGCGTCATCGGCATCCTCGCCGGCATCGACGAAGAGACGAAGTACGCGCGCGCCGCCTCGCCTGACTATGTGGTCGCCGGCCAGCCTTGCGAGCTCACGCAGTCGGCAAAGCTCTACTCACCCGCCGGAACGGTCACCTACCTCCGGCCGCCCGTCGAGGGCTTCCACCGCGTGCGTTCCGCCGGCGACGAGACCGGCGTCTCGCTCCACATCCTCGGCGGCACACCCGAGACGCACCCGCACTTCGCCTGCAACCGCGACACGAACGCCCTCGTCGACTTCCCCATGTCCGCGATCATCACCCACGACCCGATGCTGCCCTAGCAACGCGCCGAAGGACGTACAACACCCGCCCGCCGCCGCCGTCTCGATCCGCAGCGCGCACTTTCAATTACCGCCGGCGATCTCGCGATCGCCATCAGCCACTTTTGGCGCTTGCCCCTAACCGTTCGTCGGCGGCGGCCAGCCTCACTGACGCCCGCGCCGCGTCGTTCCCGACGAGGATGCGCATTCAGTGCATGTGCCGGACGCGAAAAAAAGGCCCCGCGTCTCGGGGCCTCTTCTCGCGCTGCAATGGTGATGCTTCCTAGTCGTCCGTGCTGTCGTCCGTGCTGTCGTCCGCACTGTCGTCACCGTCGCCGTGGCCGTGGCCGTGCTCGTGCTCGTGCTTTGCGCCGTTGCCGCTATTGCCGTTGCCGTGCTCGGCCGCCTGGCATGGGACGCGCACCCTCGTGCCGCCCGGCGTCGTCTTGATCGCCGTCTCACCCTTCTCGCAGACGCCATCGCCATCGTCGTCGTGGTGATTGCCGTTCGACTCCGGGATGCCGTGGATGTCATCGCCGTCCTCGGAGGTCTGCGTTCCGACGGGCGTAGCCGACGGCACAGCGGTAGCGGTAGTCGGAGGCGTGTCCGTCGCGCCCGGTGTCGGCGTCGACGTCGCGCCCGGCGTGTTCGTCGCCGTACCGGTGACCGTTTCCGTGCTCGCAGTGCCTGTCGCTGTCGCCGTGTCCGTCGGAACCAGCGTCGCTGTTGCGTCCGGTGTATCCGTCGAGGTTGCCGTGTCCGTCGGCGTCAGTTCGAGGAGATTCACCCCGTCCTGCGCCGCGAACGCTCCGACTGCTGCAAGCGATGCAAGCGTCAATCCGATACCGGCCGCGATGATCTTCTGCTTCATTCCCAACTCCTGTCGCTGACCCGCTCGTGATTAAACTCGGCGATCCGCATCGTCGTATGAACGCCTCAGGGGGAGTAACGAGCTGAGACGGCCAGAGGGAACGGCCAACACGTCTTTTTGTTGCACGCGGGCAAAAATTGCTTTGCGCAGAGTGTGTACCGAATCGTCGGGATGCGCACGATCGACGCCGCCACATACGACCGGCCAGTTGCTCCGTGGCGTGGACTTCAGCACGTGTTCACCGCTTCAAAATCACGGTTCGAAGCGTGAGACATGCGACGTCCGTCCGCATTCTCAGCACAGCGCGCGGCAGCTTGATCTGCGCACAGCAAGTCGAGATCGCCGTCAGCTATGCCTGATCGTCGGTGTCTTCGTCCGGGATTGCCTGCTTCGAGTGTCCGTTCGAACGGATGCAGGCGTGTCCCGAAGGGTCCATTGCCAGTCCGCAGAGCGGGCAGACAGGCCGCCCGCCGACGACAATCTCGTCGAGCTTCACGATCAGCGCTGCCGATTGTTCTTGCGTTAATCGCGCGCGCAGCGATGGTTCATCGTCGTCTTCCTCGCCGGCGCCCAGTTCGTACGTATAGATGGCCACCGTGCGATCGACGGCGTGAAAACCCATGCCGAGACGGCCGACGCGGAAGTCGTGATCGGCGACGACCGGGAACTCGCCGGCGTCGGCGGGAGAAGGTTCGTCCGTGTACTCGAGCTGCGCCAACATCTGCTTCAAGGCGATGCTCAGCGCCTGCAGCTGCTCCTTCTCCATCCAGAGCGATGCCGATTGCCCGCTCTCGCCGAGCAGTCGAAGCCGAAACGTGCGCTGGCCGGGCTGCCCGAAGGCTTGCGCGTCGACGCCGCGTGCCACCCCGAAATCGGTCGTCATCGGCAGACCCGGCGCGGCGAGAATGCGCGAGCGGAAGCGTGAGACATCACGAGCAGGCTCCTGAACAGTGAATCTGGCGATAGCATCACGGGTGCCCGCTCCAACGTCAAGAAGCTCAGTTCTGACACGAGCCCGCGAAGAATCGAGGTGCGCAGCTAATCAGGAATGCGAGACCTCGTTTGCTACGATGAACGTGCTCATGTGACGATAATCACACAGGAAATGTGAAGCATGGCTCAATCGCACGACCGGCCGAAGGTCGATCGCAAGGCTCGCCTTCAGATTCCTGCGCAGCGCATCGCTAAGCAGGATCCGAACGTCCGCGTCCTGAACTGGAGCGAAGTCTACCTGCCCCTCGATATCGCCACGGCGAAAATCGAGGCAGAACGCTGCATCCAGTGTCCCGCCGCGCCGTGCCAGGCCGCGTGCCCCGTCGGGAACGACATTCCCGGCGCTCTATGGAAGCTCGAGCACGATGACCCCGCGGGCGCGTCCGATGTCTTTCACGAAACGAGCAGCATGCCCGAAATGTGCGGCCGGCTCTGCCCTCAGGAGCGGCTCTGTGAGGGCCACTGCGTCGTCGGCAAGAATGCAAAGCCCGTCCGCATCGGCCGCCTCGAAGCATTTGTCGCTGATTGGCAGCGCAACGAGAACGCGCACCGCCACCCAAACGTCGTTGCGACCGGACGCCGCGTCGCCATCATAGGCGCCGGGCCGGCGGGCCTCACGATCGCCGAGGAGCTGGGCAAGCTGGGCCACGCCGTCACCGTGTTCGATGCCTGGCCGGAAGCGGGTGGGGTGCTGCGCTACGGCATCCCCGACTTCAAGCTCGAGAAGCACATCGTCGACGAGTGGCTCGAGCGCCTCGAAGACCTGCCCGTCACGTTCCAGCAGAACACCTTCGTCGGCAAAGGACACGACATAACCATCGATTCGCTGCTCGCCGAGGGCTATGACGCCGTCTTCCTCGGGCACGGCGCAGCCGAAGGCAACCTACTGGACGTCGATGGAGTGGAGCTTAACGGCATCCACCAGGCCACGGAGTTCCTCTCGCGCGGTAATCTGCGCAGCGACGAACTGCCGGCCCCGATGCGCGAGCCACTTCGTGTCGGCCGTCGCGTCGTCATCATCGGCGGCGGCGACACATCGATGGACTGCTCACGTACCGCCATCCGTCTCGGCGCGAGTGAGGTGACACTCGTCTACCGCCGCACCGAGAAGGAGATGGTCGGCCGCGAGGAAGAGCGCCAGCACGCGCGAGAAGAGGGGGTGCGCTTCGAGTTTCTCTGTGCCCCCGCGCGGCTCCTCGGCACACCCACCGGCCGTGTGCGCGGCGTCCAACTCGAGCGCATGGAGCTCGGCCCGCCCGACGAGAGCGGCCGCCGCCGTCCGCAGGCGGTGCCCGGCTCCGAGTTTACGCTCGAGGCCGATACCGTCGTGCTCGCCATCGGATACGGGACTGACGAGTCGGTGGCGGCATCAGGCGAGGGCGTCACGCACGACAAATGGGGCGTTGTCATCATCGACCGCGCAACGGGCGCCACCGACCGGCGCGGCGTCTTCGCCGGCGGCGACAGCGTCAACGGCGCCGATCTCGTCGTTACGGCGATCCGCGACGCCCGCGTTGCTGCCCGCGCCATGCAGGAGTACCTCGCAGGCCTTGACGTCGCCGTATCTGCGATCCCGGCGGCGTAACACCTGTCTCCACCATTCTTACTCCGCTAGGATCGGCGTGCCGATGCGGCGGCCTCGTCGACGAATGTTGTCGACAGCATCACGGATGAAGGAGCAACGACATGGCGAACGTAGAGGTGGGCCAAGAAGCGCCCGACTTCACGCTGAGGAACGAAGACAACCAGGAGGTCAAGCTCTCCGACCAGCGCGGAAAGCCGGTCGTCCTGTTCTTCTACCCGCTCGACTTCTCGCCAGGCTGCACCACCGAAGCGTGCGCGTACCGGGACGACACGTCGCTGTTCGAAGGCAAGGACGCGCAGATCTTCGGCATCAGCCGGGACAGCGTGTGGACGCACAAGGCGTTCAAGGAGAAGGAGCACCTGCCGTACAGTCTCCTCGCCGATATGAAGGGCGCGGTTGCCCAGATCTATGGCTGCTGGATCGAAGCGATCGGCATCGCTGAGCGCCTCACCGTCGTCATCGACGCGGAAGGCAAGATCATGTACGTCGAGCACAACGGCCCTGCCCAGCTCCGGGACCAGAAGAAAGCCCTCGCCGCCCTCGGCTAGCGCTAAGCGCCCTCAGCCGCGTCGTCGCTCGAGAGTTGCAGCGGCGCCCTCGCGACGTCTGCCCGGAAGCGTTCTCGTGAAGCTGCGCGCTTTACACCCGGGGTCGATTTCGAGTAGAACGAAACTGCTATGGTGCTCGAACGAAAGCTCGTGATCGACAGCAACGACATCTATTGCCCCGTGCGGGCGACGCTGGCGCTGCTCGGCCAAAAGTGGGTACCCCACATCGTCCACGAGCTGATGGGCGGTAAGCGCCGCTTCAACGAGCTCGCCCAGATGGTTGGTGGCTGCAACTCGCGGACGTTGCGCGATCGGCTCAAGAACCTCGAAGAGCTCGACGTCGTCAGCCGCCACATCGTCGCCGTCATGCCGCCCTGGGTCGAATACGATCTCACACCGAAGGGCCACCAACTCGCCGAGGCGCTCGTCGCCCTCGAACGCTGGGGCGCTACATACATGAAGACTCCCTGCGTCTGACCTACGTGCCCACGGCGCGACGTCGTCCCATCGCGGGCGTTCGCGCGTGAGAGGAGGGAGAGATCGATTCCGTCGTCAGGTTCGTTCTCCGTTCCTTCGGCGAATTGACATTCGACGATCCTGCCTCGTAGCGTTACGGAGATGGCAAGCATCACCCGCAGCAGCATTTCGTCGTTCCCCCGCGGTCATGCGTTTGAGCCGGTGTCGTGCACGCTCACGCGCGCCCGCGTTTCGGCATATCTCGCGGCGGTCGGCGACACAAACGACTACGGTGACACTGTGCCGTCGCTTGCCGCCGTTGCGCTCGGCCTCGAAGCGCTGCAGCAGTTCGTGCTGCTCCCTGATGGCGCCCTGCATACGGGACAGGAAGTTGAACACGAGGCACTGGTTCATGTTGGCGAGTCACTGACGATCATCGCTTGTATCGCCCAACGCTCCGAGCGTCAGGGCCACGTGATCAGTGTCGTCGAGTTCGAACTCTCGACGACGTCGGGCGTCGCCGTCCGCGCCCGCTCGACCATCATGGCGCCGGCCGAAGTATCGTGAGCGGCACGATCGCTCCCGTATCGCGCGTCATCACGCAGCGCCGGATCGATGCCTATGCCGAAGCTTCCGGCGACCACAACCCCATCCACGTCGACCCCGCATTCGCGGAGACGACGCCGTTCGGCGGCACGATCGCCCACGGCATGCTCGCGCTCGCGCTTATCGGCGAGATGATGCGCGCGGCCTTCGGAGACGCGTGGAGCGAGACAGGCAAGCTCAAGGTGCGCTTCAAGGCGGTGACGCGGCCCGGCGATACGATCACTGCCTCCGGCGAATGCACGAAGCAGGATGGCGAACGCGCGGAATACGCGGTGCAGTGCGCGAGCCAGTCCGGCGAGGTCGTGATCGATGGCCGGGCCAGCCTCGTGGTGCCCTCGTGAGTCGGGAGCAGCCATCCGGCCGCGGCCGCAACTGCTTCGCCTGCGGTGGTGATAACGATCGCGGCCTCCACATGGTCTTTCGCCGTGAAGGCGATCGGACGGTGTGCGACTACAGCCCGCTCGACTACCAGCAGGGATATCCCGGCCGCATGCACGGTGGCGTCGTCGCGACGCTGATCGACGACGCGATGGGGTGGGCGATCTACCATGCGGGCGAGTGGGGTGCGACGGCGCGCCTCAGCGTCCGCTACCGAAAGCCCGTGCCGCTCGACGAGAACCTGCGAATCGAGGCCTGGGTCGTTCGCAACCGCAGCCGGCTGATCGAAGCACGAGCGGAGGTGCGCGACTCGCGCGGCACCCTCCTCGCTGAGGCCGAGAGTAGCTTCATGAAGCTCGACGCCGGCCTCGCGGGCGAGATGGACGCGCTCGCATCGCCGACCGAACACACGAACGCCGGCGAGCCCGTGACATGAGCGCCTTCATCGACGCCGATTGGCTGCAGGCGCGTCTGGACGACTCGAACGTCCGCGTGATCGAGGCGAGCATCGCGAAGGACAGCTACGACGGCGCCCACATTCCGGGCGCGGAGTGGGTCGACTTTCACGGCGACCTGTTGATCAACGGCGATGATACGTCCGGCGAGGTTATCACGCCGCCACAGTTCGCAGCGCTGATGAGCAAGCTCGGGATCGCGCCCGACACGACCGTGGTCGCGTACGGTGACCGGCACAACTCGTACGCGATCCGCTTCTTCTGGACGCTCGACTTCTACCAGCACCGCGGCGACACGTACGTCCTCGAGGGCGGCCGCGAGCGCTGGCTTGCCGAGGGACGCCCGACGACCAGCGAGGTGTCGAGCGTTTCTCCTGCGTCGTACCCGACGCCGAAGATGTGGTCGAACACGAACCGCGCTACATGGCAGGAGGTGCGTGCCGCGATCGGCGTGCCCGACAAAGTCGTGCTCGACGTGCGCTCGGCGGACGAATACAACGGCACATCGGTGCGCGCGAGCCGCGGCGGTCACGTCCCGACGGCGGCGCACCTCGAATGGACTGAGACGACGGCGGGAAACAACGTTCTCAAGTCCGAAGATGACCTCCGCGCAATGTATGAATCGCTCGGTGTAACGCCGGACAAGGAGATCATCGCCCACTGCCAGCTTGGCATCCGCGCCGCTCACACATGGTTTGTCCTCAAGCACGTCCTCGGCTACCCAAACGTCAAGAACTACGACGGCTCGTGGCAGGAGTGGGGGAATCGCGACGATCTGCCGGTCGAGCGCTGACGGCGCTACCGCGTCGCCTTCTCACTACTAATTGAGCGGCCGGTTTTCAAACACAACCGTCCACCCAGGTCGGATGCTCGACACGTCCAACCTCCAATATCTAACTTCCAGCATCCGCTTTTCAGTACGCCTCGATCTCGCGCAGCCGGTCGTCGCTGATCCCGAAGTAGTGAGCGACCTCGTGCCGGACGACGTGCCGGACGCGCTCATCGAGATCGGCCTCGTCGCGCGCCAACCTCTGCAGGGGCTGCTGAAAGATCACGATGCGATCCGGTAGCGTCATGTTGTACCCGGCGCCGCGGCTCGTCAGCGGAATGCCGCGGTACACGCCGAGCAGCGTGGCGTTCGACGGCGTGCCCGTCCGCGCATAGTCGTCGACGCGTCCCCAATCCTCGACGGCGAACTCGACGTTGGCGATTCGGTCGCGGAAGCCGTCGGGCAGTGCGTTGACTGCACCGAAGACCATCGCCTCGAATCGCTCGCGCTCGACCTCAACCATCCGCGCTCCTACAACGTGACGAGATCAGATCTACGCCAGAGATACCAGGTGCCGGCGCTGCGATAGGGGCGCCACGGTTCAGCGATCGACTCCATCTCGGCGGGCGTCGGTGGCTCGTCGAGACCGTACGCGGCGCGCATCGCGTTTCGCACGCCGAGATCGCCCACCGGCAGCACGTCGGGCCGGCCGAGGCAGAACAGCAGGAGCATGTCCGCCGTCCAGCGTCCGATCCCCTTCGTCTGGGTGACCATTTCGATCACTGTTTCGTCCGGCGCACGCCGCAGCGCGCGGTCGCTCAGTGCGCCATTCGCGAACTGTTCGCCGAGGCTGTGCATATAGCCAGCCTTCTGTCTCGATACACCGGCGGTTCGCAACGTCTCATCGTCAGTCTCGGCCAGTTGCGCCGGGTTCGGAACATCGCCTCCGAAGATAGCCAGAAAGCGGCGCTCGATCGCCGCGGCGGCGGGTCCCGCCAGTTGCTGGTAGAGGATTGCCCGCAGCAGCGATGCGTAGGGTTCGCCCCGCACCTCGAGCGCGTATGGTCCAACTTGTTCGACGACGTTCCGCATCACCGGATCGACGGCGATCAGGTGATCGCGTGCGACGACGGCATCGTACGGAAGACGGCGCTTCCGCATGCGCGCGCGCACGCCCGCTGGAGGCGCGGCGTTTGTTTGGTTGCGGTCAGCGGGAGTGGGCGACACGCGCTATTCCCGGCTCCATACGCCCGTGGCAGCCATATCGATCGACGCCAATGCCTCCGCGAGCGCCTCACTGACCTCGCTGTCGCCGTCCGATTCAATGCGCGTAATCAGGCTGCCGAGATATTCACGGACAGCCTCGAGGCGATCGACAACGGCCTCGGCCGTGGCCGCTTCCATCGGCGTGCTAGCGTCGGAATGTCCTGCTCCGAATATGGCGGTGGGTTTTGGTGCCGTGTGGACGAGAAGCTGCAGCACGTCCGGTCGCGAGTAGTGGCCGGCGACATCGCGCGAATGCTTCTCTCGGATCGCCGCTTCGAGATCAATCTCCGCGTACAAAATCTCTTCACGGTCATAGATTGGCCCCGCGAGGTAGTTTCCATCCGGGCCGATGATCGCGCTGCCGCCATTCGCTTCGATGCCATCGCCGCCGAGCGCACCGGGCAGCGAACCTGGCGTCACCACGCCGCATGACGAGACGACGAAACAGGCGCCCTCGAAGGCGTACTGCCGCGTCCCGAAGGCGATGTGATCCGTCTGAGACGAATACGCCGGCCAGGTCGAGCAGTGCACTTGCTCGCCCTGTGCGTAGAGCGCGTACTTCGCCAGCGTCATCTCGTGTTCCCAGCAGATCAAGCCGCCGAGGCGCCCGAGCGGCGTCTCGAGGACATCAAGATCGCTGCCGTCACCCATGCCCCAAACCGTTCGTTCGGTGAACGTCGGCATCAGCTTGCGGTGACGGTGAATCAGCTCACCGCTGGGCGCGTAGTAGAGGAGCGTGTTGTACAACGTTCCACGGCCGACGGTATCGCGCTCGCTAACGCCGATGACGACGTACGCGTCGGCTGCCCCAGCGGCCGCCCCAAGACGGTCGCTTGCCGGAGACGGAACCTCGACGCTGTTCTTCCAGTATTCGGCGAACGTGCGGCTCGAAAACACCGTCGGTGATGTGTGCCAGAACGGGTAGCCCGGCACCCACGTCTCAGGCAGCACGATGAGCTTCGCGCCACCCGCAGCCGCCTCGGCGATCAAATCGCATGCCTTCTCGATCGTCGCGTCGCGATCGAGGAAGACGGGCGCCGCTTGGACCGCGGCTGCGGTGAACTTCGGAAGCTCGTCGCCCATGAATCGCCTCCCGATATCGTCTGACGGAGAGCCAAGTGCTGCTCCAGCAGGAGCAAACTATAGCATGATGGAGCATCGCGCCCGTCGCGGAAAACACCGCTCATTCTGCTGGGAGACCGCCCCTTCGGCGTTCAGCGCGCTCAACCACAAACCCGTTCGGGTGCTGTGTGCAGCCCTGGTCGCATGGTAGGCTGTCTGTGGTCGTGCTAGGCGGGGAGCCAGCGGTGCCCTGTACCCGCAAGCCGCTATAGCGGGGCTGAATTCCTCCTCGAGGTTGGTGTACCTGGGAACTGGCTGCGCCGAGCGGCGTTGAGGGCCTGGTCCTACGCGGCGAAGCGCTACGAACCCCGTCAGGTCCGGAAGGAAGCAGCGGTAAGTAGTTTGTTTCGGGTGCCGTAGGGTAACCGGGCCGGAGCTAGCTAGCGCCGTTAAGCCGAAGGGCCCAATCGACAGTGGGTGCACGACCATACTTCGACTTTCCGCGCTGCTGTGCGCAACTCCGGCCTACATCGTTTCTCCGAGGCGCCGCCGCATTGCCGCGGTGGCCGGGCCCGAGCGGAGGAGACAGTTCTTGCCGGTGAAACCCGTGCGGGTTCGCTCGCGTGCCTTCGGTGCGCCCCGCAGCGCGGCCGGAAATCTTCGGCTGCGTCTTGCAAGGAGCGCCGGGCAGCATCTCGCGCTGCTCTGTAGTGTGCTGCTGGTCAGCATATTCGGCTACGCAGTGCTGCAACCCAGGCGTGTACGCGTGCAGGCAGATGGACACGAGACGACCATTGCGACGCATGCATCAAGTGACACTGCCGTGCTCAGCCTTGCCGGAATCGAGTTGCAACAGGGAGATCGTGTCACACCACTCGATGGCAACGGCGCAGACGTGCTCCGCGTCGATCGCGCGCGCGATGTGACGCTGCGCGTCGACGGCGTATCGTATGGCGTCCGTACGCACGCGCTCACGATCGATCAACTGCTTGGCGAAGCGGATGTCGCGCTCAATGCCCGAGACAGCGTGTTGCAGAACAACGTACTCGTCGCGCTCAACGCGCCCGTTGAGCCGCAACATCTCTTCGCATCGACGGCTCGCTTCGCCGACGGGTCGCTCGCCGACCCGATCGAGATCGAGGTACGCCGCGCCGTGCCGTTCGTGGTCGCAGAGGACGGTCGGGAGGTCGAGTCCACATCGAGCCAGCCGACGGTGTCGCAAGCGCTGCGCGAAGCCGGTGTGGTCGTCGGCCCAGGAGATTCCCTCACACCTGATCCGCAGTCGGCGATCGAAGCGGGTACGCGCATCGATGTCCGTCATGCGCAGCCGGTCACCGTCGCGCTGCCCGACGGCCATGAGGTGCTCTACACGCTCGCGGGCACCGTCGGCGATGCGCTCTCCGCCGGCGGCGTGTCGCTGCCCGAAGGCGCGTTCGTCGATCCGCCCGAAGACACGCCGGTAACACCCAACATGTCGGTTCGCGTCGTGCAGCTTTCGGGCTCAAATGAGTACGAGCGCGAGTTCGTCGAAAGCCATACCGTCTTCAAGTCCGACGCGAGCCTCGCGCCGGGAGAGACCCGCACGGTCCAGGGACACGACGGCGTGCGCGTCCGCCGCTATTCCGTTAGCTACGTGGACGGCGTTGAAGCCGGCCGCGAACTCGTCGACGAGTACTTTTCGCCGGCTGTCCTCGACACCGTCGTTTATTACCCCAGTCGCACCGGCGCCAACCAAACGCAGCCGGCCGACGCGGGCAGCGTGCGCAAGACCCTCCGCGTCTATGCGACGTGGTATCGCCCTTCGAGCAGCGGGCGCGCGCCGAGCGATCCGGCATACGGCCGGACGGCGAACGGCAGCGTCGTCACGTACGGTATCGTGGCAGTGGATCCGGCCGTCATTCCGCTCGGCACCAGGCTGTTCATTCCGGGATACGGCTATGCGGTCGCCGCCGACAAGGGCGGCGCAGTGCAGGGATACACGATCGATCTTGGCTATCCGGACGGAGTATCGGTTGACTGGCAGTCGAAGTGGATCGACATCTACGTCCTCTCGTAAGCGTCCGGCGCCCCGTCCGCGCGCGAAGAAGCGATTCGGCCAGCACTTCCTCTCCGACACAAACATCCTGTCGCAGATCGTCGCCGCCGCCGAGATACGTGCCGACGACACGGTGCTCGAGATCGGCCCGGGCCTCGGGTCACTGACGGCGCTGCTTGCCGAGCAGGCGGGTCGCGTCGTCGCCGTGGAGATCGATCGCGATCTCATCGCCTCGCTCCGGGAACGCTTCGCCGAGACACACAACGTCACGATCATCGAAGGCGATGCGATGGATCACAGCGGCCGCGATCTGCTTGCGCACGCTGGAGCGGCGCCGCCCTATCTCGTCGTCGCGAACCTGCCGTACAACATCGCGGCGCCTGTCCTCCGGCGCTTTTTCGAGAGCGAAGCGCCGCCGGTGCGGCTCGTCGTCATGGTGCAGCTTGAGGTCGCGCAAGCAATCGTCGCGAGACCCGGCAAGATGAGCCTCCTCAGCGTCGCAACACAGGTCTACGGCAACACGAGTCTCGTGATGAAGGTGGCGCCCGGCGCATTCAGCCCGCCGCCGAACGTCCAATCCGCCGTCGTCCGCATTGATGTTGCGCCCACGCCGAAGGCAGACGTGCCCCTCGATATTTTTTTCCGTGTCGTGCGCGCCGGCTTCGGCAATCCTCGCAAGCAGTTGCGTAACAGCCTCTCGTTCGGCCTGCACGTGAAGCAGGAGGTGATCGACAACGTCATGGCCGACGCGGGCATTGACGTCATGCTGCGCCCGCAGATGCTCTCGCTCGCCGACTGGGCGGCAATCACGCGCGCATGGATCGCGAGGCGGCAGTGATGTCACCCACGCGCAGTATCCGGCTGATCGCCCCCGCCAAGATTAACTGGAGTCTCGAGGTTTTGCGTATTCGGCCCGATGGCTACCACGAGATCCGCAGCGTCCTCCAAACGATCGACCTGCACGATGTTGTCACGCTCACCGACGCCGACGCGATCACGCTCGAGATCAGCGGCGAGGCCGGCATGCTCGCTGACGCGCCACCGCAGTCGAACCTCGCGTATCGCGCCGCCCTCGCGCTCCGCGACCGCATCGGCGGCGGCCACGCGGTGCGCATCGAGCTCGAGAAGCACATCCCGGTCGCGGCCGGGCTCGGCGGCGGGAGCAGCGATGCCGCTACCGTCCTCCGCGGTCTCAACCGCCTCTGGAATGCCGGACAGTCCGATCGCAACCTGATCGAGATCGCCGGCGAGGTCGGCTCCGACCCGCCGTTCTTCATTGTTGGCGGCACGGCCGCTGTTGCTGGCCGCGGCGAGCACGTCGAACCGCTGCCCGACGCGGTTGCGCCAAGCCTCCTGCTCGCCACACCCCCGCAGAACGAACGCGGCGAAAAGACGGCGTCGATGTTCGGCGCACTCACACCCGATGATTTCACCGAGGGCGATGTGACCATCGGCGTGCGCGAGTTCGTGAGTTCGCGTCGGATGCTCGTTGATGCCAGCCTCAACAACGTGTTTGAGCACGCCGTCGCAAACATGCAGCCGGAGACGGCAAACGCGATGGCGGCACTTCGGGCCGGGCGCTACTTGCCGCATCTCGCCGGCGCCGGCCCGTCGTTCTTTCTGCTCAGCACCGCTGGCGTCGATCTCGAGCACGAGCTTGGCGGCCGCATTCGCGAGATCGGCTTCGAGCCGCGGCCCGTACACGCACTCGCACGCGAGGCGGCGCTTCGCTTCGAGGAGACGTAGTGGCGCAGGTCTTCGCGGGCTTCGTCATCGGCTACGCGGTCTCGCTCGTCATCGGCCCCGCGGTCGCGATCGCGATCATTCGCTCGAACGACCGTTCCGGCGTTGCGCAGCGGCTCGCGCCGCCGGGCACGAGCATCATCGCGCTCTCGGTCGTCGTCCATTTCGCCGCACTGCTCATGTTCACGGCGCTCGGTCTCGTCCTCGGCATGGCGCTCGCCGGCATCGACGACCGGCGGCCAAACGGCGGGCTCGGCAGCCCGAACGTCACGTACACACTGCTCGTGATTGCGCTGACCGCCGTGCTGGTCATCCCTGCCTTCGCCGTACCGGCGATTCGCCGCTACGCCACGATCGGCGGACTGCTCTTCGTCCTCCTTTTCGGCTGGGCGATGCCCTGGCTCGCCACCCTCGGCCACTAACAGCACGGCATGGAGGACTGCTTCTGTAAAGCGTTCAGGTGAGCAGCCTCCACCATGCAGGCCCGATCCAGGCAGCACCGCAAGCAATGTGGTCGTCGACGCGGCATCGAGCCAGCCGTCGCCCGCTGCTACACTTCGCCATGCCCGGAACGATCCTCGATATGCACATTCACACGACCGCCGGCGCGTCCGACAGCGGGCTCAGCCCGGAGGATCTTGCCGAAGAAGCGAAGAAACGCGGCCTCACGGGCATCAACATCACCGAGCACGATCGCCTCTGGGACACGTTCAAACTGAACGAATACCGCGAGCGCCATGCGCCGCTCTTCGTCAACAACGGAATGGAGGTCTCGACCGACCTCGGACACATGATCGTGGTCGGGCTCAAGCAGTACGTCGGCGGCATCCGCCGCGCCGAGGAGCTCCGCCGCGTGCTCGACGAGATGGGTGGCTTCATGGTCGTCGCCCACCCCTTCCGGCACTGGTTCGACCCGGTGTATTTCCGCAAGCAGGGCAAAGAGCCGTTCACGATGACGCCCGAGCAAGCCGCGGAGCGTTTGCCGGTCTTCGGTCTGGTCGACGCGATCGAGGCGCTGAACGGCGCCAACACGCCCCGTGAAAACCTCTTCGCTCTCCGCGTCGCGAAGGTGCTCGACAAGCCCGTCACCGGCGGCAGCGATGCCCACTCGACGTCCGGGATCGGCTTCTACTGCACCGTCTTCGAGAACGAGCTAAAGACGCCGGATGACATGCTCCGCGAGCTGCACGCGCGGCGCTTCCACGCACACCACGGACTGCTTCAGGACAAGCTGACCTACTTCACCGAAGACAGCCTCGAGCAGGCGGCGCCCGGCCTCGCGACCTAGCTCGAAGCCTGCATGGTAGACTGACCTACATCACGCGCATGGACGCGGCGCCGTAGTCACTAGACAGCTTCTCGCTTGTCCTACATTTCCCTCGATCTGGAAACGACCGGTCTCGATCCCGAGCAGGATGAGATCATTGAGGTCGCCGCGATTCGCTTCGACGCGTCGGGCGTCATCGACACGTATCAATCGCTCGTGAACCCGGGCCGCAAGCTCGAATATCGCATCGCCCTGCTCACGAGCATCGATCAGGCCGCCCTCGCCGCGGCGCCGCTCTTCAGCAGCATCGCATCAGACGTCGCCGCGTTCATCGGGCTCGACCCGATCGTCGGCCAGAACCCCACCTTCGATACGACGTTCCTCGCCCGCTACGGCGTCGAGGTCTTCGGTCCCACGTACGACACCTTCGATCTGGCGATGATCCTGTTCCCGGGCCTGCGCCAGCACTCGCTCGGCGCAATCGCCGACCATCTCGGGCTCACCTTCACCAGCCGCCACCGCGCGATGGCCGATGCCGACGCGGCGATGCGAGTCTTCGCCGCACTCCGCCAGCGGCTGCTCGATTCGCCGCCGGATCTGCTCGTCGAGGCGGAGCGTGTCGCGGCCGGCAGCGAGTGGAGCCTCCGTCATCTCTTCCGCGAGCTCGCCGCGGAACGTCCGCGCACGATCGGCGACAGCGAGCGCGAGGGCGTCGTCCATGGCTTCGTCAAAGCGCCGCCGCCGATCATTGAACCGACGGCGCCGTCGACGCGCCGCATTACCGTGCCAGCGGAGCAGTCCGCCACGCTGATTCAGTCGGCGGCGGCGCACGACGCGCTCGACGAGTACGAGGAACGGCCCGAGCAGCGGAGCATGGCGCGTGCCATCGGCGAGAGCATCGCTGAGGGCGACAACCTGATCGTCGAGGCGGGCACAGGCGTGGGCAAATCCCTCGCCTATATCGTCCCGTCCGCGCTCCACGCCGTCCGCAACAACGCGCGCGCCGTTATCTCTACGAACACGATCAATCTGCAGGAGCAGCTGATCGGCCAGGACATCCCGATCGCTCGTCGCTTGCTCGCCGAAGCCGGAATCGATTACGACGACTTGCGGGTTGCGCAGCTCAAGGGCCGACGCAATTATCTGTGCTTGCTTCGCTGGTCGGGCAGCCGCCGTAGCGGCTCCATGAGCGTCGACGATGCGCGGGTGCTTGTGCGTCTGCTGTTCTGGCTGGGCGCGACGGACACCGGTGACCGTGCCGAGCTCAACCTCCGCCGCGAAGAGGATGCGAGTTGGGCGCGGGTCAGTGCACAGGAGGGTGGTTGCCTCTCGATGCAGTGCGCGTATGTCCGCGACGGATCGTGCTTCCTCCACCGCGCGAAGAAGAAGGCGGAATCGGCGCACGTGCTCGTCGTCAATCACGCACTGTTGCTGTCGGACGTGACGACCGGTGGCAACGTTATCCCCGAGTACCAGCACCTGATCGTCGATGAGGCGCACCATCTCGAAGACGAGGCGACGAGCCAGTTCGGATTCGCGGCATCCGAGTCCGACGTGTTGACGTGGCTCGACAACGTGCATGGTCATTCGGGACGCGAGGGCGGTCTTACGGCGACGATCCACTCGGCGACGCGCGCATCGCAGCAGGCCATCGGTCCTGCGCCCCAGCTCGATGCGCTCGCCCGCATGCTCGGCGTCATGGCAACTCGGGCGCGCGATCGCGTCCCGAAGTTCTTCCTCGTCCTCCAAGAGTTTGGCCAGCAGCACGGCAGCGGCCGCAACGACTACGACGAACGCATCCCCCTGACCCGCGGCATCCGCGTCCAGCCGGACTGGTCGGACATTGAGGCGACCTGGTTCGCGACGGAAGAGCTCCTCGCTGCGGTCGGCGGCGTTCTCGAAGAGCTGCATGCAATGCTGCAGCAGGTCAGCCCAACCGACGTGCTCGATCGCGACGCCGTCGCCGCTGAAGCCGGCGATCTGATCGATGCCGGCGAGAAGCTCCGCGCCGGACTCTCTCGCATCATCGGAAAAGACGATCGCGAGACCGTGTGCTGGCTCACGCTCGGTCGCCGCGACGCGTCACCGTCGCTTGCCAGCGCGCCGTTGTCCGTCGCCGACACGCTGCGCACGACCCTCTTTGGCCCGAGAGAGAGCGTCATCCTGACGAGCGCGACGTTGAGCACCGAGGACAACTTCGACTACATGAAGAGCCGCCTCGGCTTCGACGACGCCCGCGAGCTGCTGCTCGGCTCACCGTTCGACTACCAGCAATCGACGTTGATTCTCGCGCCGAGCGACATGCCGGAGCCGGATCAGCACGGGTACCTCGCATCGCTGCAGAGCGCGATCATCGAGATGGTCACCGCGAGCGAGGGCCGCGCGCTGATCCTCTTCACCTCGCACAGCGGCCTGCGCGCCGCGTATCAAGGCATCAAGCGCCAGCTCGAGGAGAAGGAGATCCTCGTCCTCGGGCAGGGCATCGACGGTGCGCCGAAGCAATTGCTCGCCACGCTGAAGGACAACCACCGCACCGTGCTGCTCGGCGCGTCGAGCTTCTGGGAGGGCGTCGATGTCACCGGCGAAGCACTCTCGCTGCTGATCATGGCCCGCCTGCCCTTCGCGGTGCCATCCGATCCGGTGTACCAGGCGCGTTCGGGGTTGTTCGATCAGCCGTTCGAGCAGTACGCGCTGCCGCAGGCGATCCTCCGATTCAAGCAGGGGTTTGGCCGCCTGATCCGTCGTAAGACGGATCGCGGCGTGATGGTCGTGCTCGACCGCCGCCTCCGCAGCCGCCGATACGGCGACGCATTCCTGCGCTCGCTCCCCGCATGCGAGCTCCGCGAGCCCCCCCTCCGCGATCTGCCCGCGGAAGTATCGTTCTGGCTCGCGCGGCGCGATCCCGCGACAATCGCGACGTGAGCGTCGTCGACCTCCGCGCAGTCACCGCCGCCGACTTAACATGGCTCGATGAGTGGGTCGCATCCGTCGCCGCGTCGGTCGGCTATGACGCTCTCGCATCCGAACACCCGGGCGCATCACTGATCGCCCGAATTGGCGCTGGTGCGCCGCCGCTCGCGCGGATCATCGAGCGCGACAACGAACCGGTCGGCATCATCATCTGCTCGCTCCACGCACCCCGCCCGGGCGCCGCGATCATCGAGATCGTCGCCACGAAGCGAGACGCGGCACGCCGCGGATCCGGCATGGCTGCGGCCGCCGCGATAGAAGACGAACTCCGAACTGCCGGCCTCACTACGATCTTCGCGCCGGCGCCCGCCGTCCACGGCATCGATGTGTATTTCTGGATCCGCCTCGGCTATCGTCCGATCGCTCGGAACATGTGGCCGTGCGAGACAGCCGGCGTTGCCTGGCTGCAACGGGATCTCGATCCCCGGAGCACGATCGACTGATGACACGTGAACAACGCGCGCCTGCTCACCCTTCGGCGCCGAGATGCCGGCCCCCGAGCAGATGCATATGGAGGTGCGGGATCGTCATCCCCGCATCCTCGCCGACGTTGAACGCGAGACGATAGCCGCGACCCGATAGTCCCTCGTCATTGGCCAACGCTGCCGCCGCTTCGAACATCCGCGCCAATGACGCCGCGTGCTCCGCGCCGGCACGGCCAGCATCGGCGATGTGTTGCTTCGGAATAACCAGAATATGCGTCGGCGCACGCGGATTGATGTCTCGAATCGCGAACACGAGATCGTCGTTGTGCAGCTTCGGCGCATCAATCTCGCCCGCTGCCATTTGGCAGAACAAACAACCGGCGCTCATCACATCATGTCCGTTCCCGTAACATACCGCGCCGATATCCGGCGCGAACCCTTCGCAGCTCGGAGCGCGTGGTACACACGCTTATCGGTCGCCGATGATCGCATCGGCCTCGATCTCGATCAACATCTCGGGGTCGATCAGCCGCGAGACCTCGACCATCGTCGTTGCCGGGCGGATCGCGCCGAAGACCTCGCCGTGCGCGCGGCCCGCTTCCTCCCATCGGCTGATGTCCGTGACGAACATGCGCGTACGCACGACGTCACCCAACGAGGCGCCGGCGTCGCGAAGCGCGGTCTCGATGATCCGCAGCACCGCCCTCGTCTGCGCATACAGATCGCCGGCACCGATCACGCTGCCGTCAGGCGCAGCCGCCGTCGTTCCTGCGACGAACACATGCCGACCCGATCGGACGGCACGCGAGTAGCCGACGATCGGCTCCCATTTCGACCCGCTGCTGATGTTCTGTCGATCCGTCATCGCGCATCCGCTGCCTCTGGTCGACGCACAACATTACCCATCTCGATTGTATCGGTTCATCGCTGCCTCGATGCCTTCGGCGAGCGCGACCTCGATCGCCTCGACGGCGCGTTCGACCGCCGATTCGAGCTGCTTCCGCTCGTCCGGATCCGGATCGCTCAGCACCCAGGCAGCGACGTGCTCAGGGTCGCGCGTCGGCTCGCCGCGCGCATTCGGCCGGTCGATGCCGATGCGCACGCGCGGAAAATCGTCGGTGCGTGCACGCGCGATGATGTCCGCGACACCCTTCTGACCGCCGCCGCTACCGTTGCGCCTCAGGCGCACCTTCCCTGTCGGCAAGTCGAGATGATCGCAAACTATGAGCATCTCGCGCGCGTGGTCGAGCTTCAGCCGCTGGACGAGCGCCATCACGGCCTTGCCGCTGTCGTTGTTAAAGGTACGCGTCTTCGCGACCGCGATCCTTCGGCCGCCGATCTCGCCCTCGGCGAGCGCGTAGGTGCCGGTCTTCGTGCCAAACTCGAGGTGATGCAGCTTCGCAAGCCGGTTCGCCGCCCAAAAGCCGACGTTGCGCCGGTTGCCGGCGTACTCACTGCCCGGGTTGCCGAGCGCGAAGACGAGACGAATATCGTACTCGCGCTCATTGTCCTCGTCGCCGCGTTGTTCGAGGCGCGGTTCTCGTGCATTCGAGTCGTTCGGCGAGCGCTGATCGGCGGATGTGTGATCGCGATTGCTCGCTCTCGTCTGCCCGGCCCGCGCGCGACGGCTCACAAACCGCTTGAACACTCCGCTCACGCATCCTCTGTCGATGATGGACGCGACGGGAATGGCGTCGGCTCCAGACGGGCGTCCGGTGGGACTGCGCCCGCGTCCGCGGCAATTGCGCGTCGCTTACGCGGCGGCAGCGCCCGCACGTTCGTGAGCAGCGCATCGAGAGCCTCCGCCGGCCACGGATCATCGCGGGAGAACATGCGGAGGAATTGTAAATCCTCGGCGAACTGCTCAAGCGATCCACCGGGGACCGCGCGCTGGCGGAGCATGCGGAGCGCTTTCGCAAGGCGCGCGATCCCCGGGGCGCGCGCAGATGGCCGCTCCTTCGGATCCTCGGGCGCCAGTCGCAATCCGAGTTCATCGAGCGCATTCGCTCGTGGCGCGAGGCCGAGGCTGTGACGCACGAGCGCAACGTACGGCGCTATGGCCTCGGCATCCGCCGCGTCGATCAGCGCAACCGCAAGTCGCCGGAAATCAGGTCGATCGCTGTCTTCCGGGAAGACGTCGTGGGCTTCGACGAGATTCTCGACAGCCGTCACGATACGGCCGTTCGCGTACGCCTCCATCCGGTGCGGAGGCAACGAGAACTCCGACAGGGCTGACGGGGGAAGCTGCATTCCCGGTTCACGAATATCCCGAAGGGACGACAGGGCAGGCACGCAGATCGCCGTTGCCGGCGGCGCATCCGCGACCGAGTGCGGTGCATTGAGCAGCTGGATTACGAAGTCGGGGGCCGGTTCCACACCCCGATCGAGGAGCGCCGGCTGATCGGCGACGGTGACGATGCCACGCCGCCGCCGGCCCGATGCATCGCGGAAGGCCATCGTCCACTTTGCTTCGATCATGCGTGATTCTAGCGCGACTGCCGTCGGCTCGCCGACCGCTATCCCGCAGCGGTGCCGGCGGTCGTCATTCGCTTCGACCGCGATCGCGCGACGATCGCCGGCAGCGTTCGGGCGACATCGTCGATATCGACGTCGGTGGTGTCATGTCCGACGCTGAATCGCAGCGTGGAGATCGCGCGTTCGAGTGGCACGCCAATCGCCAGCAGCACGTGTGATGGCTCGATCGTCGTTGCGCCGCAGGCGGCGCCGGCACTACAGGCGATGTTCGCAGCATCGAGATCGGCGAGCAGGTCGCGCGCGTCCGCGCCGTCAAAGCTGATGCTGACATTGTTCGCCAGTCGTTGATCGGGATGCCCGTTGAGTGTCGCATCCGGTATCGCCGCTAGCAGGCGCTCGCGCAGGCGCAACGCCAAGGCAGCGATACGAGGCCGATCGACGTCGAGCGCGTCCTGCGTCAGGCGTAGCGCGGCAGCGGCGCCGACAATGCCAGCGACGTTCTCCGTGCCCGCGCGCCGCTGACGCTCCTGGCCGCCGCCATTTTGCTGCGCTAGAAACGGCACGCCGCGCCGAATGTACAGCACCCCGACACCCTTCGGTCCGCGAAACTTGTGTGCGGCGAGACTCAGCATGTCGATGCCGTCATCCGCAACGTTGAGCCGCAGCGAGTTCGGCGCCTGCACAGCATCCGTGTGGAACGGAATGCGCTTCCCGAGCGCCGTCGCCTGCTGCCGAACGGCCGCTCCGATCTCGGCAATGGGCTGGATCGTGCCGATTTCGTTGTTGGCCGTCATAATGCTCACGAGCATCGTCTCGCTCGTTATCGCGCGCGCAACGTCGTCAGGAGTGATGGCGCCGAAGCGGTCGACGGGCAGATACGTCACGGCGAAGCCGAAGCGCTCGAGATACTGACATGCGTGCAGCACCGCATGATGCTCGATCTGCGACGTGATGATGTGAGTTCCGGCCCGCGCTTTCTTCTGCTGGAACGCGACACCCTTGATCGCCGTGTTGATCGACTCGCTGCCGGCGCCTGTGAACACGACTTCCGTCGGCCGGCACCGAAGAATCGACGCGACCGCCTCCCGCGAGCGAACCACCGCCGCATTCGCTTCCTTGGCGAGACCGTACGTCGCAGACGGGTTCCCGTAGCTGCCCGAGAGGTAGGGCATCATTGCCTCGAGCACCTGCGGGTGGATGGGCGTCGTCGCAGCGTGGTCAAGGTAAATGAGGCGATCCATAGCCGTTTGAGCGTAGCGCGCACCAGTGGAAGAAGTAAAGCGCTTCGGTTCCGCTCGCCAAGTGACAAGGCTACTCGGAAACACCTCGACCCAGCCCGAACGTGCTAAATGCGGCGAGATCCGGCATCGCGCTCGCCCCATGTTGCCGCGGACCCTTGATGATCGTTCGGATCGCTCGCGGAAGTGCCGGCAGGAGGTCGCTCGCCAGCAGACCGCCGTCACCAAGCTCCTGCGATAGCTCCTCGGCCGCCAGTCCATGCACGTACACGCCTGAGACCGCGGCGTCGAACGGCGCCATCCCCTGAGCGATTAGTCCGGCGATCGCTCCGGCGAGAACGTCGCCCGTGCCGCCCGTGGCAAGCAGCGGATTGGCGTGGGGACTGATCGCCGCGCGTCCATCCGCCGCGGCCACGATGGTGTGAGCGCCCTTGAGCACGACTATCTGCCGCCAACGCGCGGCGGCACCCAGCGCGATGTTTAGCCGATCAGTTTGTACCTCGGTAACGCTCGTGCCGAGCAACCGCGCCATCTCGCCCGGGTGCGGCGTCAGCACGCACGCTCCCGCGACGCGATCCTCCCATCCGGCCTGGGCGGCGAGCGCGTTCAGTCCGTCGGCGTCGATCACCGTCGCGCGCACGCTCGCCGGCACGTCCGACAGAAGCGCCGAGACGAGCTGACGCGCGCCCGCTGACGGACCGAGCCCGGGGCCAATCAGCATCACATTACAGGCGGCCAGCGTTTCGAGAATCGATGCCACCGCGGCAAGATCGATCTCGCCGTCGTCGTCCGCCAGTGGCAGCCAGGTCGCTTCTGCGAGAGCGGGCGCGAGCATAGCCTGCACGCTCGCCGGACAAGCCACGGTGACGAGCCCGGCGCCGGCGCGATAGCAAGCCTCCGCGCAGAGCCGGGCGGCACCAACATAGTTGCGCGACCCCGCGACGACGAGGACCCGGCCGAATGTACCTTTGTTGCCTGACACCGCGCGCGCGGGTAGACGCTCGCGCACGAACGCGGTCGACATCAGTTCTACGCGGACATCCTCTTGGCCGCTCTTCGGCAAGCCGATGTCCACGACCTCGACGCGGCCCGCAAACTCTGATCCGGGCAGCAGATAGAGTCCGACTTTGGCGAACCCGAACGTCACGGTGATGTCGGCGCGAAGACTACTCTCGTCGGCCGCGCCTGAATCGGCGGCAACGCCGGTCGGCAGGTCGACGGCGATAATCGTCGGCGGATGCGATCGCTGACGCGCATGGCTCACCCGCTGCAGAATCGCTTCGAGTGCGCCCTCAATCGCGCGGCGTGGGCCGATCCCGAGCAACGCGTCGATAACGATTTCCGCGCTCGCGAGAAGAGAATCCAGTAGCGCGTAATCTTTATCGTCGGCAGCGAGAATGATCTTCGTGTCCCGCTCGCATAGTTGGGTGTACGGAACGTCCGTCTCGTCTCGCGGCCGCAGGAGGTAAACCGCGACCTCTGCTTCCCAGTCGGCGAGGTAGCGCGCCGCAACGAGCCCGTCTCCGCCGTTATCGCCCGGCCCGGCGAGCACGACGATGCGGCGACCGGCGACCGTTCCCAGGGACAGCCACGCTTCCTGGGCGACGGCTAGCCCGGCTTGCTCCATCAGCTCGGCCAGCGGTGTTCCTGCGTCGACCGCCCTGGTCTCCATCGCTCGCATCTGCGCGGCTGTCACGAGCTTCATAGTCGCCCTTGCTCACGCAACCATGTCACGAGGCGCACGCGATGCGCGTCCCGATCGATCGGCGCATCGTCAGCCATAGCGACGACCGCCGCGATCGCCAAGTCGCCTTCGTGCGTCAGGCTGATATCGATTCCCTGCAAGCCGATTGACGTCGCCCGCAGCTGTGCGAGCCCGTAGAGGTACACCAGCGGCTTTCCGCGGCGATTCGGCAGGATCTCGATCTCTCGCCAGCCGAGCCCGCGCGCCCCAGTGCCGAGCGCCTTCATGACGGCTTCCTTGCCGGCGAAGCGTGCCGCCAGTTCCGGCACGCGGCCACGACAGAACGCCACTTCTTCCGGCGTGAAGACGCGCGTCAGAAAGCGCACTGGGTGCCGCAACAGCACCTTCTGCACCCGCGAGATGACGATGACGTCGATGCCGACCGCGAGTTCCATCCCCCGCATCCTACCGAACCGATCGCTCGAGGTCGGGGAAGAGAAGAGGGGAGGCTGCGAATGCAGCCTCCCCTCTTGGCACTATTTGTTTCGCCGTGTCAGTGGCTAGTCGTCGTCGTTGTCGTGGTGCTGGTGGTGGTCGAAGCGGAAGCGGTCGAGACACCCGATGACGATCAGGATATCGCGTGCGTTCGTTCGGCCATCTTGGTTGACATCGTACCGCGCGTCGAAGCGGTGACGTCCCAGGTGTCGCGCGACGAGGACCAGATCCGTGATATCGACGTGGCCGTCGCCATTGACGTCCGCGGCCGAGCAGATGCTGCCGCCCGGCGTTGAGGTCGCCGTCGCCGTAACGGTCACCGAAGGTTGAGGCGTCGCGGTGCTCGTTTCCGTCACCT
>JBBSDV010000011.1:0-30264 GCA_038240335.1 Dehalococcoidia bacterium
CCAGTTACGGGTTGTCGATGACGTCGCGCATGGAGGAGGTGACGTGGGCTTCGTGGCCAGTGTAGGTCGCCGCTTCGAGGGCGAGCAGGTACTTGCGGAGCTGCGACTGCCGCAGCTCGGCCAGCGCGGCCTTGCCCTCGGCCACGGTGTCGCCAAGCGCGAGGATGAAGGACTCGCGCAGCGCGGTGTCGCGGCGCAGGTCGGCCGCGTACATGATCTCGCCGCGCTCGATCCACGCACGTACGTTGCGGCGCTTCTCGATGCCGCCCTGCACGAGGTAGTACTTGAGGTGCTCGATGCCGTACGCCATGTGACGGCGCAGGTCGTTCGCCGTCAGGTCGAAGAGCTGGCGGTCCGCCTGCGAGCGCCCGATCTTGTCGCCGTGCTCGCACAGCGCGAGCAGGAACGACGTCCGAATGATGTTCATGTAGACGACGAGCTCGGTGAACTTGAACGAGGCATATACGGCGCGGTTGAAGAAGCCCGGCGCCTGGACGCCGAGGCCGCCGCCGTTCGAGAGCGCGCGCTTGCGAAACGCCTCGACATGCCGCGCGTTATCGAACACCTGGGTCGAGAGGTACAGCTTGACTTCGTGGTAGCCGTAGGAGATCTCCTTCAGCCAGCCCATCATCACCTGGCTGGAGTTGTACGACTGCTCCGAAATGTTCGAGATGATCTGGTCGATGGACGCCTCGACGTGCTCCGCGAGCGGCTCGATCGTCGTCCACGAGACATCGGTGGCGGGCTTCCATCGTTCGCGGATCGCCAGTTCGTACAAGTCGGCGCAGTTGTCGGCCCAGACTTCGTACTTGTCGTAGATCGTGTACGGCGCCGGCAGGCCGGTGTCCTTCGTCGGGAACGAGCCGCGCGGTGTGTCGTCCTGATACGGCCAGTGCTCGGGCGCCCAGGCGTACGCGCCCTCGTCGGCGAGACGCAGCGTGAAGCCCTCGTCGCCGATCTTCGGCTTCGGCGGCCGGTACGTCGGCACCTTCGCCCAACTCATGTCGAGCTGCGGCGGCGCCGGGATTCCGGGAATCGCCGGGGCGATCGGGTCTTGCGTCTCTGTCTCGTCAGCCATGAGTAAAGTCCTGTTCGTCGCTCGTCAGGGTGGTGATGATCCGGGTAATGATACTCAGTGCTTTGTCTTCGTTGGCTTGGGTTTCAACGTCTGGGCGTACTCGACGCTTTCGTCAAAGATCGTCTGTAATTCGCGCGGGTTGTCGAGCAGCCGATCCGGAACTGCGATGTATTCCTTCATGACGACCATGACGACACCCTGAGCCTCCATGAGCTGAGCGCCGTATTCCTCGCGCAACGCCTCTCGCTGTACTTAGGAAGCCGGATTGCCAGAACGCCGGACGCAGCAAGGAACGTAAACATGTTGCCGTTGACGGCGGTATACGGCATCGTCGATCCCTTTCGTTCGATCTCGGGATGCGTTCGAACGAGCCGCTCGTACCGGTCAAGCGCGGCCTCAGGAATCGGGTTTACCGCTTTGGCCAACGTTGCGTTCCTTGAAGACTCCCCATTGTCGCTCCGCGGGGCGCGCAAGCCCGGTTTAGTTCCTCGCAGGGTCGAGCAGCATGGCCATGAACGGGTTCATGCGCTGGCGGCGGTCGCCGAGGCCGACGACGTCGAGCCGGTGCATGTACTCGTTCACCTGCCGCTTCCGGATCGCCAGCAGCTTCATGTAGCCATCGCGGAGTTGCGTCTCCGTCGTGCCGCCGCCGAGCAGGATCGCTAGCGCCTCGCCCGTCTCGCCGCCGCCGGTCAGTCCGGCCTGCGTCGAGCCCGCTCCGAGGTTGCCTTCCATGCGGTCGAGGTAGGTGTGGATCTCGTCGCGCCGCTCGGGCTGCGTCTCCATCACGTACTTCATGTGCATCACGCCGAACGCGACGTGCCGGCTCTCATCCTGCGCCGCAAGGCGGAACATCCGCTTGTCGACTTCGCTCTGCGCGAACATCTCGCCCATCCGGAACATCGACTGCACGAAGCCCTCGCCGACGAGGTGCAGCGTCGACGCGACCTCGGTGAAGTCCTGCGCCGTCAGCAGCCCGATCGCGCCGGGCCCGGCCTTCAGCAGGCCGATGCCGTTCGCCAGTGCGCGCTTGCGGAAGACGTCGAGGTGACGCGCCTCGTCCATGATCTGGCTCGCAAGAAACAGCCCGATCTCGAAGTATTCGCCGCTGACATTCGGGGCGTACTTGCCCGGCACGTCGCCAGCGATGAATTCGACCTGCGTCAGGAACGTGCACAGCTGCGACATCGCGAGTTCGAGCTCGTACGGCAGCTCGGGCAGCTCCGCCCACGGCACATCCGTGGCGCTGCTCCACTGCCGCTGCACAGCCTCTTCGTACAGCAGCATCGCCGATTCGGACCACGACGCTGCGCGCGTGTTCCAGTGGGTCTGCATCTGCTGCGCGTCCTTGCGTGGCGCGGCGCCGCGCATCCGGCCGCTCTGGTTGTTCGTCGTCATGGGGATGTCCCCGTAGGACTCGGTAGCGATGTCCTCGAGTGTCAGGCCCCGCTTACCGGGCGCGATGCGCAGGCCGCGCTGCGCCGCCGGCTGGTCGAGCCACGAGAGATCGAGATCCTCGCCGCCGTCTTCGCTGCGGAGTTCCGCAAGAAGCTTGGATTCCATGTCGCGCCTCCTCGTCCTGTATCGTTTCCGTCGTGTCCGCCGCCGCCGTCGCCGAATGGCGATCGTCGCGACAGAAGCATCGGCCGCCGCCGCGAGATCCGCGCCCGGCGAGCCCCCACAGCATACGTCGCCGCACGGGATCCGATCCACTGCCGCAAGGGCCTAATTTTCGGAGCGGGAAGCGGCAAGTCGGAAGTTTAAGGGAAGGCTTGACGGACGGCACGGTTGGGCAGCGCCTGCGACGGGTGCTTGAGCGATGGCCGTCGGCGGCCATAGCGTTACATTGACGTCTGGGAGGAGGAGAAACGATGCCACCTAACGACGTCGAGTTGATCCGCATCGCTGCCGGCCGCGAGGCTGAGATCTATCAGTGGGAGGACGGCTCGGTGTTGAGGCTCTTCTACGACGAGCGTGACGCCGGGGCGATCGACCGGGAAGCCGCCGCGATGCAGGCGGTCCGCGACGTATTACCGCTTGTGCCGCGCGTGCTCGGCCAGACGCGCGCGCTCGGCCGGCCCGGCCTGATCCTCGAGCGGGTTGACGGCCTCGATCTCTTGACGCGCATCGACAAGCAGCCGTGGACGATCTGGAGCGCCGGCTCCATATCCGGCCGATTACAGGCGCAACTGCACGACGTGATCGCACCCGACATCCTGCCGTCGCTGCGCGAGCGCGCGACGCGCCAGCTCGCCCAGCCGCTCGTGCCCGAGCACGTGCGAGCAACGGCGACTGCAGCGTTATTCACGCTGCCCGACGGCGACCGGCTGTGCCACGGCGACTTTCATCCGGCCAATATTCTGCTCGGCGCCTCCGGACCGATGGTGATCGATTGGCCGAACGCCACGCGCGGCGACCCCACGGCGGACGTCGCCCGCACGCTGCTGATGACGCGGCTCGGCGAGCTGCCGCCCGGCACAAGCGCGCTGATTCGCGCTGCCGAGCGCATCGGCCGGCCGTTGCTGCGAACCGCGTATTTGCGCGCGTACCAGCGCCATCGATCCGTCGATCGCGCCCTGCTCGATCGGTGGACGTTGGTGCGTGCCGCCGAACGCCTGGCTGAGAACATCCCGGAAGAGCGCCCGGCTCTGCTCGCCCTGATTGCGAAGGAGACCCACGTATAGCCGCGCGTCGTCGACGGACCACCGCAAGTTTGGGCCACAGATCCCTTCACTCCGTTCAGGATGACAAGCACCCAGGATGACCAAGCAGCGGCCGGCCAATGGGCACCGATGCTGCCCCAGTGGTTGTCATTCTGAGCCTGCGAAGAATCTTGCCTGAAACGCCGATCCCGTCCGGGTCGAACCACCGTGTTTGTTTAAGCAGCGGGTTGCGGGCCGAACAAGGTCCTTCACTCCGTTCAGGATGACAAGCAGCCAGGATGACCAAGCAGCGGTTCGGCCGATTGGCGCCGACGCTGCCTCAGTCGTTGTCATTCTGAGCCTGCGAAGAATCTTGTTAGAGACGCCGATCCAGTCCGCACGAGCCATCGTGTGTGTTCGAGGAGCAGCCGTTTGCGGCCCGAACAAGATCCTTCACTCCGTTCCGGATGACAAGCAGGGCGCTGGCGCAGCCGCCTACCGCACGACGAAGTTCAGCAGGCGGTTCGGGACGTAGATCACGCGCACCAACTCCTTGCCTTCGACGTGCTGCGTCACCGCCGCGCTCGCCATCGCTTGCTCGCGCGCCGCGTCCTCGGGCGCGTCGAGCGGCAGCGTCAGCCGATCGCGGAGCTTGCCGTTGACCTGCACGCCGATCTCGACGGCGTCCTCGATCGCAAGCGCCGGATCGAACGCCGGCCACGACTGCGTGTGCACGCTGTACGGCATACCTAGCCGCGACCACAGCTCCTCGGCGATGTGCGGCACAGTCGGCGCGAGCAACAACGTGATCGCCTCCGTCGCCTCGCGCCACGCATCGGCGTCGATCTCGGCGCCCGACTCGCGCAGCTTCGTCAGGTGGTTTGTGTACTCCATCAGCGCCGCCAGCATCGTGTTGAAGCGGAACGACTCGATGTCGCTCGTCACCTTCTCGATCGTCTTGTGCGTCCAGCGCCGAAGCTCGCGCGTCGCCGCGGCGTCGCCACGCGGACCGACGGTCGTTGCGCCGGTGACGACGTTCCAGACGCGGTTGAGCCAGCGGTAGATGCCGCTGATGCCGCTCGCGTCGTACGGCCCGCCCGCGTCCCAGGGGCCGAGGAACATGAGGTAGGCGCGGAAGGTGTCCGCCCCCCACTTCTCGACCTCGCCGTCGGGGGCGATAACGTTCCCGCGCGACTTGCTCATGCGCTGGCCGTCCGGTCCGAGGATCTGGCCCTGGCTGAAGAGCCGCGTCATCGGCTCGTCGATGTCGACCACGCCCATGTCGCGCGCGGCCTTGGTGAAGAAGCGCGTGTACAACAGGTGCATCACCGCGTGCTCAGCGCCGCCGCTGTACTGGTCGACAGGCAGCCATTGCTTCGCCAACTCGCGGCTGAACGGCCGCTCGTCGTTGTGCGGGTCGATGTAGCGCATCTGGTACCACGACGAGCACATGAACGTGTCCATCGTGTCCGTCTCGCGCTTCGCGGGCCCGCCGTCGATCGGGCATGTCGTGTGCAAGAACGCTTCGTGATACGTCAGCGGCGATTCACCGGTCGGCCGGAACTCGGCGTCCTCGGGCAACAACACTGGCAGGTCGTGCTCCGGTACGGGCACCGCGCCATGCGTCTCGCAGTAGATGATCGGGATCGGCGCGCCCCACATGCGCTGCCGCGAGATGCCCCAGTCGCGCAGCCGGTAGTTCACGGTGCCGCGGCCGAATCCCTGCTCCTCGGCATAGGCGACGACGGCCGGAATAGCGTCGGCGTCCGGCGTGCCATCGAAGCCGCCGGAATTGATCATCGTGCCACCGTGCCCAAACGCGTGCTCGAGCTCGGCGCCGTCCCAGTCAGGGTGCGCAAAGACCGGCACGACCGGCAGTCCGTACTTCTTCGCGAACTCGAAGTCGCGCTGGTCGTGCGCCGGCACACCCATCACGGCGCCGGTGCCGTATGTCGCCAACACGTAGTCCGCGGTCCATACCGGCACGTGCTCGCCGTTGAACATGTTCGTCACATAGGCGCCGGTGAAGACGCCGGTCTTCTCGCGCTCCGTCGACACACGCTCGATCTCGCTCTGCTTGCGCGCGGCGTCGACGTACCCCCGCACGGCCTCGCGCTGCTCCGGCGTCGTGATCTGCTCGACGAGCGGATGCTCTGGCGCGAGCACGAAGAACGTAACACCGTATACCGTGTCCGGCCGCGTCGTAAAGACGCGCACCTCTTCCTCCGCGACGCCGGCAACATCGAGCCCGAACCGCAACTCCGCGCCCTCGCTCCGTCCGATCCAGTTGCGCTGCATCAAGATGATCTGCTCTGGCCACTCGACGTTCGAGAAGTCGAGCAGTTCCTCCGCGTAGTTCGTGATCCGGAAGAACCACTGATCGAGATCGCGCTTCATGACGACGCTGTCGCAACGCTCACAGCGGCCGTCGACGACCTGTTCGTTCGCCAGCACCGTCTGATCCGTCGGGCACCACCAGACGGAGGCGTTCTTCTTGTACGCGAGCCCATGCTTGAGCAGCTGCAGGAACCACCACTGCGTCCACTTGTAGAACTCGGGCGAGTTGGTCGCGATCTCACGCGTCCAATCGAACATTGTGCCCATCGATTTCATCTGGCCGCGCATGCGCTCGATGTTCTTCTGGGTCCACTCGGCGGGGTGCGTGTGATTCTTAATCGCGGCGTTCTCCGCCGGCAGGCCGAAGGCGTCGAAGCCCATCGGGAAGAGCACGTTGTAGCCCTGCATGCGTTTGTGGCGAGCGTGCGCATCGGACGGCGCCATCGCGAACCAGTGGCCCACGTGCAGATCGCCCGACGTGTACGGCAGCATCGTCAGCGCATACCACTTCGGCCGCGGGTCGTCGTCCGGCGTGTGATACAGGCCGTCGGCCTCCCAGCGCGCTTCCCACTTCGGCTCGATCGCGCGCGGGTCGTAGCGGTCGGCGTTGTCGTGGCGGGGACGGGTGTGCGTTTCGTTCGTCATTTGGACACCTTGGTCAGGCTGCAGGTCATGTCGTTTGCGGATCTCGGTCGTCCGGGATGCTCGTGCTTCTCGCTCAGCCGCTCGGCATCGTCCTATTCCGGTGGTTCGAGCGCGTGATCCTCGGGATCGCCACCGGTTCGATGCAGATCTTCGTCGCCGTTGTGCGTCGAGGGCCGAATGTTCTTCGTCACCACCCGCAGTTCGAGCAAAATGACCGCGAAGATCGCACCCGCGATGGCGATGATGTAGCCCTCGGCGCCGATCGCCAGGCCGACCGCGGCCGTCGCCCAGATCGTGGCGGCGGTCGTCACACCCTTGACCGTATAACCCTCGCGGAAGATCAATCCCGCGCCGAGAAAGCCGATGCCCGAGACGATCTGCGCCGCGATCCGGTCATCGCCGCCATAGAGCCGCGACATGTCGGCGAACAGCGCCGATCCCATGCAGACGAGCGCCATCGTCCGCACACCCGCGGGGTAGCCACGGTACTCGCGCTCGAGACCGATCACCGCGCCGAGAAACGCCGCCAGCGCGATGCGCCCGACGATCTCCCACTGTGTCGTTGCGTCGATCATCGCGATCCTTCTCGCCTATTGGTTCCGGCCGCGGTGCTCTGTGCTTCGGACGCTCCGTCCGGCGCCGTTTCGCAAACAAAAAAGCCCGCCGTCCTCGCAGGGACGGAGAGCTTGCTCCGCGGTACCACCCTGGTTGCCCGCAAGTGCGGGCCGCCTCGGTTCGCTGTAACGGGCGCTATGCCGTCGGCGCCTGGCCCGCAGCGCGGGTTCGGGGCCGCCGCTCCCCGGCGAGTTCAGCGCATCTGCTGCCGGGCTTGCACCGCCGCCGGCTCTCTATCGCGCGCCTACTGCTCCGGATCGAAGCGTTTCGTATGGTTGCGCCGACGGTCGGCGCACCCCCAGTATACGCGCGCGAACGGAGCCGCTCGCAAGTAGAGGAACCCCGCATGCGGCGAATACGGCCGCGCGTCATCGTCTGCCGGCGCTGGACTGACGTTGACTGATGACCGGTCGACGACGCCACGTTGGCCAACATCAGGTATGGATGTCAGGCCGTTTTTTGTCACGCCTAAAGCGTTTGGTCGAAGGGCGGCCGCTCCCTCGGGATGAGCGGTGGCGCGGCGAACCGCTCACTACAGCCGCAGGTCGCCGTGACCGGTGAACCCTGAGCTGCGAACTCGCCTCAGCCCGCTGTGCCGTGCGCCGAGCACGGTATGTCGGCCGGGAGCCACGCTTGCGCCCACGCATCGATCGACTCGACGACGGCGGCGAGGGCGCGGCCCTTCTCGGTGATCGCGTATTCGATCCGCACCGGCGTCTCGGGGAAGACGCGGCGTTCGACGATGCCCTCAGCCTCCAGCTCTTTGAGTCGCTCGGACAGCATGCGATCGCTCAGGCCGGGGACGATCTGGATCAACTCGCTGAAGCGAGCGACGCCGCCGAGCATCGCACGAATGATGACGCCGCTCCAGCGGCGGCCAATCAGCTCGATCGCGTGGTGATAACGGGGACAAAAGCCTCCGACCGCCGGCGCATCAAGACCATCGATTAGGGGCGCTTCCATGGGTTTATTATTACATTTTGTAAGCCACTTGACAATCGTAGCCTAATCCGCGTATAGTCACTTACCGAAGGTAATGGACTGGTGGATCGGAAGCCGGCCGAACCCGCGGAGAGAGGATGAACGAACATGACAACCCAAACAGCCGTACAGACGTGGAACATCGACAAGACGCACTCCATCGCTGAGTTCGCCGTCAAGCACATGATGGTCTCCACCACTAAGGGCCGCTTTGCCGACTTCGAGGGCGTGATCGAGATCGACGAGGAGCACCCGACGCTGTCGTCGGTGCGCGCGTCGATCGACACGGCCAGCGTCGACACGAAGGAAGCGACACGCGACGAGCACCTCCGCTCCGACGATTTCTTCAGTTCAGAACGATTCCCCACGATGACGTTTGCGAGCACGCGGGTGGAGCGCGTCGATGAGGAGAACTATCGGGTCATCGGCGACCTCACGATTCGCGACGTCACTCGGGAGGTCGTGCTCGATACCGAGTTCTCGGGGCAGGCCGCAGACCCGTGGGGCAACCAGCGCGCCGGCTTCACGGCGACGACGAAGATCAACCGCAAGGACTTCGGCCTCAATTGGAATAACGTGCTCGAAGCCGGCGGTGTCCTCGTCAGCGACACCGTCAAGATCACGCTGAACATCGAAGCAGTTCGCGCCGCGTAGCCATCACGCATTCGGTCGTGCACCAACGCCCCCGTCGATTCCATCGACGGGGGCGTTCCTGTCCCGGGGAAGCGGAACGCGGGACGTGAATACTCTTCCAGCTGTTGCATCTCATCGCAAAGCGACGCTCACACGTTTCCGATGCCGCGCATCCGCTGCCCGGATCCGCCCCTGTGCTCGTCACGAAATTGATAGCGGACGACTTCCTGCGTTCCCGCTTTGACACCGCCGCGCCGTCACAGTGTCAGCGGAGGTGATGATGCTTCATCGCGCGGAAGAGATCATTGGCAAGGCAATCGAGGCCACGGACGGTGAGATCGGCAAGGTCGCCGACCTGTATTTCGATGATCACGAGTGGGTCGTGCGCTACTTCGTTGTCGATACAGGCAACTGGCTTAGCGGACGCCTCGTCCTCATCGCTCCCGAATCCGTCGCGGGTGCCGCGTCTGAGGGTGATGCGCTCGTCGTCTCGCTGAATAAGGAGCAGGTCGAGGGAAGCCCCAGTATCGACACAGCGAAGCCTGTCTCTCGCCAGCAGGAGATCCCGTATCGCCAGTACTTCGGCTGGCCGCCCTACGGCACCGGCCTCTGGGGCGCCGCCGGCATCGGCTTCAACCCCGGCCTCGACACGATGACTGAACAAGCGATCGCCGACCAGAAGCTCGCGGTCCGCGAGGGCGATCCCAACCTCCGCAGCATCACCGTCGTGGATGGCTATCACATTCACGCTGCCGATGGCGACGTCGGCCACGTCGAAGACTTCATTATCGACACGAAGACCTGGGCGATCCGCTACGCGGTCGTCGATACCCGCAACTGGCTCCCCGGCAAGAAAGTGCTGATCTCACCCGACCTCATCGAGTCGGTGGATTGGTTCAAGTCGCTTGTCTATGTCGGCCTGCCGATCAGTCGAATCAAGAACGCTCCCGAGTTCGATCACGCGAAGCCAATCGCCGCGGATTACGAATCGAGTCTCCGCGCGTACTACGAAAGCGCCGCGCACGCGATATGAACTTCGGCGACAGCGTCGAATCGGTCGGCAAGGTCATCGACGGCGCGGGTGTCGCTGCCGTCGTGATTGGCGGCCTCATCGCGACGGCGATCTTCGTCACGCAACTGTTCCGCGGCGGGTCGCTCGATCCCACGTACCGCACCTACCGACGCAGCCTTGGCCGGGCGATCTTGCTCGGACTTGAGTTTCTCGTTGCGGGCGATATCATCCGCACCGTCGCTGTCTCACCGACGTTCACCAGCACCGGCATTCTTGCTGTCATTGTCGTCATCCGGACGTTCTTGAGCTTCTCGCTCGAGCTCGAACTCACCGGCCGGTGGCCGTGGCAGAGCAAAGAGCAGCCTGCCGATGTCGCGCAACCGGCAACGGCGGCTGGCGCGCCGTCATTACGTCAGCGCGCGGAGCCGGCATCATGAGCGTTGCGACATCGGCGCCGAGCGTCCAACAGAAGCCGCCTCGCCGCACCCGCCGCGCAACAGCGCCCGAGCTGCCGCCGGTTACAGTCGATCCCGTGGCATCGGCGCGGGCTGCCGGACTGCGCTATGTCAGCGACACAAAGCCGGGGATCACCCGGACTAAGCACAGCAAGACGTGGCGCTTCGTCCTGCCGGATGGGTCGCCCCTGGAGGCCCTCGACGAAGTGCAGCGGATTAAGTCGCTCGCGATTCCTCCGGCATGGGTCGATGTCTGGATCTGCATCCAGCCGAACGGTCACCTGCAGGCGACCGGCCGCGACGCGAAGGGCCGGAAGCAGTACCGCTATCACGCCCGCTGGCGCGAGGTGCGCGACGGCACGAAATATGGCCGCATGGTCGCTTTTGGCCAGGCGCTGCCTCGCATCCGCGAGCGAACCGAGGCACACCTCGCGCTGCCCGGAATGCCGCGCGAAAAGCTGCTCGCGACCGTGGTGCGGCTGCTCGAGGAGACACTGATCCGCGTCGGCAACGAGGAGTACGCAAAGGCCAACAATTCGTTCGGGCTAACCACCATGCGCGACGAGCACGCCGAGATATCCGGCTCGAAGCTCGAGTTCAGTTTTCGCGGCAAGAGCGGCAAAGACCACAAGGTGAAGATTCACGACAGGCGGCTCGCTCGCATCGTCAAGCGCAGCCAGGACTTGCCCGGCGAGGATCTGTTTCAGTACCTCGACAACAACGGCGATCAGCAAACGATCGGCTCTGCCGACGTCAACGAGTACCTGAAGGAGATCTCCGGCGAGGAGTTCACGGCGAAGGACTTCCGCACATGGGCCGGCACCGTGCTGGCGACGATGGCGCTGCAGGCGTTCGAGGCCTTCGACTCGCAGGCGCAGGCAAAGCGCAACATCATCGAGGCCATCGAGTCGGTCTCGCGGAAGCTCGGCAACACTCCGTCTGTGTGCCGCAAGTGCTACGTTCACCCGGCGATCATCGACTGCTACTCAAGCGGCACGATGCTCGAGACGCTGCAGCAGCGCGCCGAACAGGAGCTTTCGGATTCGCTGCACGAACTCAAGCCCGAAGAAGCCGCGGTGCTTGGTCTGCTCCGGCAGCGCCTCGCCGAGGAAACCGCGTAGGGGCGGCACTACGGAAGTCGGATGTCGCCGTTCGACGCCGAGCCGTCTCGCTCGACCAGCACAGGCGCCGCCGCACACTCCATCGCCGCGCCTACACTGCTGCTATGTCGGATCATGACGCATCTATCGGACTCTGCGCATCGTGCGTGCACGCGCGGCAGGTGGCGTCCGTGCGAGGCTCTCGGTTCCTGCTCTGCGACCGCTCACTGAGCGATGCCCGCTTCCCGAAGTACCCGCGCCTGCCCGTCGTCACTTGCATGGGCTACGAGCAGGCGATCGCACCCCCGGGCGACACACGTGATTCGCCCAGCGATGCATAGTTCGGCAACGCCGCCACCCATCATTGCGGCACGCGGTCCTACGAACTACAAACCACGAACGACAAACTCCCTGTCATGTCTTCTCGAAGCGCTCGACATCCATGACGAAGAGGATCGCGCCGCCGGTTCGCACTTCGATCGGCTCCTGGAGCACTGAGCCTTCGCCGAAGAATGGCAGTGTCTGCACCGGCACGTACTCGCTGCGGGCGTAACATTCGCTCCGCACCATCGCGACGATGCCTTCGACTTCGTTCGCCTCGACGCCGGAAAGGATGGTGGCGTTGCCCTTGCGCAGAAAACCACCGGTGCTGCTGACCTTCGTCGCTGGGTACCCCTGCTCGATCAGCTTGCGTGTCAGCTTCTCGGCGTCGGAGTCGGAGGCGATGATGATGACGAGCTTCAGATGTCCGTTTTCCTGCAAACACGCCCCCTCAAAGATGCGCCCATCACGGACGCTGCAATCGTAGTTCCGAGCGATCGCGCCTGTCAATCACGGAGCCGGGATGCCTCGTGTCCCATGCGCCGCGGCAGAGAATTGCGACGCCCAATCGACCTTCGCGCCGCCTTCGACTTGCGGTACCTTCCCGAAGGCGGCCAGCGCCGTATCCGCGAGAAACAGAAAAACCCCTGCGTGGGCAGGGGTTCGTGGCCGCGCCAAGCATACGTCGCTGCTAGACGGACTTGGTCTGGCTGCGCAGGCAGCGGGTGCAAATACGCACCTTGATCGCCTGGCCGCCGACGTGGACGGTTTGCCGGTGCAGGTTCGGCCGGAAGACGCGGTTCGTCTTGTGCGCCTCGCGCTCCCACCGGCCTGAGTGGCTGTGTCGAATATTGCGTCCGAAGGTGGTGCCCTTGAGGCACACTGCGCAAACGGCAGGCATGCTGTACTCTCCGTAATAGAATCCTGGGTCGCACAACTCTAACAGCCGCCCCGAGTCCGAGGCAACCCGCCGCCCATGTCCCCACCGTCCCCGGCACCCAGGCCCGAGCCGATCGCCGCGGCGATCGACGGCGTCGCACTCGCCCGCGCCTACGCCGGCGGCGCGGAGGCGCTCGTCCAGCAAGCCGATGCGCTCAACGCGATCAACGTCTTCCCGGTACCGGACGGCGATACCGGCACCAACATGTCGCTGACGATGCGTGCCGCCGTCGACGCCGTCGGCGTGCTCGATTCGACCGCTGGCGCCACCATCGTGCAGGTCGCGACAGCCGCCGCCAGCGGCACGCTCATGGGGGCGCGCGGCAACTCCGGCGTCATTCTCTCGCAGATCGTCGCTGGTTTCGTCGACACCGAGCCTTCCACCGCCGTCGACCGAACGCTTGATGCGCGCGGGTTGGCCGACGCGCTTGAACGCGGGCGTGCCGCCGCCTACCGCGTCGTCTCGACTCCGAAAGAGGGCACGATCCTGACCGCGATTACTGCCGCGGCCGCAGCGGCTACCGCGTGCGCGAACGGCGCTGGCTCGTTCGAAGCGGCTCTGTCTGCCGCCACAGACGCGGCGGCAGATGCCGCAGCGCGAACGCCGGAACTGCTGCCCGTGCTCAAAGAAGCGGGCGTCGTTGACGCCGGCGCCGAAGGCCTCGCCGTGCTCCTCGCGGGCATGCTCGCCGGCCTCCGCGGTCAGCCGAACCACGGCGGCGCGCTCGATCTCGGCGCGATCGATGCATCGTGGCTGAGCGCCACGCGCCGCAGCCACGGCGAAGGCGCAGTCTCCGGCTTCTGCACGGAGTTTGTCATCGAGGGCGCGGCGCTCGACGCGGCCACCGTTCGCGCCGGATTGCGCGACGGAGCCGAAAGCCTCCTCGTCGTCGGCGGCGGCGACCTCGTGCGCGTCCACCTCCACACGAAGACCCCAGACGCGGCGCTCTCCTACGCCCGCACACTTGGCGCCGTGTCGCGCGAAAAGATCGACGACATGGACGCGCAGTTCCGGCATCTCGCGGCCGGCAGTACCGAGGTCGCCCCCGACGAGGACGACGCGCCCGCCGTCGCGCTAGCAGTCGTGGCGGTCGGCGCCGGCGAGGGCATCGCGGCGCTGCTCGCGTCGCTCGGCGCGGCGCGCGTCGTGCGGGGGGGCCAGACGATGAACCCCAGCGCCGGCGAGATCCGCGACAAGATCATCGCCGCGCGAGCCGCAAGCGTGATCATCCTGCCCAACAACAAGAACATCATTCTCGCCGCCGAACAGGCGGCGGCGAGCCTCCGCGCGACGCGCCCGGCGCTCGTGGTGACGGTCGTGCCGACCACGAGCATCCCGCAAGGTGTCGCCGCGCTGGTAGCGATGAACGGCGAGGCGACCCTGCAGGAAAATGTCGACGCAATGTCGGCTGCGAGCGCATCCGTACGCACGATCGAAGTGACGTATGCGGCCCGCGCGACCCAGCTCAAAGGCGCCGCCGTCCGCGAGGGCCAGCCGATTGGTCTCGTCGAGGGCGAACTCGCCGTGGCCGGGGACTCCGTTGCAGAGGTTGCGCGCGCATGCATCGCGCGCCTGCTCGCGGAACGACCGGCGTCGCTGATCACGATCTACGTCGGCGACACCGCGGCCAGTCCTGAGTGCAGCGAGGATTCCGTACCCGCACACCCCCAACCAGGCAACGACGATGTGGCCTCGTCCGCGGCGCGGTCACCCGCAGCCGTTACCGTTAGCTCGCCCCGCACGAGCGCTGCCGAAGATCTTGCGACGGCGCTGCGCGATCAGTTCGGCCTCGATGTAGAGGTCGTCGACGGCGGTCAGCCGCACTATCCGTACGTCATCGGGGTCGAATGACAACCGTTCACATCGTCACCGACAGTACGTCCGACATCGCGCCGGAACTGCTCACCGAGCACGGCATCACGGTGATCCCGCTGACGATCGCGTTCGGCAGCGAGTCGTTTCGTGACGGCGTCGACCTCAAGCCGGACGACTTCTATGCGCGGCTGCAGACGACGAAGCAACTGCCGACGACGTCGCAGCCGCCGCCGGCGTTGTTCCAGCACGCGTACGAGCATCTCATCTCGCGCGGCGAGGTCGTCTCGGTTCATCTCTCGCACAAGTTCAGCGGCACAATAGAAGCGGCACGCGCAGCGGCGCGCGAGATCGCGCCGGACAGGATCAGCGTCGTCGACTCAGGCTCGGTCTCGATGGGGCTCGGGCTCTGCGTGCTGGCCGCCGCGCGTGTCGCCGAGAGCGGCGGCACGCGCGAAGCGTGCGTCGCCGCTGCCGAATCCGCCGCATCGCGGCTCCACGTCGCCGTCGCCTTCGAGACGCTCGAGTACCTTCGGCGCGGCGGGCGCATCGGCCGCGCTACGGCGTTCCTGGGCGGCCTTCTACGCCTCAAGCCCATCCTCACCGTTAAGGACGGTGAGAGCTTTCCGCTGACGCGTGCGCGTTCCCGCGGCAAGGCGATCGACGAGCTGTTTGCGCTGGCCGGAAGAAACGCGCCGCTCGACGAGATGGTCGTCTGCGATACGACGACGCCGGCCGACACCGAGGCGCTCGCTGCCCGCCTGCGCGCGGCGTATCCCGACGTGCCGCTGCACATCGGGCGCTTCGGTCCCGTCCTCGGCGTCCACGGGGGCCCCGGCATGCTCGGCATCGCCGTCGTCGCCTCACCGCGCTAGCGTCAAGCGCCATCTGTCCCGATGGGCCGGTATGGCTTAGACGCCGGGCCGCGGTGGATTGGGCGTCGGCGGGGCGGGAATCGTCGGCGGCTGCGGTGGTGGCCCGCCCGGCCCCGGGGCAGGCCCCGGCGCTGGGATCGGCGGCACTGGCGGCATGATCGCGCCGCCCGGAATATCGGCTGTTAGCATCGATGGTCCTCCTCGCTTCCGTCACTGTCGCGCGGGAGCGGTAACGGCAGCCAGCGCGCGTCAATGTGTGGCATAACAACTGCATGACGTTCGTCCTACGCGCTTGCGCCGGGCAGCGTAGATCGGACAAGACCGTTCAACGAGGCGAGCGCTATTGCCCGCCCGCCGTTCCCGCCGTAACGAGAGGCGCTTCGGCCTCCCCACGCGGGCCATCGAGGCTCACGTTCGGGATGATCCGATCGAGCCATGATGGCAGCCACCAGTTGCGGTCGCCCAGCAGCTCCATCGTCGACGGCACGAGCACGAGCCGGACGATCGTCGCATCGACGAAGATCGCCGTCGCGAGGCCGATGCCGAACTCCTTGATGACGCGCTCGTCGCCGAGCACGAACGAAAGGAACACGGTCACCATGATCGCCGCCGCCGCGGTGATCACGCGCGCCGTCGCCGCCAAACCGTGGCTCACCGCCGAAGCGTTGTTGCGCGTGCGTAGGTACTCCTCCCGCACGCGGCTGATCAGGAACACTTCGTAGTCCATCGACAGGCCAAACAGGATCGCGAACATCATCATCGGGATGAACGTTTCGATCGGCCCCTTGTCGATGCCGATGAAGCGCGAAAACCACCCCCACTGGAAGATCGCCACCAGCACGCCGTAGCTCGCGCCGATCGACAGGAGATTCATGATCGCCGCTTTTGCCGCGACCACGACCGACCGGAACACGACCGTAAGCAGGAAGAAGCTGAGGCCAATGACGCCGCCAAATAGCAGCGGCATGCGCGAGCTGATGCGATCTTGCGAGTCAATTTGTCCGGGAATACCGCCGGTGAGGTACACGCGCGCCCCGCTGCCGGCCGTCGCGCCGGGCAGCACGCTGTCCCGCAGCTGATGGACGAGGGTGCGCGTGGCGCGATCCTGCGGAGAGCTCATCGGCACCACCGCAAGCACCGCGGTGTCGCCGGCCGGGTTTAGCGTCGGCGGCGACACCTGGGCAACGTTCGGGGTCGATGCCAGCGTCGACCGCAGCGCGTCAAGGCGATCGCCACCGCCCGCCGCTACGTCGGCGACAACAATCAGTCGTCCGTTAAATCCCGCACCGAAGCCCTTTGTAAGGAGGTCGTACGATCGGCGCGAGTGCATGGCGGTGGAACTGTTCCCCGCGTCAGTGAAGCCCAACTCCATCGACAGCGTCGGGGCCGCGAGCAACAGTAGGAGTGCTGCCGTGCCGAGGAAATACGGCAGCGGCCGCCGCTGGATCGCTTCACTGAGACGATACCAGACGCTGCGCTCCGTCGGCCCCGTTTCAACGTGCAGAAACGGCAGCGACCAGCTGTCGATGCGATGACCGGCGAACGATAGCGCCGCCGGCATCAGCGTCGTCGCGACGAGCACGGCCAGCAAGACAACGATCGCGCCGGCAGTGCCCAGTGCGGCGACGAATGGCAGGCCCATGAGGAACAGCCCGAGGAACGCGACCGCGACTACCATGCCGGCAAAGATCACCGCGCGCCCAGATGTCGTCACCGCGAGCACGACTGCATCCTCAACGCTCGACCCGTTGTGCAAACCTTCGCGGAAGCGCGTCACGATCAGCAGGCTGTAGTCGATGCCGACGCCCAGGCCGATCATCGCCGCGAACTGCGGGCTGAAAACGGGAAACGACGCGAGGTTCGCGCCAAGACCGATCGCCGAGAATCCAGCGCCCAAACCGAACACGGCGGCGAGCACCGGCAGTCCCATGGCGATCACTGAGCCGAACGCGACCAGCAGGATCAGCACCGCCGCGACCAGTCCGATCCATTCCGAGCCGAACGCCGGGTTCTCGTTTTGCTCAACGACGCGCCCACCTGTCTCCACGTGCAGCCCGTCCGCGTTCGCCCCATCAATCGTCTTTAGGAAGCTATTGAAACTGGCCGAGGAGACATCCGACGCTTTGTTCGTGAAGTGCACCGTTGCGCGCGCAATCGTGCCGTCCTGTGAGATCGCGCGCTGCGCGTCGAACGGCGACTCTACCGAGGCCACTTCTGGAATTGCCGCCACGTCCGCGAGAACGGCCTCGATGCGCGGCCGGGTCGCCGGGCTCGTAATACCGGCGGACGCTTCGAAGACGACGTCCGCTGAGTCGCCCGCGCGCGCGGGAAAGCGCTGCTGCAGGAGGTTCTGCGCCTTCTCCGTCTCAGATCCAGGAATCTTGAACTCGGAGACGAACTTGCCCCCGAAAAACAGGTTTGCGACGATCAGGCCGGCGAGGATCGCAACCCACGCGAGCACAACGAGTCCGCGCCGGCGATAGGTGAATCGCGCCCATCGTTCGAGCACGCCCTGATTCGGCGGTGATGTCTGCGCCATGGTTCTCCGCTTCTAATGAATCACGATGATGGTGGAAATGACGTGTGATCAGCTTAGCATCCGCCACGTTCAATGCTCGTTTGGCGACGCGCCGCGGACGTACCTGCTCGGGGGCGTCGGACGCTCAAGACGAGCAGTCGAACCGAACGCCGCCAGCCGTTACGCTGTGCCATGACCGAGACACATCGCTTCATCGAGGCCAACGGCGTTCGCTTCCACTATGTCGAGGAAGGCACTGGGCCGCTCGTTCTGCTGCTCCACGGCTTCCCCGAGTGCTGGTATTCGTGGCGGAAGCAGCTCCCGGTGCTCGCCGCGGCCGGCTATCACGCCGTCGCACCGGACATGCGCGGCTACAACCTCACGGATAAACCGAAGGACGGCTACAACATCGAATCGCTCGTCGATGACGTCGCCGCGCTCGCGCGCGCGCTCGGTGACCCGCCGATTCACCTCGTCGGCCACGATTGGGGCGCCATCGTCGCGTGGCAAGTCGCCTGGCGCAGACCGGATCTGCTGCGCTCCCTCACGATCATGAACGTGCCGCATCCGGCCGCATTCGCTCGCTACCTGCGCTCCCACCCGCGGCAGATGCTGAAGAGCATCTACATGCTGCTGTTCCAGATCCCCTGGCTGCCGGAGCGCGTCCTCACCCGCAACCACGCTGTCGCGATCGGCCGTGTTTTCCGCGATTCCGCGGCAGACCGCGACGCGTTCTCGGACGCGGATCTCGACGTTTACCGCGAGGCGTTCTTGCGTCCGGGCGCCGCGCGCAGCAGCTTAAACTACTACCGCCAAGCCGTCCGCCAGGGCCTCGGCGTCCTGCCAGACTCGCCGATACGCGTCCCCACGCTCGTCCTCTGGGGGGAGAAGGATCGCGTCCTCGAGCAAGCGATGAACGACGACCTGGGCCGCTGGGTCGACGACCTGACGTTCAAGCCGATCCCCGATTGCGCGCACTGGACGCAGCAGGAGGCGCCGGACGTCGTGAATACGGAGCTGCTGGCGTGGCTGCGGGCGCACGACGTCGCGGCTGACGTCGTCCTTAGTCGTCCTTAAGGGAATGTGAGCGTCCTTTAGCGAGCGCACTCCGCTACCGATCATCCTGTAGCCCCGGCGCGAGCGGGGCCGAAGGAGCATCGCTTTGGGCGATACCGCAAATTGGGAGTTCGCTGCCGCAGTCGCCGCCGTGACGATCGGTCTTGGCGGCATGCTGCTATTCACGGTCATCGGCGCAATCGGCTCCTGGCGGCTGCTGGCTTCCGCTGCCACCGCTCCTGACGTTGCGCCGGAAGCCAGCCCCGCGGCACCGGCGTCGAGCAATTCGGCCATGCCAACCTCCTCCCTGACGGAAGGCGCGTCGCACCTATCGAACCTGCGCCTGCAGGCCGAAACTCTACTCGAGCAGCAATCGCGGCTGCAGGACACGTTCGGGCGGCTAGTAGCAGCGGGGGTACTCGAGGCTGAAGCGCCTTCAGTTCGGCTGCAGGATCTCGACGCCGCTATCAGCGATCTCGATGCAAAGCTGGATCGGGTGATCGCCGCAGTTGCGAATCTCGATCAGCACACGTAGCAGAGGAGCATGCCATGGCTCGCCGCACCGACAGCATCACCTTCGACGACGCGATCTCGGCCGTCATGTCGCAGCTTCTTCCGATCCACGCCGCCGTCACGCTCGACTGGCTGGTCGACGCGGTGACAGCGTCCGCCGAGCAAATCCTTGGCGCCGCGTACGCATTCGTCTACTTCGAAGAGCAAGATGGCCGCCTCGAACGCAAGAATCCCGCTTCCGAATTGCGGCGCCGCACCTTGCAGCGCGCGATTGACGCCTTCGGCAAGGATGCCTTCGGCGCGAAACTCGATCCGCGGCGCCTGCCGACCCTCGCCGAAGCGCTCGACTCCGGCGCACCGATCTCCGCGACTGCTGCCGCCGTCCTGAGCGGCGTCGCCAACGAGGCGACCGCGTCGGCGGCGCAGAAGCACCTTGGCGTCGCCGCCGTCTCCGTCGCTCCGATGCAGTCCGCCGGCGAGCGGGTCGGCACGCTGATCCTGCTGCTCAACCGCGAACCGGATGCGAGTCAGCTCAAGCTCTTCGCCGACCACGTCGCCTGCGCGGTGGTCAATCTCCGGCAAACGGTCGCCGCGCGCGAAAGCGGATCGATCGACGTCGTCCGTTCCGTGTTCGATGCCCGCAAGCTCGAAAGCGAGCTGCAGCGCGAGCTCGCGCGCGCGGAGCGGTACCACCGCGAGGTCTCGATCGCCGTCATCGAGGCGACGAACCTGCGTCTCCTGCGCGAGCGCTTCGGCGCATTCCTCACCGATCGGCTGCTCCAGCGTCTGGGCGGCGTGCTCGCCCAGAACTCGCGCGACATCGACGTCATCGGCGCCTACAAGGAGAGCGGCTACACGATGATCCTCACCGAGGCCACGCCGGACGGAGCGCTACTCGCCGCGGAGCGCCTGCTGGCCCTGGCCCGCGGCACCGCGATCGAGGGCGACAGCGTGCCCGAACTAGAGCTGCATCTCGCGATGGGCTGGGCATCGTCGCCGAACGACGGCTCCACAACCGATGCTCTCTTCGCGGCGACCGAGCGCCGCATGTACGGTCTCGAGTCGGAGGTCGCGTAAGCGGCGGTTTCACCGTTCAGCCTCACAGTTTCGAATCAGCATCGGAATCATTCAAAATTCCGTGCTCGCTCGAAGTCGCAGGCGCCGATGCGGCTGCAGTTGCGCGACGCCGCCGTCCTTCGCCGCGCGCGGGCGATCGCTTTTACGTGGTCATCGTTGATCGCCGCGAACGCACCTGAACTGACCGCCGTCGTCGCCAACAGCACGCCAGCGGCTTGTTCGACCTCACAACGGCGGAGGCGGTAAGCGGGAGTCAGGAAGGGCCCGAGCACGGGATAGTTCAAGCAAGCAAGGCGGCGCTCGGGCCCCTCCGTCATCGGGTGTGACCGGCGGGGCTGAGCGAAGTTACACCACCCGTCTCAGATCCGTCAAGTAGCCGCGTCAACAGCGCCTGACCCGAAGCCGAAAGCGCACGCCTACACGATTTGGTCAGTCGCGAACCCGAGAGTAGGCGACGCTTGACGCGCGCTCACGCCGTGGCGACGATACGTCATGGCATCGGAAACTCGGCCTTCGGTGGGCATCATGTGGCGCGGCGATCCGTCGGTCGCCACCGAACGGGCGCAGCCCAGCGGCCGCCTGCGTCCCGTCTTCGACGCGCTCGCCGATGCTGGGTTGCAACCTATCGGCGTCGTCTACTCGGATGGCGCGGCCAGCGATGTGTATCGGCAACTCCTTCAGCTGCGGGCCGTGCTCGTGTGGGTTGATCCGATATCCGCCGGTCAGGATCGGTCAACTCTCGACGGCATGCTTCGTGACGTCGCGGCACGTGGAGTGTGGGTGAGTGCGCACCCCGACACAATCATGAAGATGGGCACGAAGGAAGTGCTGTTCGCAACGAGGAACCTCGGATGGGGCAGCGATGTGCGGCTGTACCGCTCGTTCGGCGACTTCAAGCGAGAGTTCCCTGCAAGCATCGTAGAAGCCGGGCCGCGCGTCCTGAAGCGCCACCGCGGCAATGGCGGCATCGGCGTCTGGAAGGTGGAACTCGCGCCGGCCGCGGACGTCACGACAACTGACGGGGACGTCGCGGTCATCGTGCAGGATGCCGAACACCGCGACGAGATCACCCGCAGCGTTCCGCTCGCCGCATTTATCGACGAACTGCGAGAACATGTCTCAGACGACGACCCTCTCATCGACCAGATCTTCGAGCCACGAATCGTCGATGGCATGGTCCGTTGCTACATGGTCGAGAACACGGTCGCCGGCTTCGCCTTGCAGTCGCCTTCGCCCGCGGGACCTTCCGATGGGTCATCTCGCCGTGTGTTCGGGTTGCCCTCGGCAAAGACAATGTTCCCCGAGACCGAGCCCCGGTTCCAGGCGGTTCGGAGCAACATGGAGTCCGCGTGGGTACCCGGAATGCAGGAGATGCTGGCCCTCGACCGGGAGGCCTTGCCGGTGCTCTGGGACGCCGACTTTCTCTTCGGCCCAAAGACCAATGATGGCGAGGACACTTACGTGCTCTGCGAGATCAACGTCAGCTGCGTGACGCCATTCCCCGACGCCGTTCCTTCGCGCCTGGCGCTCGCCGTTGCAAACCGGCTGCGTAGCGCTGCAGCTAACTGAACCCAGACGGCATGCCCGCAAGCAGAGCGAACACTAGGCCGCCGGCGTCGCGGCGGCGATCTCGCGGTCGAGCTGCGCGAAACCCATTGGGCCGAGGTTGAGCGCCGTCGTGTGAAACTCCTTCAGGTCGAACGCGGCCCCCAGCCGCTGCTTCGCCGATTCGCGCGCCGCCGTCCATGCCCGCTCGCCGACCTTGTAGCTGATTGCCTGCGACGGCCAGCCCAGGTAGCGCACGACCTCGCTCGCCATGATCTCCGCCGGCCAGAGGCTCCGCTCCACCGCGAACGCCAGCGCCAGATCGTGGTTCCACGTCTCCCCCGGGTGGAAGCGCTCGCTCTGCGGGATCTGCTTTTCGAGGTGCATGCCAATATCGATGATCACCCGCACGCAGCGCATCGCCTGAGCGCTGAGCATGCCGAGATAGTAGTCCGGGTTTTCGAGATAGCCGAGTTCGCCCATCAGCCGCTCGGCGTACAGCGCCCAGCCCTCGCCGTGGCCGGAAATAAACGCCGCTGTGCGTTGATAGCGCGACAGCTCCTGCCCCAGGCACTTCACCGCGCCGACCTGCAAGTGATGGCCCGGCACGCCTTCGTGGTACGCGGTCGTTACTTCCCGCCACATCGGGAAGCGCGTCCGCGTGCCGATCGGCCACCACGTCCGGCCGGGCCGGGCGAAGTCCTCCGATGGCCCGCTGTAGTAAGGAGCGAGCGCGCCGCCCGCCGGCGGGATCATGACTTCCACGCGCTTGATCCTCGGATCGATCGCGAAGTGCGCGCCGTCAAGCTCGTCGAGCGCGCCATCGTGCACCTCCTGCAACCAGCCGCGAAATGCATCGACGCCGTCGAGCGTCCGCGCTGGATCCGTTTCCAGCAGCTCGCGCGCTTCGAGCACACTCGCGCCCGGCTTGATCTTCGCCGCCGTCGCCGCCAGCTCACCCTCGACGCGGTACAGCTCTTCCCAGCCCCAAGCATAGGTCTCGTCGAGATCGAGGGTCGCGCCATTCGATGCGCGGGACGCGATCTCGTAGCGCTCGCGGCCCGAGGCGTCGCGTTCCGGCGCGGCGGGAAGGTACGTGTCGAGCAGATAGCCGCGCATCGCCGCGTACGCTTGCGCCGCCGCATCAGCGCCGCGCTCGATGTCGCCACGCATCGCGTCCGATGCGAGGCCGCTCGCCGCGTAGCTGTCGACGATGCCGCTGAAGAACGAAGGCCCGCCCGCCGCTCCGGACCACGTCTCGGCCTGCTTCGCGCACTCGCGCGCGAGCCGCTGCGACGACATCTTGCCGGCCGCGCGCCCCGCTTCAAGCGTCTCGCGATACTTCGCCAGCGCGTCCGGCAGCAGCCGCAGCCGCGACGCGATGTTCTCCCAATCCGGCTCGGTGACGCGCGGCATCTGATCGAAAACGGAGCGCAATCCGCCGAGCGGGCTGCCGATCGTCCGCAAACTGCGGTAGTACTCGCCGCTGTCGTACGCGTCGAGACGGACGCCCAGGCGCTCCGTGATCACATCGCGCGCGATCCGATCGCGCTCGCCGGCGATCGGCGCATGCGCGATATCGCTCAGCGTCCGTCGATCGAGGGCGGCGGTCGCGGCGAATCCGTCGGGCGAGTAGTCGGTCAGCTTGTCGTCGTGGCCGGCGACACCCCAGGCTGTCGCGACGTTGGGGTCGAGCGCTGCCAGTTCGTCGACGTAGGCGTCGGCGATCTCGTAGATCTTCGTCATATCGCCGATGCTCCTTGCCGGCGGCCACTACGCCATCGCGGCCATCTCCCGGCACGACTCGGCGCACGAGCGGCAGGCCTCGGCGCAAAGCTGCATCTGCTCGTCGTCGCCGAAGCGCTCGCACTCGGTCGCGCACTGCTCGCAGATCTTCGCGCAAGCGTCGCACGTTAGCACATGACGCTTCGACTCGCGCAGCATGAAATTGGCGCTGGTCTGGCAGATCTCCGCGCAGTCGAGCATCAGCGCGAGGTGCTGCGGCTTCACGTGTTCGCCGCCCATCTCGATGCAGTAGGTGATCGTGTCCGCGCACACGTTGTGGCAGTTCGAGCACTCCTCGATGCACTCCTGCATCTTGTCGATCATCGTCTCCGTCTCGCGCATGTAGCACCTCCGATTTTTGCGCCAGTTTCCTGTACAGCGTATGAAGCGCGACGAAGGATCGACATAGCCCGCTCCGCCCGAATTCTGATCGGCGTTCTCCGAGCGGATCCGGTCTTCAGACGTTCCGCCCGCCGCGTTCGCCGCCTATAAACAGGCGTCAGATTCGTCCGTGCGAACGAGAGCCCTTCATCGCTTCGCGCCGTAGCAATGGATGCTCGATACTTTCGCACATGCTCATACCGCACCTCCGCGAAATGCAGGACGCGCTGCTCGCCTGGCACGACGAGCACGGCATGCACGCGCCGTGGCGCGTTTCCGGCGACCCGTACCAAACGATGGTCGCGGCCGTTATGGCGCAGCAGACACAGATGAGCCGGGTCCTCGTCGCCTACGATCGCTTCATCGCCGCCTTCCCGACGATCGACGCGCTGGCCGCCGCCAGCGCCGGCGATGTGCTCCGCGCCTGGGCGGGCATGGGCTACAACTCGCGGGCGCTCCGCCTGCACAACGCCGCGAAGGACGTCGTCGCCCAGGGTTGGCCGCGTGACGCTGCATCGTTGACGGCGATCTCAGGCATCGGTCCGTTTACGGCGGCGATCATCGCCTCCTTCGCATTCGGCGAGCCCGCCGCCTGCGTCGACACGAATGTGCGCCGCGTGCTCGGCCGCATCAGCGGTGACGAGAGCATCGATGGCAAGCGGCTGCAGACGCTCGCCGATGCCTCGCTCGCCGTCGACGAGCCCGCACGCTGGAACCAGGCGCTGATGGACTACGGCGCGCGCGTCTGCGTCGTTCGGCCGCGCTGCGGCGAGTGCGTCATCGCCAGGTGGTGCGCCTCGTCTCGTAACGTCGCCTCGACGCCGCTAACGTTGGTCGCCGACGAGCGGGCGCCGTATCGAGCATCAGGACAGGACATAGCTGCCAGGCCGCGCACGCAATCGACGAAAGAACCGCCGGCGGCTGGCAGAGCAGCGCGCCGATCTTCGATCACGAAGAAGGCGCCCCCGTTCGAGCGCTCGGCGCGATACTACCGCGGCCGAATCATCGACGCCCTCCGCGCGCTGCCCGTCGGCGAGACGATCGCGCTCGACGAGCTAGCCTCCTGCATCTCGGCGCAGCCGCCGCCAACGGCAGACCAGCTCGAAGCGCTCGTCACGGCGCTCGCCCGCGACGGTCTCATCACCAGCGCCGCCGGCCGCTTCTCACTCCCGGACTAGTGCTGTACGTCCAACGCTTCTTCATCTCGCGACGAGTCTTCTTCGGGGCGTCAGCGGCAGCACATTGCAACGCGCCGACCACACGGACAACCCACGCTCTGCTCCCCGCACTAACAAGCGACCAAGCGACCAATCACTAATCACAAGTCACCAGTCACCATCAAACCAGCTCCGGGTGAAACACCCGCGCGCTCGGACACAGATCGACTAGAACGCATGATGGACAACGCGGGCGCTGCGCGACGCAGGTGCGCCGGCCGTGCTTGATCAGGCCGATGTGAAACGCATAGAAGTCCTCCGGCGCCACCGCCGCTTCGAGCAGCAGGTGCGCCTTTTCCGGCGTCATCGCCGCCTTCCCGGCGCGCTCGGGGATCAGCGCGAGACGCATCGCGACGCGAAAGACGTGCGTGTCCACGGGCATCGCCGGGCGGCCAAGCGCGAACATCAGCACGCACGCGACGGTCTTCGGCCCAACACCGTGCAGGCTGCGTAGCCACTCGCGCGCCGCGTCGAGCGGCATCGTGGCGAGGAATCCCAGGTCGAAAGCGCCTGCACGCTCACGCACATCCCGCAACGCCGCTTGGATGCGCGGCGCCTTCGTCGGCGCCAACCCGCCCGGCTGGATGGCCGCGACGACATCGGCAAGCGGGGCTGAGAGCACCGCCTCCCACGTCGGGAATGCCTCCATCATCCGCACGAACGCGCGGCCCGAGTTCGTGTCGGCGGTGTTCTGCGAAAGGATCGTCAGCACCAGCTCGGCGACGGGATCGTGATGCGGCCGCCACTCCGGCACGCCGTACGCCTCCCGCAACCGCGCGATGATCTCGGGGATGCGCGCGACGTTTGCGTGCGTTCGCGGCGCTCGCGTTCGTGTCTTTCGCTTCGTCGATGCGCGTTTGGCGCGCGTTTCTGGCATCGCCGCAGGATATCGCGGCGACCTTACCGTCGCGGCGTGGTCTCTGCGACATGGAACGAACGCTAACCGAAAGGCGCGCAAGCGTTGCAACGGTCTGCCGAACGCCGCGAACACCGCCATGGGTGATCCGGCGCGTTCCAACACGAGCTATGGTCTACATACAGGATGGAGGCGTTATGAACGGACAGTCGAACGGCAAAGGAGCCGGTGGATCGAAGCGCGGCGAGGTCGTCGTGATCACGGGCGCGTCCGCCGGCGTCGGTCGCGCCGTCGTGCAGGCGTTCGCGAAACGCGGCGCCCGCATGGGTCTCCTTGCACGCGGCCGCGAAGGTCTCGACGCCGCCGTGCGCGATGCGGAGGCGGCCGGCGGCTCGGCGATCGCGATCCCCACCGACGTCGCCGATGCCGACGCCGTCGATCGCGCCGCCGCGCGCGTGGATAGCGAGCTCGGCCCCATCGACGTCTGGGTCAACGACGCGATGACCTCGGTGTTCTCGCCGCTCAAGGAGATGACCGCCGAGGAGTTCCAGCGCGTCACCGCCGTCACGTACCTCGGCTACGTGCACGGCACGATGTCGGCGCTGCGCCGCATGCTGCCCCGCGACCGCGGCACGATCGTCCAGGTGGGATCGGCGCTCGCCTATCGCGGCATCCCGCTGCAGTCGGCGTACTGCGGCTCGAAACACGCCATCCAGGGCTTCACGGAGTCGCTTCGGACCGAGCTATATCACGACAAGAGCAACGTCTGGGTGACGATGGTGCAGATGCCTGCTCTCAACACGCCGCAGTTCGATTGGGTACGGAGCAACTTGCCGAATCGCGCCCAACCCGTGCCGCCGATCTACCAGCCGGAAGTCGCCGCCGAAGCCGTGTACTGGGCCGCGCACCACCGGCGGCGCGAGGTCAACGTCGGCGTCTCGACGCTCGTCACCGTACTGGCCAACAAAGTCGCGCCGGGTCTGCTCGACCACTATCTCGGCCGCACGGGCTACAAATCGCAGCAGACGCAGGAGCCAGAGCCGCACGATCGCCCGGACAACCTGTTCGATCCGCTCGACAACGAGCGCGACCACGGCGCTCACGGCCGCTTCGACGATCGCGCGCACTCGCGCAGTCCCGAATTCTGGGCCGTCACCCACCGCGTCGCGATCGCCGCCGGCGCCGCCGCCGCAATCAGCACCGGCGTGCTCGCCCTGCGCCGTCGGTAAAACACCTGCTGACCGACGCAGCACGACCGCGAGGGCAGCCTCGGCAGGCGATCATATCTGTGCCCTTCGTGGATCTGTGGATCGACAGCGCGGCTTACCTATCCGTCAGCGCGATGATCTCGCGCGCGGTGACGAGGTCGGCGATGCGGCGCTGGCTCGCGGGACGAAATGCCGCGAATTCCGCCGCTTCGCACTGGGCGAGCAGGTTCGCCGTGAGGTGCGCCGGCCACTGTTCGATGCCATGCGCGGTCATCGCGCGCTCCACCTCGCTGCGCGTCATAGCGTAGGCAGAGAACGAAAATCGCTCGCTGAGATAACTGCGAACCGTCGCCGCGATCTGCGCGTAGTACTCGCCCACGTCGGTCTCGCTGAGCCCGCTTACGGCGATGGCGTCGAGCGCCTCGTCTGCTGTGGCAGCGGGCAAAGGTGCAGCGCCGACCGGCACCGCGTACGCCACTGGCGCCGGCAGCGTCGAGACGCGGCGATGGAGCGCGTACCCGAACGCCGTCAGCGCCGCGAAGGCAGCGACGAGCAGCGCCGGTACCACCGCTGGCGGAGCGCTGTCGCCGAGATCGATCTGCGGCTTGAGCGGCCGTAATCCTTCATCTCCGGGCGCGAGCACCGAGTTGATTGAAACGCGCAGCGGCTCGCTCTCTAGCTCGCCGTCGCCGTCGGCGCCCCGATAGGTCACCCGCTGCGGCGGAACGGTGATAGCACCGGTTTGGAAGGCGACAAGCGTCGAGACGAGCGTCGTTCGTTGAACAGCGCCATGCGGTTCCGTCCGCGGCGCTTGCACGTCGACGACCTCGGGTCCGCCTGCATCGGCGGCGAAGCCCGCACTCTCGATCGTCGTCCCCGGCGACGCGTCCACGACAATCGTCAGCGTCAGCCGATCGCCGACCGTCGCCGTTGCCGGCGCGAGCGCGGCCGAAACGATCGTCGGCGAGGCGGCGTCGGCAGCCCGCGCCCGCAGCCCCCCGGCAAACAGCAGAATCGTGCCAACCAATGTCGCGCTGACCGCAAAACATGCGCGACGCCGTGCACATTTCTTCCACCGATTTGCGCCATCGGCATCCCATCCAGGGAGATCCCGCGTCACGTTTCCCGCGTCCCGCTTCCATCCGCCCGCGTCCTGCTTCCATCTTCGCGCTCCAGCAGGATCTCGGTCAGCTGCGTCAGCGCGTTGTACGCGAGCACCACGTAGTCGCGCGGATGCAGCTCGTCCAGCTTCTTCAGGTTCTCCTCCCGCGCCTGCACGGGATCGATGACGTCGCCGAATTCCTCGCCGAAGTCGATCTTCATCTCGAGCTCGTACAGCTCGCCGTCCTCGGCGACGACGATGCACCCCAAGTCGGCGCGCTCGACGCCGTCAAGCGCCACCTCGACCGCGTTCGTGAAGAACGCGCCGGGAAACGGCGGGAACGGGCGCACCGCGCGCGCGGTCTCCTCGAGCAGCAGCCGCAGTTGCTGCGCTGTGCGGTCGATAATCAGATCCGCCTGCGCTTTTCGCGCGAGATGTTCGTTTCCCTTCATGCCCCAGCGTAACGCGCCGATCGCCTGTACCGCGACGGGTGCTCCGCTTGCGCCGCGGAATGTCGCAGGATCGCGATCCCAAGCTGCCACCCGGTGCGTAAGCCCGCGCGGTGACGAAAGCCCGCGCCATGAAAATCTTGGCACGGACGATCGCTACGGGCTTCGCGCGTCGAGGGCAACGTACTAAGTGTGCGGCTGTGCAAATCTGCAAGCGCCAACGGCGCTCAGCGCGGAGCGAAGAGCGCCGCACGGAGGATGGCGTTGCCGTGTCCCATGTGTGCTGGAACGTCTTCGTAGCGACCCATCCGGCCGTGTGTTCCGCATCGGACCAGAGCGGCGTTACACCGGCGTTCAGCCGCTCCTCGCCGTATGTCTCGACGAGCTCGATCTGCGCGGTGCGCGCCGCCCGCAGCCGCGGCAGGATGGCGGCGATCGGCGTCGCGGCAAGCTCCTGCGCCTGGCTCAGAAACCAGCTCTCGTCGCCGCCGCGCCTCTCTCCCTTCGCGTCGAAGTCCGGCGCAAAGGAACGCAGCAGCATCAGGCCGACATTCTCCTCGTAGATCGTGAGGTGCGCGAGGTTCATCGCCAGCGTCCACGATCCGATCGCCACTTCCGGCGAGAGTTCGTGATGCCAGCGCTCCGGCACGCGCACCACCGCGAACTCGACATCGGCGAGCGAATCGCGAAGCCGGCGCACGGTATCGGCGAGGCTGTATGTAGTGGCGGAAGCGCTCGCCATCGGCTCGGCGCTAGCCCGGCAGTTCCGGGTAGTCGAAATCGTCGACCTTAATCGCCTGGACGATTTTCACCTGCGGAAAGCGATCCTGGACGACGCGCTCGATCCCGAGCTTCATCGTCACCATGCTCATCGGGCAGCCGTGGCACGAGCCGGCAAGCTGCAGCCGCAGCCGCCCCTCCTCTTCATCCCAGTCGATCAGATGAAGCACGCCGCCGTGCGATTCGACGTACGGCCGCATCTCGTCGAGACAAGAATCGACTTCCGCAAGGAACGCATCCTGCTCGCCCGCCGGTGATCCGATGGCAGATTCAGTCGTCACGTCTCATTGTAGCGGGTGGCCACCGGCTTGCGGCCGCGGCATTGTCGCCG
>JBBSDV010000012.1:0-29951 GCA_038240335.1 Dehalococcoidia bacterium
CCCACATCGCGATTCCCGCTTCCCGCTCACGGGCCGCTTGCCGCTACCCGCTTCCGGCGTCCGGCGTCCGGCGTCCGGCGTCCGGCGGCCGGCGTCCGGCGTCCGGCAGAGAAAGGGGAGATAAAGGGAAAAAACGCGGGGGGCCACCCCCGGGCCCCCGGCAGCCGTGGCGGCGGCTGCACTCCCGCTTTCGCGAGCCACTTGCGCGCGTGTGGGTCGTCTCGAGCCCCACTTCCCACACCGCGCTTCCGCTTCCCACTTCCCACTTCCCACTGCCGCTTCCCGCTTCCCGCTTCCCGCTTCCTGTCACTACACGGAAGCGTGTACGATAGAGCATGGCCAAGCGAAAAGCGACCGCGTGGGACGCGACGATGGTGCGCGGGTTGCGGCGACATCTCGCGGTGACGCAGGAGGAGCTGGCAGAGGAACTCGGTGTGCGGCAGCAGACCATCAGCGAGTGGGAGACGGGCGCGTACCAGCCCCGCGGGGCGAGCGAACGGCTGCTCTCGATCGTCGCCGATAGCGCGGGGTTCGCCTACGATACCGGCCGATCTCCGTCAGGCGGCGCTTCCGAAAGCGGCGACGGCAATCGATCGTGATCGGCGGCGGATGCCCACTTCGACGTTATCCAGCAGCAGAGGGCCAGGGTCCCGCTCACGCCGTCGTGGTTGCAGACGACCGAACGCCTTATGCAGCAGCGATGCACGCCGTCGCGACGGACGCACCGGCGACGGTCCCGGCGCTGGCGACGAGCCGCCCGCACGTTGACACGGACGCCCCGGCCGCGGCGAATACCGAGGACGGCACGCGGCGGATCACCGGGGAGCCGGGCGCGCCGGCGACAACGTGCGACGATCGAGGGGCGGCCGCCGAAGCGCGAGCGACGGCGAGTGACCACCGGCGAGGCGTCAGTCGGCCGCGATCGGCGGCTGAAGCGCGAGCGAACGCAATCGAGGAGCGCGCCGCGGTCAGGCAGCAGCGATCGGCCGCCGAAGCGCGAGCGACAGCCAGTGACGAGCGCGCGGCGGTCGGGCGGCAGCGATCGGCCGCTGAAGCGCGAGCGACGGCGAATGACGAGCGGCGAGGCGTCGGCCGTCGCCTATCGCACGCCGACAGCCCCCGGCACGCCGGCGATGCCGGGGGAGGCAGCGGCGCGGCGGCCCGCCTGACGGAGAAGCAACTCGAGCTGCTCTGGCACGGCCGGCGATTTCCCGACGGCGCGCTCGTGACGCGGCAGGGCGTGCCGGTGCGGGTGATCTACCAGGGCCGCCGCGGCCGCGGCCCGGGCCCGGATTTTCGCGGCGCCGTGATCGCCGGGCCGTCCGCCGTGCCCGTCCGCGGCGACGTCGAGCTCCACGTCCGCTCTTCCGATTTCCGCGCCCACAATCACCACCGCGACGCCGCTTACCGCAACATCGTCCTCCATGTCGTCTTCAACGACGACGCGGCGGGCGACGGTGGCGCGACGCCGCTGCCCGGCGGCGGCTCGGCGCCCGTGATCGCGCTGGCGCCGTGGGTGGCGCAGCGAGCCGGCGAGCTCGAGCAGTGGATCGCCCGGCCGCTGCTCTGGCGCGAGCCCTGCCACGACGCCGTGATGCGCCTCGGCTCCGATGGCGTCGCCGCCGTGCTCGAACGCGAGGGCGACAGGCGCTTCGAGGCCCGGGTCGCCCTGCTGCGGACGGCGGTGCGAACGTCCGGCCTCGACCAGGCGCTCTATGAGACGCTGCTCGAGGCGCTCGGTTACGGCGGCAACGCACCGCAGATGCTCGCCCTCGCCCGTCTCCTGCCGTGGCGAACGTTGACCGAACACGGAGGCGGCGGCGACAGCATGCCGGCGCTCGGCGGAACACGAGCGAGCCCGGCGGCCGGCATTGTGGCGGCGCGCGATCGACCGGCGGCGCGCGAGCAGCGCTTCGCCGCGCTGCTGCTCGGGAGCGCCGGCCTGCTGCCCTCACAGCGCGACCACGACGGCCCGGTCGAGCCGTACGTCGACTGGCTCGAGGCGACATTCGGGCGCGCCGGGCTACCGGCGCTGCCTCGCGATACATGGAAGCTCTGGGGCGTGCGGCCGGAGAACGCGGCGGCGCGCCGCGTCGCCGCCGCGGCGGCGCTGCTGGCAGCGCTGGCGGCGCCCTCGGCGCTGCTGGCCGTCAACGCGGCGACGACCGTGAACGAGGCGATCGCGCCCTTCACCGTGCGCGCATCCGGCTACTGGCTGGATCACCACGACTTGTGCGCCGGCGCTTGCCGGATGCCGCCGAGCTTCGTCGGCCGCTCGCGTGCCCTAGAGATCCTGATCAACGCCGTACTGCCGGCCGCATGCGCAGCAGACGACGCCGCGATCTCAACGCCGGCGCGCGCACTGTTCGCGAAGCTGCCGCGGCCCGCAGTCTACGGCCTCACCCGCTTCATCGAAGACGCCCTCGCCTCCGAGGGCGTCAAGGCGCCGGTCAACGCCCGCCGCGCTCAGGGCCTGCTCGAGCTGCAGCGCAACTGGTGCACGAAGGGCGGCTGTGGCCGCTGCTCCCTCAGCGAGACGCCGTCGTCGCCCGCGTCGACGAGCGACCATCTGCTTAACCCAGGCGTTCCGTCGCTGATACCAGCTGATGCGTGAGCGAGATGCGGCCGTCGTATCCAGTTGTTCCGTGGTCGATACCAATTGAGACTGATGCTCGAACCTCTACGGCTGGAACTCCGAGGCTGGAGTGTAGCGATCGCAGCACCTCGACCGGGTGCCGCGATCCTTGGTTCACCGCAGCTGCGCGGTGACACTCGAAGCTTCTGCGGCCGAAAGCCGAAGGCTGGAGTGCAGATGGCGCAGCGCCAATGCCGGGGGCCCCGGGGTGTCCATGAACTGTTGTATGCCGTACGCATGCCGCTGGCCGTGATCGCCGACGAACGGCTAGGCCACCACCGCGACCGCGCTTTCGATCATCGAGCGGAAGATCAGCAGCCCGTCGCTGCCACCGAGAAGGGGCTCCGCGGCGCGCTCCGGGTGCGGCATCATGCCGAGGACGTTGCCGCGCTCGTTGATGATGCCGGCGATATTGCGCGCCGAGCCGTTCGGGTTGGCCGCCGCGCTCGCTTCGCCACCGGGCGTCACGTAGCGAAAGACGACGCGCCCGGTCGCCTCGAGCTCGTCGAGCGTCTTCGCGTCGGCGTAGTAGTTGCCTTCGCCGTGCGACACCGGCGTCATCAGGACCTGCCCCGCCTGCGTCGCCGACGTGAACATCGTGCCGGCCTTCTCGACCCGCAGGTAGGAGGGCATGCAGCGGAACTGGAGGCTGTCGTTGCGCATCAGCGCGCCCGGCAACAGATGAGACTCGCAGAGGATCTGGAAGCCGTTGCAGATGCCGATCACAGGCTTGCCGGCGGCGGCGTGCCGCGCGACTGCGGCCATCACCGGCGAAAAGCGGGCAACGGCGCCGGTGCGCAGATGATCGCCGTAGGAGAAGCCGCCCGGGATGACGACGGCGTCGTAAGTGTCGAGATCGGCCTCGCGGTGCCAGACGAGGTCGGCGCGCTGACCGAGCTCGTGGCTGAGCACGTACTGGCAATCGCGCTCCGACCAGGTGCCGGGGAAGACGAGCACAGCGAAGTTCATGGCTCCAGTGTAGTTTGTCGTTGGTAGTTTGTCGTTGGTAGTTTGTCGTTGGTGGTTCGTGGTCTCAGTTCGATCCGACATACGACGGCGCGCCGGGGAGATGTCGTGCTGCGCGGCGCCGATGATCCGGTGCGCCTCTACGAGGTGCGCTACTCGGAGTCACGGCCGGCGCGGATCTCGCCGTAACGGAACAGTAGACAAAAAAACAAAAAGGCTCCGGGGGACACCCACGGATCCCCGGCAGCCGTCGCGGCGGCTGCACGCTCGCTTCTCGAGCGATCAACACGAACCGTGGATGACCTACGACAGGCGCGCCGGGGAGATGTCGTGCTGCGCGGCTTCGACGACCCGGTGCGCCTCTACGAGGTGCGCTACTCGGAGTAACTGCCGGCGCAGATCTCGCCGTAAACGAACAGTAGAAAAAGAAAAGGCCCCGGGGACACCCGCGGACCCCCGGCAGCCGTCGCGGCGGCTGCACACTCGGTTCTCGAGCGATCAACACGAACCGTGGATTACCGTACGAGGGCGAATGGACTTAGACCTGTCTGGCCCCGAACAGCGGTTGCGGCGGCTGGACATCCGCTTCTCGAGGAAGCAACTACGGACGTCCGATGTGCGGAACGCGAGCGGTCATCCTACCTAGGAAAGCGCGGCCACACACAACGAACTACAAACCACGAACTACCAACGACAAACTAACGCTACGCACTCGTCATCGCGTGCTGTTCGTAGGTCATCCGGTAGAGGCGCGCGTAACGGCCGCCGAGTTCGAGCAACTCGTCGTGCCGCCCCTGCTCGGCGATGCGGCCGTTCTCGAGGACGATGATCCGGTCGGCGTTGCGGATCGTCGAGAGCCGGTGGGCGATGACGAACGATGTCCGCCCCTCGAGCAGCACGTTGAGGGCGCGCTGGATGATCACCTCGGTCTGGGTGTCGACGTTCGCCGTCGCCTCGTCGAGGATGAGGATGCGCGGCCGGGCGATGATCGCCCGCGCGAAGCTGATCAGCTGGCGCTGGCCGACCGATAGGTTGTGGCCGCGCTCGTGCAGGTACGTGTTGTAGCCGTCCTCGAGGTGCATGATGAAGTCGTGGGCGCCGACCGTGCGCGCGGCATCTTCGATCTCTTCGTCCGTCGCCTCCAGCCGCCCGTAGCGGATGTTATCGGCGACCGTCCCCGAGAAGAGGAACGGCTCCTGCAGGACGAGGCCGAGTTGCGATGAGAGACTGGCGTGCGAGATCTCACGCACATCGACGCCGTCGATTTTGATGCCGCCCTGAGTGACGTCGTAGAAGCGAGACAGCAGCGCCGTCAGCGTCGTCTTCCCGGCGCCCGTCTGGCCAACGAGGGCGATCGTCTCGCCCGGCCTCACGTGCAGGTCGACATCGGCGAGCACAGGCACGTCGTCCACGTAGTTGAAGGTCACGTGGTCGAAATCGACGCGGCCTTCGGTATCAGTGATGTCGATCGCGTCCGGGGAGTCCTCGAACTCGGGCTTCGTGTCGAGTACCTCGATCACGCGCTCGCCGCCGGCCATCGCCCGCTGCAGCTGCGTGTACTGGAGCACGAGGTCGCGGACCGGGTCGAAGAACAACTGCAGTTGCAGAGTGAAGGCGATCAGCGCGGCGATGCCCATCTGGCCGTGTAGGACGCGGTAGCCTCCGTAGGCGATGACGAGCGACATGCCGACCGCCACGATCACCTCGACGGCCGGTGTCACGGCGGCGGTGAGGCGACCGGCGTCGACGTTGGCGCGCAGGTTTTGCCTGTTGATCGAATCGAAGCGCGCGGCGTTCTCGTCCTCGCGGGAGAGGCTCTGGATGACGCGAACGCCGGAGACATTCTCCTGCAAGTTGGCGTTGACGACGGCGATCGCCTGGCGGACGCGGACGAAGGCGCGGCGCGAGTAGTTCTGCCAGACCGCCATCGTCAGGACGAGCACAGGTACCACCGTGAACGTGACGAAGGCGAGGCGGATGTCGAAGTACACGAGGAAACCGATGGAGATGAAGATGCCGGCAACGTCGCCGACGATCGTCAGGAAGCCGCTCGTCATCAGGTCTTGTAGCGCCGTGACGTCGCTCGTCACGCGCGACATGACGCGGCCGACCTCATTGTTGTCGTAGAAGCGCAGCGAGAGCTTCTGCAGATGGGCGAACAGGTCGCGGCGCAGGCCAAGCAGCAGCCTCTGGCCGATCCAGCCGGTCGTCGTCAACTGGAGATAGAAGAATGCCGCTGAGAACGTCGCCAGCGCGATGTACGCCCAGCCCCAATGATTGAGACTGCTGAGATTGTTGTGGGTCGCTGCGTGGATCAGCTTGCCGATGACAAACGGCATGGAGCGCGTGGCGAAGGCGTAGCCGAGGGTGCCGACAAGCGCCAGCGCGAGGCGCTTGCGGTAGGGCGCGACGAAATGCGCGAGCCGCATGACGACGCGATGGTTGTAGACGGAACCGAGCTCGTCGTCGTCCCAGCCGTCGGTACTGCGCTTCAGCGAGTTCGGCCGCAGGTTGCCCTGCCAGTTGCCGTTATTGCCGCTCCATCCGCCCGCCGCGCCCGCGCCGCCAAAAAACATGTGTTGGTTTCCTAGTGATTAGTGATAGTGGTTAGTGGTTAGTGGTTAGTGGTTGGCGTCAGTGGTCGGTGGCTGGAAGCTCCGCGCTCGATCCAGCGTCCAGGCTCCAGGTGCCACAGGCGTCAGCCGGCGCCGCCGCCGGCAGCCGTGGCGGTCTCGCGGATCGGCTCTAACTCGATCTCCTCCAAACGCTCGCGTTCGCGCTCGAAGGCTTCTTCCTGGTCGCGCAGCTCGAGGTCGTAGATCTGGCGGTAGAGACCGTCGCGCTTGATCAACTCCTCGTGGCGGCCGTTTTCGACCATCTTGCCGCCCTGCAGGACGAGGATCTGGTCCGCCGATTTCACGGTGCGCAGCCGCTGGGCGATGACGAACGTCGTGCGACCCTTCATCAGCTCCGCCAGTGCCTGCTGGATCAGGTACTCGGTCTCGGTGTCGACGCTCGACGTCGAGTCGTCGAAGACGAGGATCTTCGGGTCGAGCAGCAGCGTACGCGCGATCGAGATGCGCTGCTTCTGGCCGCCGGAGAGTGTAATCCCGCGCTCCCCGACCCACGTGTCGTAGCCGTCCGGCAGCGTCTCGATGAAGTCGTGGATGCGCGCCAGCCTCGCGACGTGCCGCACGTCCTCGTCCGTCGCGTTCGACGCGCCGTAGGCGATGTTGTCGCGGATCGTCGCCGAGAAGAGAAAGACGTCCTGCTGGACGATGCCGAAGACGCGGCGCAGCGAGCTCAGTGTCGCGTCGCGGATATCGACGCCGTCGATCTTGATCGCGCCGCCAGTAACATCGTAGAAGCGCGGCATCAGGTTGACGACCGTCGTCTTGCCCGAACCGGTCTGGCCGAGCAGCGCGACGATCTGGCCCGGCTTGGCGTCGACGTCGACGTGCCGCAGCACGGGCGAGATCGTGTCGTAGCCGAACGAGACGTCTTCGAATGTCACGTGCCCCTGCACGCCCTGCAATTCGACGGCGCCGTCGCGCTCCTTGACTGCCGATTCGGCGTCGAGGATGTCGTAGATGCGCTGGCCCGAGGTGGCGGCGCGGGCCCACATCATGTTCACCCAGCCGAGGCTACGCACCGGCAGTTGCAGCATCGTCAGGTAGAGCAGGAACGTCGCCAGGTCACCCGGCGTCAGGTTGCCGTTGAGGATCTGGTTCGCGCCGTACCATGCCGTCGCTACCATCGCCAGCGACCAGACGCCGTTGAGCATCGGCGAGTAGGTGGCCTGGATGCGGTTCGTCGCGTACGAATTATCGAAGAGCTCTTCGGCCTTGGCGTTGAACTTCTTCTCCTCGAAGTGCTCGCGGCCGAACGCCTTGACTACGCGCATGCCGCTGAGGTTCTCCTGGAGGACAACGCCGACCTCGCCCTGGAGGTTCTGGACGCGCATCCAGATCGGTCGCAGTTTCGAGGTCATGCGGATGGCAATGAACGCCGTCGGCGGGATGAACACCCAACTCAACAGCGCCAACCGCAGATCTGTGAGGATCATCAGCGTCAACGTCGCGACGAGGAGGATGACGACGTAGACGAGGCGGATGACGCCCAGGTTGATGAACATGCGGACGCCTTCGACGTCCTGTGTCGCCCGCTGCATGACCTGTCCCGTCTGGGCGTTGTCGTGGTAGGCGAAGCTCAGTCGCTGCAGGTGGTCGTAGATATCGTTCCGGATGTCGTAGGCGACGCGCTGCGACACCCACTCGCCGGTGTACGTCTGCCAGAACTGGAAGATGCCCCGCATGGCCGCGGCACCTGTGATCAGCGCCGCCGCGATCAGAATCGTCTTCAGCGAGCCGTTCGCAATGGGGTGGCCGTCGATGATGTGGACATCGAGGCCGGTGTCGATGGCGTAGCCCACCAGCTTCGGGCCGATCAGCTGGAACGCGGTCAGCCCGAGCAGGGCCGCCGTCGCCAATGACAGGCGACGCTTGTAGGGAAATGCATAGCGCAGCAAGCGAACGGGAACAGGGATGCGTCGTTTCATGTCTGGCCAGTGTACCCGACTCTCACGTAAACGTAAAGGTTCGCTGGCGGGTTCGATGGGAGCTCTTCGGGAGCGTTCACTCGTGATCGAAACCTCAATGGTGACGGCGAATTGTCGCGACCGAAGCCGCGAGGCAGCGAACCTAAACGGTGCCGAGAAGGGAGTAGCCGCCGTCGACGAGGAGCACCTGGCCGATGATCATCGCTGCGTCGGGCGACGCCAGGAAGGCGACGACGCCGGCGACGTCTTCCGGATGCACATGGCGGCCGGCGGGCACCTTCGCGCCGTAGTCGCCGACCATCGTCTGATCGAGCATGCGCACGCCGTCGGTGCCTTCGACGAGGCCCGCCGACACGGCGTTGACGCGAATGCCGCGCGGCGCCAGTTCGACCGCGAGATAGATCGTCAGCGACTCGAGTGCGCCTTTCGAGACGCCGACGGGTGCGTATTTCGGCAGATACCGATCGCTGCCGGGGCTGAGCAGATTGATGATCGAGCTGCCTTCCGCCATGTACTTGACGGCCGCCTGGGCGGCGAACCAAGGACCGAAGACGTTCACATCCATTGTGTGCTTGAGATGCCTCGGTAGCGAATCGATGGCGGCGCGCGGGCGCTCGAGGCCGCGGGCGGCGCTGTTCACGAGGACATCGATGCGGCCGCACTCCTCGCCGACAGCGCGCACCATCGCGAACACGGCGTCACGATCGCCGACGTCGCATTGATATGCGGCTGCGCGCACGCCGAATGCCGTGATCTCCGCGACGGCCGCGTCGGCGTGCTCCTTGCTGCGCGAGTAGTTGACGGCGATCGCCGCCCCTTCGCTCGCCAGCCGCAGGGCGATCGCCTTGCCGATGCCGCGCGTGCCGCCGGTGACCAGGGCCACCTTGCCATCGTATCGAGGCATCCTTCTCGTCCTTGCTTGATGAGCCGGCTCTCCGCGTCCGCCTCGTTGCGGCACGTCCGCGCGGAACTGTAGCGATTCGGGGCCGATTGCGCAGCGAGATCGGCAGCACGATACTCCCTGCATATGACGCTTTCGGGTCGAGTGGCATTAGTGACGGGCGCTGGCGGCGCCGGCATGGGCCGCAGCATCGCGCTGACACTCGCGCGCGACGGCGCGGCGGTCGTGCTCAACTATCACGATACGAAGGAACGCGTCGAGTTAACGGCGGCGGCGATCGAGGCGATGGGACGCCAGGCGCTGCCCTACGCGGCCGATATCTCCGCGCCCGATGAAGTGACGGCGATGGTTGCGGCTGCGGAAGCGGCGCTCGGCCCGATCGACATCCTCGTCAACAGCGCCGGCGGCCCGTGGAAGCCGCAGGACATCACGGAGATCGAACCGGCGCACTTCCGGCGCGTGCTCGCGCTGGAAGTCGAAAGCGTGTTCTTGCTGATCCGCGCCGTGCTGCCGGGCATGCGAGCGCGGGGCTTCGGGCGGATCATCAGCATCGGCGGCCACATGGCCGATGATTGGCGGTACGGGCCACCGGATGCGCCGCTCGATTACCCGCTAGGCAAGGCGGCGCGCCACTGGCTCACGCGCACACTCGCGCCGCGCGAGCTCGACCACGGCATCACGATCAACGCCATCGCCCCGGGACCGACGCCGCGCGTCCCGCACGATGAGGCGATCGCCGCACTGCACGGGCCGCCTATACCCGTCGCCGGCAACACGCCGCAGGACATCGCCGAGGCGATCGCGTTCCTCTGCTCCGAAGCCGCCGCCCGGATCACCGGCGCAGTGATCCCGATGCCGGGCGCGACCGCGGTGTAGGGGCGCAGTTCGTAGTCGTAGTTGGTAGCGCGCAGTTAACGTCGCTTCTCGGCGCGCGGCTGCGTCGCGCGAAGGCGAGGTTCTGCTCGACAATATCGGGCTAACCCTTATCCAAGATCTCCGTGCTGGTGCTGATCATCCCTCAAGGATCGCCGTGCATCGCTATGCGCGGCCGCGAGCAGGGAGGCTCTGTGGGTCGCAGTGGCCGGCTTTCTCGGGAAGCGCGTGCGGGCATCGCGGTGACGATCTTCGGATCCACGCGCGTGCCCGATGTGCGAGTCTCGCCGCTTCCGTCTCGGAACGAGACCCAGGCGATCGTGCGAATCGATCGACCTGCTGCCGAGCGCGGTTCGCGGACACTCGCCGTCTCGGCGACGGCAGCTGGCGAGACGCTTCCGCGCAGGGGCTTCTACGCGCGGCATGGCAAACGCGGGAGTGATGTCGTCCTCGCGGCGATGCTGCTCGTGGTGTTGATGCCGCTGATCGCCATCGTGGCACTCGTCGTGCTGTTGACGGCAGGATTGCCCGTGTTCTACGGCTCGCCGCGGATCGGCCGGGACGGCGCGACGTTTTCGATGTGGAAGTTCCGGACGATGGTCCGCGATGCCGACGTCGTCTTCGAGCGCTGGAAAGACACGCATCCCGATCGCGCCGGCGAGCTGCTGACGAATTGGCGGCTCGACGACGACCCCCGCGTCACGGCGCTCGGCCGTTTTCTGCGCAAGTCGAGCCTCGACGAACTGCCGCAATTCTGGAACGCGCTCTGCGGCGAGATGAGCATCGTCGGCCCCCGCCCCTACCTCGCGCGCGAGACGCTCGACCCGCTGCTTGCGCCGTCGATCGTCGCCGTACGGCCGGGGATCACCGGCCCGTTCCAGGTGCGCGGTCGGAAGGTACTGCCGCCGTCGTCGCGCATGCACGTCGAGGCGGCGTACGCGGCGGAGATGACGCCGCTGAACGACATCCTCTACCTATTGCGCACGGTGAAGCCCCTGATCGCGCTCGATGGACACTGAGTCGGAGGCTGGAGGTTGAAGGCTGGACGTGGCGAACCGGAGATCGGGAATAGAGCCCGCTGAGCAGCGTGGCAAGCTCTCGGAACGAGCTACGAACTAACAGCGACCAGTAACAAGGCGGCCAACCCATGACTCGCATTCTCATAACGTCACTGAACTACGCGCCGGAGGAGACCGGGGTCGCACCGTACTCCACCGGCGTCGCCGAGCATTTGGCGGCGCAGGGGTACAGCGTGACGGTGCTGACGGGACTGCCACACTACCCGCAGTGGCGCGTGCATGACGGCTATCTGCGTCATCGCTGGCGTGCGCTGCTGCCGCGCACGGAGCGGCGCAACGGCGTCGAGGTGCGGCGATCGTGGCACGCTGTGCCGGCGACGCAGTCGGCCGCGCGGCGCGGGATGTACGAAGCGACGTCGCTGTCGATGGCGCTCTACGCCGCGCGTCTGCCCCGGCCGGACGCCGTGCTCGGCGTTGTACCGAGCCTCAGCGGCGGCGTCGCGGCTCGCGCGCTCGCGGCGCGATTCGGCGTGCCCTATGGCGTCGTCGTGCAGGATCTAGTCTCACCCGCGGCGACGCAGAGCGGTGTACCGGGCGGCGCAACGGTCGGCGGAGTCGTGCGCGCCGCCGAGGGCTGGGCGATGCGCGGCGCGTCGGCGGTCGGCATCGTTGCTGAGGGCTTCCGGCCGTATATCGAGTCGCTCGGCGTCGATGCCGCGCGCATCCGTCGCGTGCGCAACTGGACGCGACAGCCAGCGACGATCGCCGCGAGCGACCGCAGCGCAGTACGGCAACGCCTCGGTTGGAGCGACGACGCCACCGTGTGTCTGCACACCGGGAACATGGGCTACAAGCAGGAGCTGGAGAACGTAATCGACTGCGCCGTGCTCGCCCTGGCCGCCAACGCACCTTTGCTGTTCGTGCTGATGGGCGATGGCAACCAGCGCCTGCAGCTCGAGGCGCTGGCGGCGAAGTATCGCCTGCCGAACCTGCGTTTTCTCCCGCTGCAACCGGCCGGCGACTACCAGACGACCCTCTCCGCTGCCGACATCCTGCTGGTCAACCAGCGGGTTTCCGTTCGCGACATGTCGCTGCCGTCGAAGCTGACGTCGTACTTCGCGGCCGGACGGCCTGTCGTCGCCGCCGCCGCCTCCGGCAGCGAGACAGCGCGCGAGGTGTCATGGAGCAGCGGCGGCATCGTCGTCGCCCCGGAGGATCCGAAAGCGCTGCTCGGCGGCCTGCTGCGCGTCGCAGCCGATCCGGCGCTGGCAGCCTACCTGTCGCGTTCGGCGGCGGCGTGGGCTGAGAATGTGCTGTCCGAAGCGCAGGCGCTGCGCTCCTACGAGCAGCTCGTCGCATCGATACTGGCGAGCGGCGATCACGGCCGCATCCACAGTGCAGATCGCGTCATCACGATGCCGCGCACGGATCGACAACAGCCGACGGCGCCGGAGCTGGAGCGCGATCGATGGGCGGCATGACGGACCTGCGCGGCGCTTCGATCATGGTAACCGGTGGCGGCGGCTTTCTCGGCCGGCACGTCGTCGACCGGCTCGAGGCGCGTGGCGCACGCGTCTTCGTCCCCCGCAGCGGCAAGTTCGATCTGCGCGAGAAGGACGGCATCGAACGCGCCTTCGCTGCGTGCCGGCCCGAGATCGTGCTGCACCTGGCGGCCGTCGTTGGCGGCATCGGTGCCAATCGCGCGAACCCCGGCCGCTTCTTCTACGACAACGCGATCATGGGCATTCAGCTGATGGAGCAGGCGCGGCGGCACGGTGCCGCGAAGTTCGTCGGCCTTGCGACCGTGTGCGCCTACCCGAAGTACGCACCGCTGCCGTTCCGCGAGGCTGATCTCTGGAGCGGCTATCCGGAGGAAACAAACGCGCCGTACGGCCTCGCAAAGAAAATGCTGATCGTCCAGTCGCAGGCCTACCGCGAGCAGTACGGATTCAACGCGATCACGCTGCTGCCGGTGAACCTGTACGGCCCCGGCGATAACTTCAACGCCGCTACGAGCCACGTCATACCGGCGCTAATCAGCAAAGTGGTCGATGCGCGGCTGCGCGGCGATGATGCGATCGTCGCCTGGGGGAGCGGCAGCGCCTCCCGTGAGTTCCTCTACGTCGAGGACGCGGCGGACGCGATTGTGCTGGCGACGGAACGATACGACGATGGGGCGCCGGTCAATCTGGGCGCCGGACGCGAGATCACGATCCGCGAGCTCGTGCAGACGATCGCGCGGCTGTGCGCATTCACCGGCGACGTGCGCTGGGACGCCGCGCAGCCGGACGGCCAGCCGCGCCGCATGCTCGATACGACGCGCGCGCGCGAGTGCTTCGGCTTCGAGGCGAGCACCGGATTTGAAGACGGTTTGCGCCGGACGATCGCCTGGTACATCCGTACGCACGTCGCAAAGACATTCGCGGTGCCGCAAAAGAGGCGCATCGCAACGCCCGATCCGGCCGGCGAACGGGCGCTGAACGGGCCCTCGTTCGAGCGCGCCGCATAGCTTCGCGGCGAGTCTGCGCCAACGCGGGTAATCACCTATGGCCGGGCCGCGCGCCCCGCCGCACAATCACCGCGTACCGGCGAGAGCGTCAAGCGAGAGCGCTGAGTGTCGAGATGGTGGGAGCAGCGGGTATGCGTCCGGATGCAAATCGTCGTTCTCAGAACGCTCGCACGGTAGGTGCCTCCGGTGTCTCGACGCGAGACGCACGATGACCAAGCGCCCGCCGATTGCCAGCGGCGCGACAGCGCACTCCATCCCGGCGCTCTACCGAGTTGCCGCGAGCGCGCGTAGAACCCTTCGCGGTCGCGGAACCCGCTTCGTCTATAACTCAGCGATCGCAGAGCCACTGCGCCGTTTGCTCACCTCGCGCGCACCTGCCGGCACAAAGCTGATCAAGATTTGCGGCGGCCCCTTGCGCGGGACGCTGATGCACGTCGAGCTGTCGTGCGAGAAGTACTACTGGCTCGGCACGCACGAAGAGCACGTGCAATCGATGCTCGCCGAGATCGTCCGGCCCGGCTGCGTCGCCTATGACATCGGCGCCCACGCAGGCTTGTTCTCGCTGCTGCTCAGCCGCCTCGCCGGGCCGGCCGGCCTTGTCATGGCCTTCGATCCCCTGTCCGCGAACATCGAGCGCCTGCGGGCAAATACGGCCGTCAACGGCGCTCGCAACGTCGAGGCCTACAAACTCGCGATCAGCGACCGCGCCGGCGACGCATCGTTTTCGCTGCACGCGTCGAGCCTCGAGGGAACGCTGTCGTACGCGGCCGAATCGAACCGCGGCGTCGCGGCGACGACGATCGTGCGCACCGTGTCGATCGACGACCTCGTCCGCGACGGCATGCCGCCGCCCGACGTGATCAAGATCGATGTCGAGGGCGCCGAGGGCGCGGCTCTCCGCGGCGCGCGCCGGACGCTCGGCGTCCACTCGCCTGCCGTGATGATCGAGATTCACTCGTTGCGCGCAGCGAGCGAGGTCGTCGACGCGCTGCCGCCGTCATACGTGTACATCGATGCCGCGACGCGAGCGACGGTACGTCCTCCGCTAAGCGCCGGCCACTATTTGGCGCGACCCGCCACGTAGCGGGATTGCGGAGACGGCGGGAGCGACCGACAGCAGGAGGTGCGGCGTGCGAGTACTGGTAGCAGGCGGAGCGGGGTTCATTGGAACGCATGTGTGCGCCGAACTGCTGGCACGCGGTCACGACGTCGTCTGCGTCGATAATCTCGTCACCGGCAGTGCCGAGCGCGTGCACGAGCTCGATGCGTCGCGACGGTTCGTCTTCGTCCGAGAGGACGTGACGCGGACGCCGCTGCTCCAGGTCGACGTCGTGTTGCATCTCGCATCGATAGAGAGCGCCGCCGAGCGCGCGCGGTTCCCGATCGAGACGATGCTCGCGAACTCGGCCGGGACGCACCGATTGCTCGCGCTCGCCGCCGACCGTGGTGCGCGCTTCGTGTTTGGCTCGACATCCGGTATTTACGGTGAGCCGACGGAGCAGCCGCAGCGCGAGATCTATCGCGGCAACGTAGATTCGATCGGCGACGCCGCGTGCTATGAGGAATCCAAGCGGTTCGGCGAGGCGCTGACGTTCGAGTACCGGCGCAAGCACGGCGTCAACGTGTCCATCGTGCGCATCTTCGACACGTACGGTCCGGGCATGTCGCTCTGTGACGGCCGGACGCTGCCGGCGCTGATCAACGCCGCGCTCGATGGCCGGCCGCTGCCGATCTTCGGCGACGGCGAGCAGATGCGATCGTTGTGCCACGTGACGGATCTCGTCGACGCCCTGCTGCTGGTAACGCTCGATCATGACGCCGATGGCCAGGTGTTCAACGCCGGCAATCCGGACGCGATCACGACGAACACTCTCGCGCGCGCCGTCGCCGCTGCGGCCGGCGTGCCCGCGCGGCTCGAGCACATGGCGGCGCTCGCCGACGAGCGCGCTGGGCTCTCGCCTGACATCGGCCGGATGATTCGCGGCTACGACTGGGCGCCCCGCATCGAGCTCGCGGAGGGGCTGCAACGGACCATCGTTCACGCTGCGGAGGAGCGCGCAGATCAGGCCTTCGCGGAGGTGGCGTGAGCACGAAGACGCTGCTCGCGAGCCCACGACGCACGATCGCGCCGCCGCACGAAAACCGGCCGCGTGAGGCGAGCCGCGCGCCGACGGCGACATTCTCGATCATCATCCCCACCTACAACGAAGCGCAGGATATCGGCGACACATTGGCGGCCGTGTTCGCGCAGTCCCTCCCCGCGATCGACATCATTCTCGTCGATGGCGGATCGACCGACGCGACCGTGTCGCGCGTACGCCAGCGCGACCACGATCGACGCGTGACGATCATCGAGGAGCGCCGGCGGCGCGGAGTCGCGACGGCGCGCAACGCCGGCATGCGGCGCGCGACGGGCGATGTCGTGGTGCTGCTGAATGCCGACGTGCTCTTGCCGTGCGACTTCCTCGAGCGTCTGGCGGCGCTGTACGCCGCCGACGTCGATCTCGTGTCGGTGCAGTCGCGCGTCGCGAACACGGAGTGTGTGGCCGGCCGCTATCTCGAGGCGTCGCACAACCTGAAGTACAGCGCGACGACGGTGGGCTGGAGCGAAGGATTCTCATGCCGGCGCGCCGTAGCGCTCGCGGCGGGGTTTCCGGAGGAGATCCCAGGCGCCGGCGGTGAAGATGTCGAGTTCGTCGAGCGCCTGGTTCGCGGCGGCGGTCGCTGGATCGCCGACCACGGCATCGTCGTCGAGCATCGCGTGCCGGCGACATTGCGTGGCTTCTGGGCACAATTTGCCGGCCGCGGCCGAGCCGTCCCGTTTGCCGAGCGCTATCTAAGGCACCGATCGCTGCCCGTAGTGACCGTGCGGCGTGTCGCCGCAACGATGCTCTCGCTGCTGGTCGCCGCGTCAATTGTGCCGCACGCAATCACGGCGGCGCGGCTCGCACGACGTTCACCGCGCGGCTGGCGCGAGGCGCCGCGAATGTGGTTCATGCACCATCTGCTCATCGCCGCGCATCGTTGCGGCGAGTTTGAGACGCTGCGGCGGATGTGGCGCGACGACGGTCGAGCGTTCGGCGCATGAAGATCACGATCACGACACCCGGCCGCTTTCCGCCGGCGTTCCTCGCCGCGCAGTACCACGAATCGCGCGGCGAGCTGTCGCGCATCATCTCGCCGGTTCCGGTGGCACGCTCGCGCCGTTACGGCGTGCCCGACAATCGCAATCTCGGCCTGGCGCCGCTGGGTGCATGGAACACGGCGTTTCAGCGCTGGTCGCCGCTTACGTTGCGAGCCGCCCATCAGCGCGTCTTCAGCGCGGCGTTCGACGAGACGGCATCGCACCTTCTCGGCGACTGCGATGTCGTCGATGCGTGGTGCACGACGGCGCTGCGGACGATCCGCGCGGCGCACCGGCGCGGCCTGCCGGCGGTGCTCGAAGCCGCATCCGCGCACGTCGTCACGCAAGCCGAGATCCTCGACGAAGAGTGCCGGCGATTCGGCTCGCGCAGCGAGCGCGCCGTCACGTCGCGCGCCGTCACCGAGCGCACGCTCGCCGAGTATCGCGAGGCCGACGTGATCGTCGTGATGTCCTCGTTTGCCCGGCGCACGTTCATCGAGCAGGGCGTCCGTGAAGCGAAGATCGTCGTCGTCCCCTGCGGCAGCGCGCCATCGCCGCCGCCCCCACGGCGCGACCACGATGGCGTGCCGCGCGTGTTGTTCGTCGGTGGCTTCTCGCTGCGGAAGGGCCTGCCGTATTTGCTGGAGGCGTTTCGCCGCGTGCGCTCGCCCGCCGAACTACGGCTCGTCGGCCGCCCGAACCCTGCGTTGATCCGGCGCATCGGCGGCCTGCCGCCCGGCGCGACCGTCGCCGGCGAAAAGACAGGCGCCGATCTCGATGCCGAGTACGCCGCGGCCGACGTGTTCGTGCTGCCGTCGGTGGAGGACGGCTGGGGGCTCGTGACGACCGAGGCGATGATGGCGGGGCTGCCGGTGATCGTTTCGGACGCGGCGGGCAGCGCCGAGATCGTGCGTGACGGCGCAAACGGGTTCGTCGTGCCGTCGCGCGGTATCGATGCGCTGGCCGATCGCCTCGAGACGCTGCTCGCCGACGCGGCGCTGCGCCGTCGCATGGGGGCGGCAGCGCGATCGACCGCCGAGGCGCGGACATGGCAGACCTACGGCGACGAGCGACACGACCTGGTGTATCGGCGGTTGCTCGGTCTGCCGCGCGAAGAATCGAGGGCGCATGCTGCGGCAGCTTAAAGCGGCGGCGAAGCGACACGAAGCACTCGTGCGCGCGGTGAGATCGGCGTATCCGGTGCTGTCTTGGGTCAGCAATCAACGCGGCGTCTACGAGCGCGTCGCGCCGTATCTCGCCGAGATGGAGTTCGACGAGGTGCGGCTGAGCGGCCGCGGCAACGAACCAGAGCAGCACCTGCGCCGCACGACGACCATGCTGCAGCTGGCCAACGCCGACGTCCTCGTGCTCGGCGTCGGCAGCGGCGACGAACTGACGCTCTGGGAGGAGCAGCGGCCGCGCACTCTGACCGCCACGGACTTCTTCTCGCATCCGGGCGTCTGGGCGGCGCATCCAGCCGCGCGATTCACGCAGGCCGACGTGCGGCGGCTGCCGTTCGCCGACGCGAGCTTCGATCTCGTGGCGTCGACGGCGCTCCTAGAGCACATAGCGGGCGTCGATCAGCTTGCCGATGAGATGCTCCGCGTGCTACGTCCGGGTGGCGTCGCGTTCGCCAACTTCGGGCCGCTGTATTACACGCACGGCGGCGCCCACTACGCCGGCGCGTACGAGCACCTCTGGATGAGCGACGCGCAGTTCGAGCAGTATCTCGTCGCCCGCGGCATCGCCTCCGAGCTCGACGATGGGCTGGTGTGGCTGCGAAACGGAATGTTCAGCCGCCTCCACTACGACGACTACCTCGACATCTTCAAGCCACGGTTCGATCTTGACCACGTAGTCCTCGCGGTCTCGCCGGCGGCGCTGCGGTACCAGCGCGCGCACCCCGACGAGTGGCGCGCGCTGACGGCGCGTTACGCCGAGCGCGACCTGCTGACCTTCTCGATGACGGTGTGGATGCGCAAGCCGCTCGCCGCCAGCGTACCGATGCCGGCGACGACCGCCAGCGCAGTCGCGGCATGACGATCGACCGAAAGCCGCGGAAGCGCGCGCGCGCGCGACCGCATGCGGTGCCGGTCATCGCTGCGGGCGAAGTGATCGCCGCACATGCACGTCGGAAGACGGCGACGGCGGCGCACGTGCCGGTAATCGCTGCCGGCGATCCTTGTCCGAAAGCACCGACGACCGCCGCAACCACGCCGGTCGTGCGGCCGCGCGGGATCGTCGCGCGCGCCGTACGCCGGCTGCCGCTGCCGGCGCGGGTGCGCGTCGAGGTGGAGACGCTCGCACCGCGGCTGATCGGCACGCTCGGGACGAGCGGCGTCGTCACGCTGCTCGGGCTGCTCAGCGGCACCGTTGCCGCCCGCGCCCTCGGCGCATCGGGTCGCGGCGATCTGGCGCAGCTGCTGCTCTGGCCGCAGCTCGTCGTCGCGCTCGGCAATATGAGCGTCGAGATCGCGGCGACGTATTTCAGCTCGGATCCGGAGCGCGGCAAGGATGTGCCGGCGACGACACTCGCCATCGCCGCCGCCCAGAGCGTCGTGCTCTTGCCGCTGTACCTGCTGCTGGTTCCGCTCGTATTCTCGGCCAGCGATCTGCGGCGCGAGGCGTACTTCATGGCGCCGCTGATCCCGCTGTATCTCGCCGGCGCCGTGAGCATCGATTGTCTCGCCGGCCGGCTGCGGTTCGGCGCATTCAACGCCGTCCGCTTCGCGCTGCCCCTCGCCTACTGCGGCGCCATCGTCACGCTGACGCTGCTCGGCATACTGACGCCGCTCTCGGGCGCGGCAGCCTTCGTCGCCGCGCACGCGGTCGCCGACTCGCTCGCCGTCTACCTCGTCTGGCGCGGCGGCGGCTTTGGTTCGTTCGACCGGCGGCTGGCGGGCGACGTCGTGCGCTTCGGCTTGCGCAGCCACGCCGGCCGGCTCTCGCCCCAGGCGCTGGGGGTGGACACGGCGATCATCGCGCTGATGCTTTCGTCGCGCGACCTCGGGCTGTACTCGGCGGCGACGGCGTTCATCGCCGCGCCGAATCTCGTCGCGTCGTCGATCGGCATGGTCGTCTTCCCGCACGTCAGCGCGACCCACCAGGCGGGGCAGCGGCTGCAGGTCGGCGCCACATTCGCGCTGCACGCAGCGATGGTGATCGTGCTCGCGGCGGTGCTGTTCGTCTTCGCCGCGCCGATCATCACGCTGCTCTTCGGCGACAGCTATCGCGACGCCGCGCCGGCGCTACGCTTTCTGGCCCTCGGCTCCGTCGCGTACTCGATCCGCGCCTTCCCGATCGAGGTGCTGCGGGGCATCGGCCGCCCCGGCCTGACGAGCATCGCCGAGGCCGCCAACGCCGTCATCTTCCTCTGCGCGATTCCCCTCGGTGCCCTCGCCGGCGGCTTTACCGGCACCGCCGCCGCCGTCGCCGCGGCGAGCTACGCCAGCCTCGCCGTGCTCGCGGTGATTGTGCTGCGCACGGGGGTGCTAGCTGGAGAAGAACCAACTGGTGGCGCTGCGGGAACTGCAACCCACGTCGTTGCGATCGACACGGCACCGATCTGACGGCAGCGGTTCGTTCCGTGTCTCGGCGCGCACCTCATGGCGGCGTGTCGACCTTCTGCCAGTGGGCGCCCGCGTCCGTGGTGTTTATGAGCACGCCGCCCCAAGCCCAACCATGCGCGGAATCAGTGAAGAAGAGATGGGCGATTCCGCCGCCCACTCCGTCGTCTACCGGGTTCCACGACCGCCCGCCATCGTCGGATTGATAGAGGAAGCTCTGCGGGCCGTCGAAAGCGAGCCATCCCGTTGAAGCATTGAAGAAGTGCAGATCAGTGAAACTTCCGCCCCAACTCAGCTCACCGACTCCTTGCGTATGGATCGTTGCCGTCTGAGTCTCGGCGATCGAGCGCCACGTTAAGCCACCATCGTTCGTTCGGTAAAGGGTCTTGGCTGCCATGCCGCCGCCAGCGTTACGAGACGTGCATCCGATCCAGCCGTGCACCGAGTCGGCAAAATCGAGCGGCCCGCCGTAGAAGTCACCATAGTTCGGATGCACGAGGCCGCACGGGTTGTCTACCTTCGTCCAATTCAGGCCGCTGTCACGGGTGATGAGAATCGAACCTTGTGTCACCACCCACGCGACGTCGGCGTCGAGGCGCTGCACCGACAACGGACTCTTTGCGCTAGCGGGCAAAGGCAATTCGGACCATGTGACACCGCCATCACTCGTGCCGAACAGTTGGGCAGGAGCGTCTTTGCAGTAGAAGGCGCCGCACAGAGCCGCCAGTACCCATCCGTCCGTGGGACTCACGAATGCGAGACCGACAGGTTCCCAATTTTGAACCCACGCGGTTGGCACCCAGGCGCTGCCACCGTCCTGAGTCGAGAGCAGCGAATCACAGCGTCCGGATGAGGCGGTGGCGAAAATGCATCCCGCCATCCAGCCGTGCGCGGTATCAACGAACTGCATCAGTTGCGGCGTGACTTCGCCCTGGTACTGCGGCGCCCATGATGTGCCGCCATCGTCCGTGGTCAATATCTCCCCTTCCGTACCGCGCCCCCGTCCGAGCCAACCGCGCAGCGGAGTGATGAAGTCCACAGTCAGGTTCCTCGGTGCGTTGGACGCCACCTGAGGTGAGGGGATGGCCGAAGCAGTTGCCACTATCGGAGCCGACGTCGGTGCGACCGGTGACTTCTGCGAAGCGCCGCCGCAAGCGATTGCCACCAACGCGGGCAATCCGACCATCGTCATCCGGAGGCAAGCAAGTTGTGGTCGACGCAGGAACGGCGACATCGTGCCCTCCCCTGCAATCGTACTCTTGCGCGAGGTGTCGCGCTCGCCGCTAGCCAGGAAGGTCAGGGATCATCTTCGACTTCACTGACCTCCGGTTATTAAGCTTGGTCGGCAACGCCCGCGACATCGGGGTCTATCCAAAATCGAGTCGCCCCGCAATTTCGCAGACGCGTCCGCCTTGGCGTGCCCGACCCAAACACAGAACCAGGCAACCCAACGAGTGACGGCACGCCGATCATCGCCGCACGAGCAACATGTCTCCCGCGATCGCCTCGTGGTACGATGCACCTGTTGCGCGCACGCCGCGCGGCGCGGGCCGCTAGCTCAATTGGCAGAGCATCTGACTCTTAATCAGACGGTTCTGGGTTCGACTCCCGGGCGGCTCACCACGAATACCATGTGCGGAAGACGGGTCGATTGGCTCGCCTTCCAGCGTTTCTCCGACCGGCCGCGACGCGCCCATCGCCTCGGCGCACAGTTGCGCTACTCAGCCTGCCCCCGCACGACGGCGAGCACGGTCGGCTGCGAGGGATCGCTCTCGACGACCGACAGCTCGTCGCCGGCGCCGATCTCGCCCTCCTCGACGACGCGGACGTAGAAGCCGGTGCGGCCGCTGGCGAGAAACTGCGTCATGAACTGCGGCTGCTCCATCTTGATGTCGAGCTTGTAGCAGGGCGTGCGGGGCTGCGTCACCTCCAGCAGCGCGCCGCCGACCCGCAGCGTGTCACCGATGCGCACGAGGTCTTCCGTCGCGCCGGCGACGGTGAGGTTCTCGCCGAACTGCCCGTATGGCAGGTCGCGGCCAAGTTCGCTGCGCCAGTAATCGTAGTGTTCGGCGGCATAGATGTAGACGGCCTTCAGCTCGCCGCCGTCCACCTGGCCGCCGCCGAGGACCCGCGTGTCGGCCTGCTCATCGCCGTCGATATTGAGCCGCCGCACCATCACGCGCCCGTCGATCGGGAGCTTGTAGATGCCGGTTGTCACCGTATGGCCGAAGTAGTCGAATGTCTTCGGCCGGCCGACGTTTATCGAGACCACGTTGCCGAGAAGGGACGTCATACCTCCGCCTGTTGTTTCGGATCCAACTGTCGGCGGCAGTATGGCATGCTCGAGTCTGGAAGCTGGAGGCTGGAAGGTGGAAAGTGGAAGGTGGAGCTGGGGAGGCGGATGGTTGCGGCTGGAGGCGAACTCGGGGCTTTCCGCGGGCGAGGACGCCTGCGCCACACGGGTTGCGGTCGCCAATTCCAACATCCGACCTCCAACCTCCAACACCTGTGCGTGGCTCGTATTGGGCCCGCGTGAAGACGCGATTGCTACGCTGTCGCCACCGGCATCAGTGAAGGGCAGAACACGGAGGTCGCATGGCGGACGCGAACACGGCGGAGCACGAGGTCGTTCTGTACTCGCAGGGGTTCTGCGAGTTCTCCGAGATGGTGCGCCTGCACCTCGAGTCGCGCGGCCAGAAGTACACCGAGCGCGACGTTGACACCGACGCTACCGCGCGCGACGACCTGATGCAGCTCGGCGCCACGAGCACGCCCGTCACAGTGATCGACGGCGAGCTCGTCGTCGGCTTCGACGAAGAATCGATCGATGAGCTGCTCGGCTTCGTCCCCTACAACCCCCACGAGGAGATCGGCCCAGGATTGGTGGAGTAGCCCACGATCCCACGGCGCGGGCGATGGCAAAGCAGCGAGAGAAAAGAAACCCTTAGCCGTCGTGATCTCCGTTCACGCATCTGTGGATCGTCCCGCCGTCGCCGGCCCGGATCGAGCTTGTCTCGCGCGACGCATGCCGATACGATGTCCGGGCTAAAGACAGCAGGCGATCCTTCGGGACATAATCGCAGCCTGCCGAGGCGCAATACTCGAATTGACTCGTCGCTCCTTTGGGCGACGGCTCCTCGCGTGTGCGGCCCTGTCGTCTGGCAGGGCTGTTTTGTTTGTGGAGGTGCTGATGCCCACAGAGCGTAAAGCGACGACGGTGGCCGAGCTGAAGGATCTTGTGACGAGATCCAGCATCGTCATCGGCGCGGAGTATCGCGGCTTGACCGTGAAGGAGATGACCACGCTGCGCCGCGCACTGCGCGATGCCGGCGTCGAGGCACGCGTCGTCAAGAACCGGCTGTTCCAGCTCGCGGCGACACAGGCCGGTCTGCCGGATGCCGGCCAGATCGTCGAGGGGCCGTCGCTCGTCGTGTTCGGTTTCGGCGACGTGGTGACGCCGTCGAAGGCCGTCGCCGACTATGCGCGGACCGCGCGCAACGCCTTCGCCCCGAAGAAGGTCTTCATGGACGGCGCGATCAGCGGCGGCGCAATCGTCGCCGAGCTCGCCAGCCTGCCGTCGCGGGAGGAGCTGATCGGCAAGCTCGCCGGCGTCTTCATCTCGCAGATCCAGGTGTTCGCGAACAAGATGAACGACAGCATGCAGGGCTTCGCTCGCCTCATCGATGCGCGCGCGAACCAGCTCGAAGGCGAAGCAGCGGCGTAACCGCCGGATCAATCGGAGTTGTGGACCGCGAAGGCGGATGAGCAAGGAGACAGGACATGCCGAAAGTAGAAGAAGCGTTTGACATCATCAAGGAGATGACCATCCTTGAGCTGCGCGACCTGAACAAGAAGATCGAGGAAGAATTCGGTATCACCGCGGCAGCGCCGGCGATGATGATGGCGCCGGGTGGCGGCGGCGGTGGTGGCGCGGCGGCGGCGGCGCCGGAGGAAGAGAAGACCGAGTTCAACGTCGTCATCAAAGAAGCCGGTCCGAACAAGATCAACGTCATCAAGGCCGTACGTGAAGTGACGACGCTCGGCCTGAAGGAAGCGAAGGACCTCGTCGAGAGCGCGCCCGTCACCGTCAAGGAGGGCATCGCCAAGGCCGAGGCCGAGGGCGTCAAGGCAAAGCTCACCGAGGCCGGCGCCACCGTCGACGTCACGTAGGTCGCGGCACCAGACACCAGTTGAAGCGGCGTGCATACGCGAGGCACGCCGTTTCGTTTTGTGCGGGTACCGGAAGTAGACCCTTTTCTGTGTCTGTGGCCCTCTGTGGATCGTCCCCCACCCGGATCGCTACCCTGTATTCGATGACGAGGGATGTGCAGAAGCAGCTGGCGGCGCGCGTCGAAGAGACGATTGGGCCGCGCCGCGGCATCCTCGACCGCGATCCCGAGTACCTCGCGCTGCGCAAGCTCGCCGAGCGCAACCGCAAGCACGCGCCGAAGACGCCGACGGAGGCGCTGCAGCACGTGGTGGACGTGGCCCGCGAGATGACACACGGCACTTTTGGCGCCCTCGCGATTACGGACGAGGCGGATTATGTCGAAGGCTTCGTCGTCTCCGGCATGAGCGACCGCGAGCTCACCATGCTGAAGGGCCCGCCGCAAGGCCACGGCCCGCTCGGCAGCATGCGGCAGGACGGGCTGCCGGTGTACCTCGCCGATGTCGGCGAGCATGCGAAGGCCTTCGGTTTCCCGCCGAAGCACCCGGGCATGAAGGAACTGCTGGGCCTGCCGATCTTCTGCTCCGGCGCAGTCCGCGGCGCCCTCTACGTCACCGATCGCAAGGGTGGCAAGCAGTTCGACGATGCCGACCGCCACGTCCTCCAGGTACTCGCCCATCACGCAGGGCTGATCATCGAGGCATCGTGGTACTGATCTCCTCGGTTGGTCGTGGGCTGATGGTCGTGGGTCGTGACTCGTGCGTCGTGACTCGTCGAAAGCTCGATCGACGGGCTGAGCGATGAGATCTGATCACAACCAGACGTGGTAGCGTATCCCCACGCGCACACATAAGGAGGCACGACACATGCAGTACAGCAACCTCGGACGCACCGGCCTGCAGGTATCGGCGGTCGGACTCGGATGCAACAACTTCGGCATGCGGATCGATCTCGAGCAGACGAAGGTCGTCGTGCAGAAGGCGCTCGACTGCGGGATCACGCTGTTCGACACGGCCGACATCTACGGCGGCCGCGGCAAGTCGGAGGAGTACCTCGGGCTGGCGCTCGCCGGCCGGCGCCGCGACGCTGTCATCGCGACGAAATTCGCCGGCCCGATGGGCGATGGACCGCTGTGGGCAGGCGCGTCACGCCGCTACATCTTCGACGCCGTGGAGGCGAGCCTGCGCCGTCTCAACACCGACTACATCGACCTGTACCAGATCCATTTTCCCGACGTGAAGACGCCGATCGAAGAGACGATGCGCGCGCTCGATGATGTCGTCCGCGCCGGCAAGGTGCGTTACGTCGGCTGCAGCAACTTCACGGGTTGGCAGGTGGTCGAGGCGCAGTGGATCGCGATCGAGCGCCGCCTGACGCCGTTCGCCAGCGCGCAGAATCAGTACAACCTCCTCGACCGCCGCGTCGAGCGGGAGCTCGCGCCGGCGTGCGAGAAGTACGGCCTCGGCATCCTGCCCTACTTCCCGCTGTCGAGCGGCTTCCTCACCGGCAAGTACCGCAAGGGCGAGAAACCGGCCGAGGGCACGCGCCTCGCCGCATGGGGCGCGCGCGGCGACTCGATGCTCTCCGATGCCAACTTCGCGATCCTCGACAAGCTCGAGAGTTTCGCCGAGGCACACGGGCACAGCATGATCGACCTCGCGATCGGCTGGCTGGCGAGCAAGCCCTTCGTGCCGAGCGTGATCGCCGGTGCGACGAAGCCGGAGCAGGTCGAACAGAACGTCGCTGCCGGTGCCTGGAAGCTGACGCGCGAAGAGATGGCGGAGGTCGACGCGATCACCAAGCGCGGCGACTAGTGCGGTCGTTACCGGACGAACCAACTTCTTGTTCGACTCTGCGAACAACGAGTTGTTCGCTTTCCGAGGAATACGACGGTCGGGGCAGATCTTGTTCGGTGGGGCACGCAGGTATACAGCTCGAGCCGCTACCTCGATTCGATTAAAGAAGCATGAAGGCTATCCCGGTGGCTGCTCGACGCAAGGGTGGTCGTCCATCGCCGGTCGGACCGTGAGGACGTAGCCGTCCTGGCGGATCGTTCGCAAGTCGTACGTGTGAAAGATGGCCATCGTCGACTCGATGTTGACGTAGCTGTAGTCGGCGAGGCGCGGATCGCCAAACTCGTTCGTCGTGCCGGGGGCGACGCGACCCGCATCCGGGCCGTTGTCGAACCGGACATGAATGATGCACGGCGTCTCGTTGTGGACCGTTAGAACCGATGGCGCGGTCGTCGGCGTCGGCTTCGATGCGCCGCCGCCGCAAGCCGAAGCGATCAGTATCAGCGCAGACGCGACGATTGGGAGGCTCGCCTGGCGCGGGCAGGGGCGCGCTACTCGAACACCCACGGGTCCGTGTCGCGCTTCCATGAGACCGGCGGCATGTCGCCGAAGAACAGCGCGATCTCCCGCCGCGCGCTTGCCGGCGAATCCGATCCGTGCGTCAGATTCCGCCCCTTTTCGAGCCCGAAGTCGGCGCGGATGCTTCCCGTCGCCGCCTCCAGCGGGTTCGTCGCGCCCATGGTTTGCCGCGTCGCGACGATCGCGCCATTGCCCTCGAACACCGCCGCCAGGATCGGCGACGACGTGATGTACGCGACGAGACCGGCGAAGAACGGCTTGCCCTCGTGCTCGGCGTAGTGCTGCTTCGCAAGCGCGCGGCTCACCTTGAGCATGCGCACGGCCACGATCTTCAGCCCGCGTCGTTCCAACCGCGCGATGATCTCGCCGGCCAACCCCCGCTGCATCGCGTCGGGTTTAATCAGTAACAGGGTGCGTTCCAAGATCTTCTCCTGCTGTCGTGCCTTATTCGTTCATAACCCGCGCGCGTCCGCCGCAATTGACGTCATCCTAACGCCGTCAGCAGGTGCGCTCGGCGCCAGTATAGAGCGGCGGCGTGGTACGAGCATCCCGCCGACGACGACGACGTGCGACGACGTGCGACGACGTCGAGGTTTCAGCCCAGGCTCGGGGTGGCGCGCCGCATTGCGATCTTTTCCGTCCACCGATCGTCGTAGGGAGGAGGATCCCGGGCCGAGCGCTCGTGCTCGCAGATGCGAACAGCACCCTTCGGCGCGTGGTCTGAGCGGAGGGAGTGCAGGCCCTCGCGGCTCGGCCCGGGATGGCGCACGACGCGCCGGCGTTACCGCCGCGCGCGTATGTGCGTCACCACTCGCTCAAGACGAAGCGCACCAGAGGTGTGGCCGGAGTCACGGGGGTCAGGGTCAGGGGTTGGGGTTGGGGTTGCGTGACTCCGGCCGGCTACGCCAGTGAGGCCTGTAGTTGCCTGACGGAGATCACGAGCCGGCGACGCGGCGCCGCCTCCAAGCGATTGCTCGCTCGCCCGACCGCGCGCACCGAAACGGATGCTGGTCATGGTCTCTCCGCCAAGGATGGAGTCGGGCAAGAACGAAACCTGCATCCGTCGCGCGCTCGCGCTTCGGTCCGACTCACTCAGGTGCCTTCGGCGGCTCGGCGGCCATATCCGTGGAGGACTATAGGCCCGTAGCTTTGCGTCCCCACCTTTCGGCAGGTTTGCCATTGTCGGAGCAGATCTTCTGTTGTACTTCCACAATCGGCGGCATGAGGTCGATCTGTTGGCGCGTCGCCGGGAATTATGAAACTTCTTTACAGGGGTTGTCTGCGCTATCGCCGACGCTTCGACTGACTCCCTGGCGCGAATCGGCGGGCGCTCAGCCACCACTCCATTACATCCGAGTAACCGCTTCGCAATACCTTACGCCCCTGCCCGGCGATACGCTCAAGCACAGGTACCTGCTGTAGCGATGCGCCGCCGCAGACGCGAACGCGCACAATATTCGAAGGAGACGAATCATGAATCGAAGATGGATAGCGGCGGCCGTCGGCGCCGTTGCCCTCGTTGCGCTCGGGACGGGCGCGGTGATGGCGCAGACGGGCGGCACGCCAACGACCGGCAACAGCTTTGTCGATCGCGTCGCGCAGAAGCTTGGCATCGAGTCGCCGAAGCTGCAGGATGCGATCACGAGCGTCCGCAACGAGGACATCGACGCCAAGGTCCAGAGCGGCGACCTCACCCAAAAGCAGGCCGACGCGCTCAAGCAGCGCGCTGCTGACAACCCGGGCGGCCCCGGCTTTGGCCCGGGTGGACATGGAAACCACGGTCCCCGTGGTTTCGGCGGTGACTTCGGCGCGAAGGGCCTCGGCGAGAGCGAGCAGCAGCTCGCGGACTTCCTCGGCATCTCGAAGGACCAGCTCACGACCGAACTGCAAGCTAACAACGCGACACTGGCAACCGTTGCCGCGGCGCACGGCAAGTCCACTGATGACCTCAAGTCGTTCATCACGAGCACCGCCAAGTCAAAGCTTGACGACGCCATGAAGAATGGCGACCTGACCCAGAAGGTCGCGGACGACATGTTGAGCATGCTCACGTCGCACCTCGACGACGCTATCAACCACACCGGCGGCTTCGGACGCGGGTTCGGCCACATGAAGGGATTCGGCATCGAGAACGAGGGTGCCGCCGAAAGCGGGGATGACGCCAACGGCGGCGCGGCCGAAGATGCGACTCCGCCGGCGACGCAGGGCGGCAGCGCGCCGGGCTCGGCGTTCAACTTCTAGGCAGGCGCAAAGACGGCAGGGGCGCGAACGCCCCTGCCGTTTCTCTTATAGTGGAGACGTAACATTTATGAACGACCACGCCGATACGACGCCCAACCGCATCCTCGTCGCCGACGATGACCGGCACATCGCCGACCTCGTGCGGATGTACCTCACAAAGGCTGGTTACGAGATCACGATCGCCCGCGATGGGGACGAAACGCAGCGGCTGCTCAAGGAGCAGCAGTTCGATCTCGCGGTGCTCGACATCATGATGCCGGGGCCGGACGGTCTGCAGATCATTCGTAATCTGCGCAAGCGCAGCGAGATGCCGGTGATCTTCCTCACGGCGCGGTCGGGTGATATCGACAAGGTCGCCGGTCTCCAGTTCGGCGCCGACGACTACGTCACCAAGCCCTTTAACCCCGCCGAACTCGTTGCCCGCGTGCAGTCCGTTCTTCGCCGCAGTCGCGTGGCGATGGAGCCGGCAAGCGAGCACATTCGCCTCGGCGAGCTCGCCATGGATGTGCAGAATCGCCGCGCAACGATCAACGATAACCCCGTCACGCTCACGCCGAAGGAGTTCGACCTGCTGGTGACGTTCGCACGCTTCGTCAATGTCACGCTCGACCGCGAGAAGCTCCTCGATCTCGTATGGGGCACCGCCTTCTACAGCATGCGCACCGTCGATGTCCACATCGTTCGCCTCCGCAGCAAGCTGGAAGGATCCGGCCTCAAGATCGAGACGGTGTGGGGAAGTGGCTACCGGCTGGTGGAAGCGGTGCCTGCGTGAGTGCGCGTCTGCGCTCGTTTGTCTTTAGCTTCCAGACCAAGCTCGTGTTGTCGCTCACGGCGGTGATCGTGCTTGCGATCCTCCTCGCTGGCGGTGTCTTCGTCGCGCGCACGCGCAACGAGCGTCGCCAGCAGGCGCTCGATCGCGTCGCCGCGGCATCGCCCGCGATCTATCAGCAGGCGTTCTTCGCCCTCCTCCCACAGGAGAAGAACGAGCGTCCGATCGACCAATCGCTCGACGCCCTCGC
>JBBSDV010000013.1:0-28237 GCA_038240335.1 Dehalococcoidia bacterium
GAACTAACTCACGCACTCACGTCCGTCACTTCGTCGGCTTCGCTGTCCGCAACGCCCGCGTCGTCGATGTCGACGTTCTGGCCGCTCCGGGTGAGGAGCAGTGGACGCTTGCGGTTGCGGATCGTGTCGCCGCTGACAACGCACTTCTTGATGTCGGTGCGCGACGGCGCTTCGTACATCACTTCCATCAACGTGTCTTCGAGGACGGTGCGGAGACCGCGGGCGCCGGTCTTGTGGCGGATCGCCTCCTCGGCGCAGGCGCTGAGGCCGTCATCGGTGAACTGCAGCTCGACGCTGTCGAGGGCGAAGAAGCGCTGGAACTGCCGCACGAGGGCGTTCTTCGGCTCGGTGAGGATGCGCACCAGCGCGTCGACATCGAGCGATTCGAGCGCCACGACCATCGGCAGGCGGCCGACGAATTCCGGGATCAGGCCGTACTGCAGCAGGTCGTCGTGCGTGACGTGCTTCATCAGCTCATCGGCGCGTTTCTGGGAGTCCATCTCCTTGTACTCGGCCCCGAAGCCGAGCGAGCGCTTGTCGCGGCCCATGCGCTTCTCAGCGACCTTGTCGAGCCCCTCGAATGCGCCGCCGCAGATGAACAGGATGTTCGCCGTGTTGATCTGGATGAAGTCCTGGTGCGGGTGCTTGCGGCCGCCCTGCGGCGGCACGTTCGCCGTCGTCCCCTCGATGATTTTGAGAAGCGCCTGCTGGACACCTTCGCCGGACACGTCGCGGGTGATCGATGGGTTGTCGGACTTGCGGGCGATCTTATCGATCTCGTCGATGTAGACGATGCCGCGCTCGGCGCGCTGGACATCGAAGTCGGCGGCCTGGATCAGGTGGAGGAGGATGTTCTCAACATCCTCGCCGACATAGCCCGCTTCGGTGAGCGCGGTGGCGTCAGCGATCGTGAACGGCACATCGAGAATCTTCGCGAGCGTGCGGGCGAGCAGCGTCTTGCCGGAGCCGGTAGGGCCCAGCAGCAGGATGTTGCTCTTCTCGAGCTCCACGTCCGAGTTCGGGGCGCTCGTCGCGCTCACGCGCTTGTAGTGGTTGTAGACGGCGACCGAGAGCACCTTCTTGGCCTGCACCTGGCCCACCACGTACTCGCTCAGGTGGTCGAACAGCTGCTTCGGGGGCGGGGTGCGCTGGCCGACGCCGACCTTAGTCTTCGCCGGCCCCGCCGCTTCCTCGTCGATGATCTCGCGGCATAGCTCGACGCACTCGTCGCAGATGTAGACCGCGCCGGGACCGGCGATCAGGCGCTTCACCTGGTCCTGGTTCTTGCCGCAGAACGAGCAATGGTACTGAACGCGGGTCGTGCGGCTGTTGGCCATGCCCTCTCTCCCTGTTGCCCGTAGGTTCTTGTTCGGCCGCGAATACGGGCTGTCCCGTGATGCCGATTCTAAGCCAGTTCGGACGATTTGTCAGCCACCCAGGCTTCGAATCATCTTGACATGCCTGGAAGCGACTCGTTTCCGCAGACGGTCTCTACGTTTGTCGGGAATCTGCGTACCCGTCTGAAGTGCTTAAACGATGGCGCCGTCCTGATATAACGCGTCCTAGGGGTACCGGCGCTAGGGGGTATCGCGCTTGGTCAGGATCTCATCGATCATCCCGTACTCTTTCGCGGTCTGCGGATCCATGTAAAAGTCGCGGTCGAAGTCCTTGCGGATCCGCGCATCGTCCTGCCCCGTGTGCTTGACCAGAATACCACGAATGATGTCATTCTCACGCAGAATCTCGCGAGCGGCGATCTCGATATCCGAAGCCTGACCACGGGCGCCGCCGAGCGCCTGATGCATGTGGATCGTCGAGTTTGGCATGCAGTACCGCTTGCCCGGCGCGCCCGAACAGAGGATGACGGTGCCCATGCTCGCGGTCATACCGACTGCGTACGTCGCGATGTCGGGGCGGACGAGCTGCATCGTGTCGTAGATCGCCAGGCCGGCTGTGATCTGGCCCCCGGGCGAGTGCACGTAGAGGTTGATGTCCTTCTCGGGATCCTCGCGCTCCAGGTAGAGCAGCTGCGCAATGATCAGGTTGGCGATCGAGTCATCGATGCCGGTGCCGAGGAAGATGATTCGCTCGCGGAGGAGCAGTGAGTAGATGTCGAATGCGCGCTCGCCGCGAGCGCTTGTCTCGATGACGGATGGGATAATCATGTGCAGGTCCTCTCCCCTAAGCAGCAACCGTGCTGCGATCTTGCTACTGACCGTACGTCAGGTTCGTCGACTTCATCTGTTGGCCCGTCATCGCGATCGGCCGCTCGTATCGAGGTCGAATCTCAGGATCCGGTCGTAATTTCGCCCTCAGGTACGGTCTCGACGGGAACCATGGCCGGCTCCGAAGGCTCGGAGTTCGGGTTCGCGTTGCCGACGGTCGTCGTCGCTTGCTGGTCGTCCTTCGCCTTCTCTTTTCTCGCGCGCTTCGCCTTTGGCTCGTCGGCCGTCTGCTCGCCGTCCGCATCCGCCACGTGGCCGCCATCCTGTGTGGCGATCTCGATCAGCCGCTCCAGCGTCTTTCGCGTCAGCAGATTACGTCGAACCGTGTCGCGCCCGTTCTCGCTAGCGAACATCGAGCGGAACTGCTCTGCCTGCGGGCCCATCGATGCCACCATCTTCTCGATCTCGGCATCGATTTCGTCCTCGGCGACTGCTAGATGTTCGGCCTCCGAGACCTTCGCCAGCACCAGCGAGCGGCGCAGCCTCAGATCGGCGACGGGACGGATCTCGGCGCGCGCCTCCTCCTCGGTCTTGCCGATGCCGGCGAGATAGCGCTCCATATCCTCGCCTCGCTCGACGCGCCCGGCTTGGTCGTGGAGGATGCGGTTGACCTCGGAATCGAGCATGACCGACGGAAATTCGATCGCCGCCCGATCGACGAGCTCGCCGAGAATCTGATCGTGATAGCGGTTGTCCCGCTGCTCGGCCTCGGCGCGCTCGATATCCTCGCGGATCCGCTGGCGGAGCGCGTCGACGGTCTCGAAACTTTCCCCTACCTGCTTCGCGAACTCATCATCGAGCTCCGGCAGCACTTCTTCCTTCGTTTCCGTGATGTGAATCGTGAAGTGTGCCTGCTTTCCGGCGAACTTCTCGCTCGTTACCGTTTCCGGCGCGGCGAGGTCGAACTCGATCGTCTCGCCCTTTTTGTGGCCGAGCAGCTCCTCCTCGAAGCCGGGGAAGATGACGTCGCGCTCCTCGACGAGCTGGATCTCGGCGTCCTTCTGGTCGACGAGCTCCTCGGATTCGACCATGCCGAGAATGTCGATGCGGGCGATATCGCGCCACTGCAGCTCGCGCTCGATCGGCTCGAGCGTGGCGGCACGCCGGCGCAGCACCATCATCGTCTCGTCGACACGTGCGTCGTCGACGACGACCGTGTCTTCGGGGACGCGGATCGCCGCATAGTCGCCAAGCTCCACCGTCGGCCGCACGGGGATCGTCGCCTTGACGACGAGCGGCTCGGTGGTCTCGACGACGAGCCGCGGCCGTGCGACCGGATCGATGCTGTCGTCGGCCATAACAGCCTCGCGATAGACGTCCGGCACGAGGTCGTCGAGCGCTTCATCGAGGATGCGCTCCTCGCCGAAGTACTGCCGCACGAGGTTCGCTGGTGCCTTGCCGGGTCGGAATCCGGGCACCTTCGCGCGGGGAGACAGCTTGCGGAGCGCCTTCTTGCGCGCCTCGTCGAGCCGCTCCGGCTCGATCTCGATCGTCATCACGATCTGGGACTCGGGAATCTTCTCTGTGGAGACTTTCAAGCTGCCGTCAACCTCGTCTGGCTGCGCTGGGCCCGTGCAGCACGAACGGCCGCTTCAGGCGGCCGTCCGCAGGATGTGGCCCGTGGGTCCGTCGTTCGTAGGAGCAGTATAGCAAGCGGTATCGCCCGGTCGATGCACGGGCACGCGCGCCGCCCCGAACGTGGCGGGCGTTTTAGCCCGCGTCGCCGGCTTAGCCGTTTTCGCCGGAGCAACCCGATGGTATCTTGGTGTTCGATACCGTTAGTGAGGCGCGCAGACATGCCCGCTATCGAAAATCAATCGCTCGTCCTCGACCTCCTGAGTGGCTGGCGGCCGCGCCCCGCGCCTACTCGGAGGTGATGGATCTCTGGCGCACATCGTGCCCTCGCTTTCCGGTCTGGGAGGATGTCGTCGATCTCGGCTTCGTCACGCGCCTCACCGATGGCGGCATCCCCACTGTCGCGGTCTCCCCCGACGGCCTCGCATTCCTCTCGAAAGCCCGGCGCAAGCCGCTATCTCTTCACGAACTGCAAGCGGATCCCCCACTTCGTACGCCGTCCTGATATTCGCCACTGCCTAGAGTGGATCGAATTAAGGAGGCCCCATGCGACAACGAGACATCACCGATGATGCTGCCGCCATCGCCGACAACCGCGAAGGCGCGGCGCACCAGCCCGATGACGCGGACGCCGAGGACGTCGATCGCAGCCCCGGCGCCATCGATCTCACCGACATACGCGACCCTGAGGCGGATGCGCTTGCCGACGCCGGCGACCGCGCACTCGATAAGCGCCAACACCTGCGCACGCCCGACGACCTGCGGCCCGGCAACGACGTCCCGCGCGACGATCCCGCCTATCGGAAGGGCGGCGCGCGCGCGAACGGCGTGGACCCGTACGCCCGCGACTCCGACCACGAGTACTCCGCGCTCGAGGCCGATCGAGGCGACGACGCCAAGATCGACGCCCAGGCGGTCGAATTTGCTTCCGCCGACGCAAACCTCATGAACGGCGGCGCCAGCGACGCCGGGTCGATGGTGCCGTCCCTCGAGGAGACGCGTGAGCGTCTGGATGACCTCGACGACGCCCTCGATGAGTCGGTCGACACCGATCCGGAAGTGCTGGCCGCGCGCGATGCGCGCCGAAACGCGACGATGCCCGACGAGGTTCGGACGCTCCTCGATGAGATGATGGACAAAACGCCACTCACGGCAGATGAGCTCGACACAGAGGCGTTGGAGGACTCCATGGAGGAGAACCCGACCGCGTGAGGGAGCGATTGCGGTCGTTCGTCGAGCTCGCGTCATTCGATTAGAAATGCATGTCTCGAATCGCCCGAGTGGATCGTTTGTCCGATTCGGTCGATCGAGTTCCGAATGTCACCCAGAACGAAGCGAAGGGTCCTGTCCGCCCGGCCGCACTTCCGCATTTCCGCCCTGGAAACACGCGCCCGCAGCCCAGGACGGCACCGAGGCGAACTTCGATCGCTCTGTGAGTGAATCAGCAGCTGGAGCGCGGCGCGGCTAAGCCGCGACGGCGTCGCGCACGCAGTTGCGGCCGGCGGCCTTGGCCCGGTACAGCGCCCCGTCCGCCGCCTCGATCAATTTCTCTTGATCGCGAGCGTCTTCGGGGAAGATCGCAAGGCCGATGCTCACGCTCGCATGGCACTCGACAGCCGCCTGCCGAAGGCGCTCCGCCAGCACCAGCGCGTCGTTACGCGTCGCGTGCGGCGCGACGACGATGAACTCATCGCCGCCGTAGCGGGCGACCAGATCGCCCCGTCGCATTACGGCCTGCAGATTGCGTGCTACTTCGCGCAACTTGTCGTCGCCCGCGGGATGTCCCTCGCGGTCGTTGATGTCCTTGAAGTGATCAAAATCGATCAGCATCAGCGCCAGCGGCACGTTCGTCGCGAGCGCCTGCTCGATACTTTGCGGATAGGCGCTGTGAAACTGCCGCCGATTCGGCAGACCGGTTAGCGAGTCGGTGATCGCCACCGACGTGATCAGCTCTCGCAACCGCTGCTCGCCGCCCGCGAGAATCGATGCGTTGAAGCCCATGAAGCCGATCAGGACCGCCACGATCGTCACGTACGACCATGAGACCGAATGTCCAAGCCATGCCGTGATGAACGCGAACGCGAGGTAGTTCAGCGTCACCCAGAGCATGTGTCCGAGCATCTCCTGCTTCGAGATAAAGTGAGCGATCGCGACAATGCCGATGAAGTACACCGCCCACACCGGATTGTGCACATCGTGGATGGCGACAAGCACGATTGTCACGCACAAGACGTCGCAACAGCGCGTGACGACGAGCAGCCATGGCGATTTCTGGCCGTCGCGAAACACCTCGATGCCGAGATCGAAAATGTCGTAAGCCACGATCAGGCTGGTGCTGATGATCAGCGCTAGCGTACTTACATCGAGCACGCCGGCGCGCACCAACACGACGTACGCGAGGATCAGCCCCCAGCGCACCGCAAGGCTGCCGCGCCGAAAGATCGGATCAGCGATGCTGAGCTCGGACGTCGTTTCCGAGGCGATTGGTCGGATGTCCATGCGCTCCCCTTTAAACCCGAGTGGGTATCGGCATGCGTCCCGATTGACTGAATGGCCGAAACGCCTGGGCTTAGGAGCGACGCGGAAGTTTGTTCTTTCGAGAATCCACCGAGGGGGCGAGCGATGCCTTCGCGCGAAGCCGGCTTCGCCGATACAATCGCGACGATGCTCGCAACACGATTCGCGCCGCCCGTTCGATCGCGCCGATCGCTGCCACGTGTGGCGACTCGGCCGGCAGCGCGTCGGACGTATCGGCCGTTCGCTGATTGCCAGAATCGGTGAAGATTCTCTTCCTGCTGCACCAGGGCAACATGTATTCCGGCGGGCAGGGCGTCTATACGGCGCAGATCACGCGCGAACTGGCTCGCCTCGGCCACGAGGTTCATCTCATCGTCGGGCCGCCGTGGCCGGAGACGGATCCGGCCGTCGTCGTCCATCGAGTGCCGTCGTACAGCGTCTATCGGCTGCTCGAAACGTCGCGTTTCTTCTTCTATGGCCGTCCGCCGCGGAGCTTCTTCCATCCGCTCAACTTCTACGAGTTGGCGACCAGCCGCCTCGGTCAGTTCTCCGTGATGTCGGCGTTCAGCGTGCGCGCGTTCATGCGCTGGCGCGAACTGCAGCGCGAGCACCGGTTCGACATCGTGCACGACGTGCAGTCGCTCGGTTACGGCTCATGGCTGATCCACGCATCCGGCATGCCCGTCGTCGCGAACATCCATCACCCGCTGTCAATCGACCGGATGAACCAGGTGCGGCAGGCGTCCCGTATCGGGATGAAGCTCCGCAAGATAAACTTCTACCCGTTCTTCATGCAGGAGATCGTCGCCCGCCGCATCGATCGCATCATTACCGGCTCGCACAACTCGCGAGCGTCCGTCGCGAAGGCGTTCTCATTGCGTGACGACCGGATCACGGCCATCCACGACGGCGTCGATACGTCGGTCTTCCGTCCGTTGGGGCTGGAGCGACGCCGAGACAGCATCTTGTACAACGGCAACTCCGATGACCGCAACAAGGGCGCGCGCTACCTGCTCGAGGCAGCGGCGATGTTGCGCGACCGCGGAATCGCGTTTCACATCACGTTCGTTGATCGCGAGACGGCGGAGATGGCGCCGAGGATGGCGCGCGACCTTGGGCTGGAAGACCGCGTCACCTTCACCGGCCGCCTGAGCACGGATCAGCTCGTGCGCGCGCACAACGAGACACAGATTATGGTGTCGCCATCGCTGTACGAGGGCTTCGGCCTCCCCGCCGCCGAGGCCTCGGCGTGCGGCACGCCGGTCGTCGCGACGACCGCCGGCGCCTTCCCCGAGACGATCACCGACGGCGAGACCGGCATCCTCGTTCCGCCCGCCGACGCCCGCGCGCTCGCGGATGCGATCGCCGCCCTGCTTGCTGACCCGGAGCGCGGCCGCGCGATGGGCGCGGCCGGCGCTCGCCGCATCGCCGCGCAGTTCTCGTGGCAAGCCTGCGCCGTCCGCACCGCCGCGCTGTACGCGGAGGTGTTGTCCGCGCGCCGCTCGCATGGGTAGGCAACTCAGGCGATCGTCATTCCCTGTACAACAACGCCCGCAGATCGATCCGGACGCCCGTTCCGTCAAGGCGCAGGTGGCGGGCGTTGTACTCGTCGTGATGAACGGTGATCGTCAGGTCTTCCGGCGCTACGTCGAGGGGTAGCGGCAAACCGCAGGTGCCGCCGCTATCGGTACGGGCGCGCGCCAGCACGGTCGCATTGTGCGCCGATAGCGTCACTTCCGCACCCTCGATCGGCAGCTGCTCGCCCGAGGCATCGGCGTCATTCGCGCGCACCTCGATGAGCGCCGTTCGGCCGTCTTCGTGTGCTGTGATCTCGATCGCCATGTCGATCAGGTAGACGAGCGGATCGGGGATCACGCACGCCATGCCAGCTTCCTTGACCGCCAGCACCTGATTCGCCTTCAGCGATGCATTCACCGATGCCATGCCGTGATCCGTCGTAATAATGAACAGCGTATCGTCGTAGAGCCCCTGCTGCTCGAGGAGCGCCAGCACGTGGCCGACGCGTACGTCCGTCTCATCGAGCGCGGCGCGCTCGCCGTCTGAGTGCGGGCCGTAGTCATGGCCGACGCCGTCCGTCAGCGTGAACTCGTGGTACATGAACTTCGGCGGCGGATGCGACTCATCGGTGTAGAGCACCGCGACCTGCGCGATGCCGCGACCGTCGACGACCGACTCGCGGTGCGCGCCCTCCTGCTGCTCGTCGCGCCACTTCGTGCTCGTGTCCTTGCTGTAGCGCTCCGTGGCCTCCTTGAGCCGGCCGCGGTCACCGATGATGCGGCGTTCGAGCGTCGCATGGTCTGCGCCGCGTGTGCAGGGCTCGTGAATCGATGCTGTGAACGCACCACCGCTGCCGTTCCAGTCACCGAACACGCGGTGGCATGCCTCGTACAGCGTCTCGACGCCGTTGCCGAGGAACTTCGCCGTCTCGAATTGCTGTCCCTGCGGCGTTACCACCTCGCGCGTCTCGCGCAGGTAGTACGTCGGGTTGACGATGTCGTGGTGGCCGCCCCACGCGCCCGTGCCAATCGCGTTGTGGCTCGGCCACGTGATGCTCGGGAAGTTCGTGAAAGATCCGTACTCGAACATCGTGCCATCGCGGATCAGGCGCCGGAGATGCGGGATCGCATCGGGATCCTCCGCCAGCCGTGACTTCAGCTCGGTGTTGCTCAGGCCATCGAGCAGGAAGATGTACACGCGCTCCGGCCGCGCACCGCTGTCCGAATCGAGCGCCGCGTCGAGCACGTGGCCGTCCTGCCGCTTGAGATAGACATCGGGCGCGACGCCGCGCTCGGACGACGTGCGGCCCGTCAGGTCGGTGCCGTCGATTAGCGGGAATCCAAGCAACTGCGCGATCGTCGGGGCGATGTCGATCTGCCGCGACGCCGCGTCCGTCAGTTGCCCGCGCTTGATTCCCGGCCCCGAGAAGACGAGCGGCGATCGCGCATGGATGGCGTCGAGCGCACCGTGCTGGCCGGGCTTGCGCCCGAACGCGTAGGCCTTCGGATTGACTGCGAGATCTGGCGCGTTGGGGCTATCGAAGAGCTGCGAGATGCGCTCGTACGCGAACGGATAGCTGTTTTGCTCGGGCTCGACGTAGGCCGCGTTCGCATCGGCGCCGGGGAAGCCAGACGCCTTCGATGCCGCAAGTTCTGCGTCGATCGTAGCGTTCGCCTTCCGATCCTGGTTCGCGATCGGGTTCTCGCCGATTTGCTCGATGATGCGGTAGTCGTAGCCACGGCCGTCGTCCGAGAACGAGCGCTCGAAGCGGATCATGCCGCGCGTTGCCCACACCTCGTACGCTCCGTCGCGATACGTAAGCACGAGGTCGGTCTGGGGGCCGGATGTCGCATCCGTAAGCAAGATATGGATCGCCCGGTCGCCCGACTCATACTGGTTCGGATCGAGCCCCTGCCCGCGCAAGCGCTCGGCCGGCACGGCGAGCGCGGTTGCGTCTCCGGTTGTCGTCATGATGCGCCTCCAATACGAAGCGGCGTCCGCGTGACGCGGCGTCGTGGGTGAACTCGATGGTCAATTCGGTGTGCGCATATCATCCGACACCACACCGATCAGCGCAACGGCAGGGTAGGGCCTTGCCAGCGCCCGTCCGCTACCGGCTGGGCAAGTTCGATGTTTGCGCCAAAGCGCAGCAACGGCGGATTACTCCTCGTCAATCAGCCCCTCGAAGTCGAACCCGAAGTCGATGACCGAGATCGACGCGGCGGTGAGGGAGCGACGGAGGCCAACGGCGTCTCCTTCGGACGAGGCATAGAAGATGAGAGCGCCGCCGCCGCCCGCGCCGCACGCCTTTCCCGCCGTTGCGCCGCGGCTCATCGCCAGCTCGAAGATCGCGTCGAGGGTGCTGTTCGTCATAGCGGGGTGCAGGCGCTTCTGCTGTCGCCAGTTCTCATTCAGCACCTCCCGGACTCCGCCGAAGTCGCTGCCGGCGATCGCGTCGCGCATCGCCTTGGCGTACTGCTTGAGGGCGAGAAGCGCGCCCGTAACGACATCGTCGTGCCGCGCGAATGCGCGCCAAACGTCGGCGTGGATCTCGCCCGACAGCCGCGCCACGCCGCTGTCCACGAGCACCAGCCGGTTCTGCAGCGCCGCGAGGTGCGCCTCCGGCATTTCGAGGCGCTCGATCTTGACGGACACGGCCGCGGCCCCAAAGGTCGTGTAACTCAGCCCGCCGTAGCACGCGGCGTACTGGTCCTGCCGGCCGCCGGCGACCCCCTCAGCGGCCTCCGCCGCAAACGCCGCCTCGGCGATGTCGTCGAGATCCGCCTCCGGTCGTCGCAGCGCTTGGGCGAGCACGTGCTGAGCCGCGGACGACCCCAGCCCCGCCGCTGCTACGTCGCGCTCGTAGCTCACCTCGTCTCCTTCGAGACGAGCGCGCACGTAGCAGTCGATTGCGACGTTCACGACGGCGCCGCCCTCGCTGTCTGCAAACGCCGGCACGTCGGTCCATCCGCCGGCGAGGTCGATGCGCAGCGGCGCCCGCGCGTGTGTGCTCATATATGCGGATTGTCGCGCGACGCGAGCTTACGGTCGATGAGCAAACGCCCGGCCGGCGCCGCATGCCCCGTTCAGAGGCGTGCGGGCAGAACATCGAGCGACAAAAAACGGGCCCGAGGCTCTCGAGAGTCAAGCTGCTACCATAATCATCATGGCGCTGACACGACTCGGCTACGTCATCATTCTCGCCATCATGGGCGGAGCGGCCATCGCGATCGCTCTTGTCGTGCTCGAGTCCGGTAGCTCGGGATCCAAATCATCGGCGACGGTGCCCGAAATGTCGTTCGATCACGTCGTGGACTATGTGCGCTATGGCGCGGTAACGAGCATCGAGGCGACAGGATCTGACCTGACCGTCCACATCCGAGAAGACGTCGATACGAGCGGCCTCAACACCAAGTCCCACACGTTTCATAGCACGCCGCCGCCGGGACAGACGGCGACCCAGGCGATCGAGGCGGCCGGCTTTCGCGTCAACGGCCCCGGCGGCCTCACGGTAGTTACGCATTGACGCCGTCTGCGACCGAACAGTTTCTCCCGTACAACCTTCCGGACATCTCCGATGCTGAGATCGACGCCGTCGTCGAGACGCTGCGCTCGGGCTGGCTGGCGCCTGGGCCGCGCTCGAAGGCGTTTGAGGCCGACTTCGCAGACTACGCCGGGGCGAAGCACGCCATCGCCGTCGATTCCGCGACCGCGGGCATGCATCTCGTGCTCGTCGCCGCCGGCATCGGCGCAGGCGATGAAGTGATCACGACGCCGACGACGTTCGCGGCTACGGTTAACGTGATCATTCATGCCGACGCCACCCCCGTGCTCGCCGACATCCGCGTTGACGACTACTGCATCGATCCGGCGGCGGTCGAGCGCGCGATCACGCCAGCTACCCGCGCGATCATGCCGGTGCACCATGGCGGCTCAGCCTGCCGCATGGATGCCATCCTCGAGATCGCGCGCGCCCACGATCTGGTTGTCATCGAAGACGCCGCACACGCCCTCGGCACATACATCGGCGATCGCAGCATCGGTACATTCGGCGATGCGACGGTCTTCAGCTTCTATCCGACGAAGAACGTGACGACGGGCCGCGGCGGCATGTTGACCACTAACGTCGATGCGCTCGCCGAACGCTGCCGCTTGCTCGCGCTCCATGGCATGAGCAACGACGCTTGGGAGCGCTACACAGAGCGGGGATCGTGGGCGTACCAAGTGCTCGCGCCCGGCTACAACTACGCGATGTCGGACTACCAGGCCGCGCTCGGTCACGCGCAGTTCGGTCGCCTCGATGCATTCCAGCGCCGCCGCCGCGAGATCGCGCACCAGTACGAGGCGCTCTTCGCCGCCACGCCCGAGATCGTCGTGCCGATCGAACGAACCGGCACGACGCACGCGTGGCATCTCTACGTCGTGCGGCTGGCAACCGAGATGCTTACAATCTCACGTGACGAGTTCATCGTCGCGATGAAGGAGCGGGGGATCGGCACGTCAGTGCACTTTATTCCGATCCACCATCATCCGTATTATCGAGAGACGTACGGCTGGGCGCCGGGAGATTTTCCCGTGGCGGACCAGGCGTTCGAAACCATGATTTCGCTGCCGCTCTACACGCGGATGACCGACGCCGACGTCAACCGCGTCGCCGCCGCGGTCGACGACATTGTGCGGCGCCACCGGAAGTAGCAAGACATGCTCACCAAGGCATTCGACTGCGTCGTTGCGATTGGCGGCTTGATCCTCTTCGCCGTCACGTATCCCATCATCGCGCTCGCGATCAAGCTGGATTCGCGCGGCCCGGTCATCTATTCGCAGATGCGCATCGGCCTGAAAGGGAAGCCGTTCCGGTTCTACAAGTACCGGTCGATGTCGCACAGCGGCCACAAGCCGTACGAAACGCCGAAGCTGGAGCCGGTCCACTTCAAGACGTTCACCTTTACGACGCCGACATCGCGCCTTACTCGTGCTGGACGCTTCTTGCGCGCCACCAGCCTCGATGAGCTGCCGAATTTCTGGAACGTGCTGCGCGGTGACATGCGCCTCGTCGGCCCTCGGCCCGAGATCCCGGAGCTGGTCGAGCAGTATCCCTACGAGTACCACCGGCGGCACGAAGTGAAGCCGGGCATTACCGGCCTCGCCCAGGTCAACGGCCGCGCCGACCTCACCTACGACGAGACGATGCGCTACGACATCCTGTACGTCGACCATCACAGCCTCGCCGGCGACCTCGCGATCGTCTGGCGCACAATCACGGTCGTACTGACGCGCCGTGGCGCTCGGTAGCTGGACGCTGGTTGTTGGTCGTTGGTCTGCCGCGGTGCGAACGAGGTTCGGCGAACCATCAATGAACCACGAACTGTAAACTCCTCACTGTGGACTCGCCCGACGCTCCAAAACGCCCACATGCCCGCTCGCGCGAGATCGCCGAAGCGGCGCGGCGCTACATGCCCGGCGGGGTGAACTCGCCCGTGCGCGCGTTCAACGCCGTCGGCGGCGAGCCGATCATCATGGCGGCGGCGAAGGGCGCGCATATCCGCGACGCCGACGGCAACGACTACATCGATTACGTGGCGTCCTGGGGGCCGCTGATCCTCGGCCATGCCCATCCGGCCGTCGTCCAGATCATCCAGAAAGCCGCCGAGCGCGGCACGAGCTACGGCGCGACGACCGAACTCGAAGTCGAGCTGGCACGCCTGGTCTGCGGTGCTGTCCCGTCGATCGAGCAGGTGCGCTTCGTCAACAGCGGCACCGAGGCGACGATGTCGGCGATCCGCCTCGCCCGGGCCTTCACGGGGCGCGACAAGGTGCTGAAGTTCGAGGGCTGCTATCACGGCCACTCGGACGGACTGCTCGCGAAAGCGGGCAGCGGAGTGGCGACGCTCGGCCTGCCGGATAGCGCCGGCGTCCCCGCATCCTTCGCCGCTGAGACGCTGCTCGCCCCTTACAACGATCGCGCCGCCGTCAAGCGCGTGTTCGAACAGCACGGCAACACGATCGCCGCGTTGATCGTCGAGCCGGTCCCCGCCAACATGGGCCTTGTGCTGCCTGAGCCCGGATTCCTGCAGTTTCTCCGCGATATCACCGCGCGCGCCGGCACCCTGCTCGTATTCGACGAGGTGATCACGGGCTTTCGGTTGGCCTATGGCGGCGCGCAGCTGTACTACGACGTGGTGCCCGATCTGACGTGCCTCGGCAAGATCATCGGCGGCGGTCTCCCTGTCGGTGCCTATGGCGGCCGCGCCGACGTCATGTCGATGGTGGCGCCGGTCGGCGCGGTGTACCAGGCCGGCACGCTCTCGGGCAACCCGATGGCGATGGCGGCGGGCATTGTCACCCTTCGTCTGTTGGCGAATGAAGGCATCTACCGCGCGCTCGACGACATGGGGACGCGGCTCGCGGAGAGCCTGCGTGTGGCGGCGCGCGATGCCGAGGCGGAAGGCATCACGATCACGCAGCTCGGCTCGATGATGACCGTCTTCTTTGCGGCCGAAACTCCCCGCGACTATGCGTCGGCGAAGACATCCGACACTGCTCGCTACGGCCGCTTCTTCAACGCGATGCTCGAGGCGGGCGTGTACCTGCCGCCGGCGCAGTTTGAGGCGATGTTCGTCTCGCTCGCCCACAATCACTCGGACTTCGAGGCCACGGCATTGGCGGCGCGGGATGCATTCGCCGCATCGCGGTGATGCCCTACGTCCGGAATCGCCAGCGTGTCGCGCTTCCCGCGTACACGCTCGCTGACATGCCGGCGCTCGGGCAGAGCCACGCGAAGGCCTTGTCGGGCCGCAGGCGATACCAGCCCTCGACGCGCTCCGTCCACACGTACTTCGGCGCGTATGCGTCGTTCAGCCGATCGACGAGGGCGATGTCGTCGTCGACCGCCTCCACCACGCCTTCGATGATCGCAACATCCTCCCCACTTTCGAGATGCACCGAAACGGCGCTGCTGGCGATGAGATTGCGACCGGTGCGCGTCGTCGCTCCGTTGCTGAAGTACAGCGTGTCGCCGAGCCACAGCCCCCAGACCGGCACCGCGTGCGGCCGGCCGCCGGGCGACACCGTCACAATCCAGTACACGTAGGAGCTGCGCATGCGCTCGCAGAAGCGCGACCAGGGCAAGAGGCCGCTCCCCTCGGCCTCGCCGAGGATGCCGTAGGGGATGTCCGGGCGATCCGCGGCGGGCGAGCGTACTGTGCCGCCGGACCTCGGCTTGCCTGTCGTTCGCTTAGTCTTGCCCGTTGCCATCGCTGGCCTCCTCCTGACATTCCGACACCAGCCCCGCTTGCCCCGACCAGCGGCGCGCCGAACTCTCGCATCTTACTCCGGCGGGATCAGATTATCGCCCTCGCGTCGCCAGCCCGGCGGCACGACGCTGGCGATGAACGACGCGCGCGGCACTGGTGGCCAGAAGAAGGGGCGCAGGTTGGCCGGCCGCGCGAAATCGAAGCCGCTGCGCTCGGCCAGCGACATCAACGACGTCTCGCCCGCCACTCTTCCCGGGTAGGCTCGGAGCCAGAAGCGCTGCCACGAGCGCAGCTTGCCGTCCGGCGGCGCCAGATCCCACGCGAGCAGGAGCGCCCCTGGCCGCAGCACGCGGGCCGTCTCCCGCAGCACCACTTGCGCGCCACGCACGTCGAGAAATCGGAGCAGATCATCGCAGAACGCCATATCGAACGATGCGTCCGCGAAGGGCAACGCCGCCGGGTCGGCGAGCACCGCCGTGAGCGGGCGCGATGCCGACGTGATTGCGCGGCCGGCGCGCTCCACGAGTCGCCGCGACGGCTCGACGCCGGCGGCCGACACAGTACGGAACTTCACGCTCTGATCGAAGAGCAGCAGCCGGCTGGCCGTCGCGCAGCCGATCTCCAGCACGCGGTAATCTGCCTGCATCAGCATCTCGCGCGGGAGGTTGTACGCCGGTGGATTCGCGAGCATCTGCCCCGGCACAGACAGCAGCCGCCGCCTCCACCACGAGCCGAGCAACTGCTTCTCGCGCGCAAGAATCTGTTCCGCAGTCATCGCTCGCACTGTAGGCCGTCGGCACCGGCGCGGGAAGGGTGCAGACGGAGTTGTGCACCGTTGCGAGCCGCCTCAGAAGCGGGTTAAGCAGCAACACGAGGCCGCGCAGAGTTATGAAAGGCACAGTGCGGCCGCCGCATCGTCGCCCGATTCTTCGTACCGCGCCCCGCGCGACCGCTCCTCGCGCGCGCGCCCTCCGAGCGCATCGGATGGCTCGGGTTGCGCCATGCAGCCGACGGTGGCATGTGCGTTGATGAACGCTCCGCAATCACTTCCGCTCGTCTTGCTCGTCGGACGGCCTACCCCAACACGTCGAGCGCGGCGGTGCTGACCAGTGTTTCGGCGGACGCGATGAAGTTCGCATCGACGGCGATCATCGATTCGTGCGCGACTGGCATGATGCGCGCGAAGAGAAAGACAACTTCGCGGACGGGCATGCCGGTGGCGCGCTGGGCGGCCCACGCATAGACCTGCGCCTGCTTGTAGTACAGTTTGTTGGCGCGAATGTCGGCGTCGGCGCGCGAAACATTGTCGGTCTTGTAGTCGACAACGATCAGCCCGCGTCCGGCCCCAATTCCCTCTTCGAAGAGCAGGTCGATGCGGCCTTCCGTCAGGCCGCCGTTCGGTGTCGGCGCCGAGAACCCGACTTCGGGCAACACGCGGCCACCAGCGGCAAGACTGGCGCGCACCCGTCGCATGATGGCGCTGTCGAGGGCGTTTCGGGCGATCGCCGCCAAATCCGCCACGCGGTCCGGCATGCCCGCTTCCGTCGCAGCGGCGACGGCGAGCGCATCGATCCCGGCGCCATCGCCGCGTCGCAGGTCGACGCGCTCGAGAAGCGCATGAACGGCGCTACCGAATTCGGCGGCGCGGCCTCGGCGCACGCGATCAATCTCCGTGAACGGAGCCTCCCAGTCCGCCTTCAGCGACGACGCCGTAATGATGCGCAGTCCCGCAGCGGCCGAGCTTCTCAATGCGTCGCGGTCTCGGCGCCATGCCGTACGCGCCGCGACCACGCGTTCCGGCGCGTTGCGCGCGGGTGTCGCGAGCGGACGCCGCCAGACCGGCAGATGCGTAGCCGCCGTGGACTCCGGCGCTGCGACGGCGCCTTCGTCGGCATCGACGCTGCAGAGCCATTGGTTCAGGGTCTTCGGCTCGTCGGTCGATTTGCGCCTCGAACCGTCGTCGAAGAAGGGTACGACGAGACGGTCGCGCGCCCGCGTCGCCGCGACGTAGAGCAGCCGCCGCTCCTGCGCGAGCGCGTGCATTTTGTCGTCGGTCTCGGCATCGTCGTAGCCCGGCGTGCGAAACTCTTCATCGCGCTTGCCGAGTTTGATATGAAGAACGTGTTCGCGCCGGTCGGCCATGGCGTTCGTACGATCGACGCGATCAGTGTTCATGTTGGCGAAGACGACCACAGGGAACTCGAGGCCCTTCGATGCATGGATCGTGACGATGCGGACGACGTCGTCCGAGTCTTCACTCACCTCGGCGTCGGCGGCATCGGCATCGGTGGCGAGGTGTTCCTTGAGCCAGCGGACGAAGCCGCGGAGGCCGCCCGGCTGTGCAGCAGCGTATGCGCGTGCGTGGTCGACCATCTTCAGCAGGTTCGCTGCGACCTGCTCGCCCTGCGGTTGCAGCATCGAAAACTCGACCAGTCGCGTCTGATCGAGGACCGTCCGCACCAGTTCCGGCAGCGTCTGCTTGAAGCGGCCCTCTGCGAGCCTGTGTATCGCCCGCAGCGCGTCGGGGACGGCGCCGGTACTCCGGTCCGGCACGCTTACATGGCTGAACCAGCCGCCGTTTGTGCGATGCAGCAGCAACTCTTCGTCGGAGCTGCCGAAGGCGGCCGATCGCAGGGCCGCGATCGCGGCGATCTGGTCGGAGGGGTCGTCAATTGCCCGCAGCAGCGCGATCAGCTCGCGCACCTCCTGTCGCGCGAAGAACGTCCGGCCGCCCTCGTGGCGGTGCGGGACATCCGCGCCGGCGAGCGCTTCTTCGTAGAGAGGAAGCTCCGTACGCGATGGGATCAGGATCGTGATGTCGCCGTAGGTTGCCGGTCGCGATTCACCGGGCGCTTCGGTGCGCACGCGCCACGAGCGATCGCGCACGGCGTCGGCGATAATTGCCGCGATCGCACCCGCTTCGCAGCGCCGCATGTTTGTCGGCGCCCTGGTCGACGCATCAGGCGGTGGAGGCTGGACGACGCCGCGGACCAGGGTCAGTGCCTCCTCTGGCTGGCAGACGTACTCCGGATGATGCTCCAGCGCGACGTATCGCGGCTGCACGCCGGCTTGTTCGACGAACAGCGGCGCGAAGGTGCGGTTGACCCACTCGATGATCGGCTGCGACGAGCGGAAGTTCTGCGTGATTTCGCGGACGCCGTCGCGAAACACGTGCCTCTTGACGTCGTCGTACATCGTGATATCGGCGCGACGGAAGCGATAGATCGACTGTTTTGGATCACCGACGACGAAGAGGCTCCCGTCCCGCAGCCGCGCCTCGCGCCAGTTCGTCGCCGGCTCACCCTCCTCGCATAGACGCACGATCATCTCGGCCTGGATCGGATCGGTGTCCTGGAACTCGTCGACGAGAACGCACCTGTACTTCTCGTGGAAGTACGCGCGCACCTCCGACTTGTCGCGCATGAGATTGCGTGCCCAGATCAGGAGGTCGTCGAAGTCGGCGGCGCCGTCGTCGCGCCGGCGGTCTTCGTAGTACGCGATGAAGCCTGTCACCCACTCCACGAGATCGGCAACAGCGTTGTGCCGCATCTCCGACCTGCACTGCTTGATGACCGCGACAATCGCCGTCATCTCCGCCTTCGCGGCTTTGCAGTCCTTCTTGTCGTGCCAGCGGTCGGCGTTGCCGAGATAAAACGACGGCGTCTCAGTTGTCGCGATAGCACGGCGCAGTGATTGCGCCTCTCCGCGCATTGACACCAATCCCTCGTACAAATCGACGAACTCCGGCATCGCGAGATACGCAGGATCGCTGAGATCGCGCATTCTCGGCTCGATTCGCAGGGCGTCGACGTGCGGGCGCATGTCGGCGAGCGCGCGGTCGATGTCGATATCCTCGCGCTCGTACGGCGAAAGTGGCAGCACGTCGCGAAAGCGATAGAGTCGCTCCGCCGCCTCTCGCACGTGCTCGAATTTGAGCCCGAGGTTGAGGGCGTTGACGAGCGCGGTCGGCGGCCCGTCGGGCGGCTCGATCGCCATCTGTTCTGTCAGCCAGTCGCCCCAGGCAGCTTCGAACGCCATCTTCGACGGCAATACATCGAGCACCGTGAACCCCGGATCGAGCCGCGCTTCGATCGGCCGCTCCCGCAGCAATCCCGCCGCGAACGCGTGGATCGTCTCGATGTGCGCGTGGTTCAGGCCGAGGATCGCCTGTTCGAGCCGCGCGCATTCGTCGCCGGCCACAGCGGCCGTGAGGGCGTCTTCGAGACCCTGGCGAACGCGCCCGGAAAGCTCCGCCGCCGCCTTCTCGGTGAACGTGATTACTGCCAGCTGCTCGACGCGCGCGTGGCCGGTGCTCAAGATCTTTACGATGCGATCGACAAGCACGGTCGTCTTGCCGGTGCCCGCGCCCGCTTCGACACAGAGATTCTTCCTGACGTCGTCGCGGATCGCTTCGCGCACCGCGATGTCGGACGGGACGAACGTGCCCATTACTCGACCGCCTGCAGGGCCGCGAACGCGGCGCCCCGTGGGTCGCCCTGCTTGCGCTGTGCGATGCGATCGACGCGCCCGTCACACGAATCCTTGTAATCGCACCACATGCAGTTGGCGCGATCCGTCCCGGGATTCGGTGCGAAGAAGCCGCCATCGACACCGTCGACAACCGTAGTCAGCACCTGTTCGAAGGACTCGTCGCGCACGGCGAGCGTGTCACCCTCGAGACGCTTACGCTTGAAGCCACCCTTGCTGCTGACGTAAAAGTATTGCGCCTCCCCCGACGCCGGATCCGTATCGAGCAGCGACGCCGCGGCGCGGAGGTAGATCGGGAGCTGCATCGCCCGGCCCTTGTCGAACGTCGCTTTCACTTTCCCGTGCATGCTGCCGGTCTTGTAGTCGATGACGCGAAAATGCTCGCGCGCCTCGTCCCAATCAATCCGGTCGATGCGGCCCTGGAACTGCAGATCGCGCTCGTCGACACGGATAACAAGCGGCTTATCGCGCGAGATCGGGCTCCACGCGGTGTCCCCTCGTTGCGCGATGCCGAAGCTCGCCTCGAACGCGCCGGGTCGGAGCTGATTCCTCGTTCCATCCTTCACTTCGAGGTCGTACCAGCGAACCAGGTCCTCGCGAATCTGTTGTTGGTCCATTGCCCAGATCAACGGGCGGCCGGTGCTTCCGGCCTCCTCGCGAATACGACACTCCGTCTCGGCGACGGCCTGGAGCAACTCCAGGTGACGCGCCCGCTCACTCGCGCGTGGCGGATCGTCGCGCCAGAGCGCGCCGAGGAACCGCTCGAGAATCGCGTGGACGAGACTGCCGCGCTCCATCGGGTTGATTCGTTCCGTCGCCTCTGGCTCGTCGATCGCGTCGATGCGAAGAACATACTTCATGAAGTAGCTCTGGGGGCAAGCGGCGTACTTCTCGAGTCGGCTGGGCGAAACGGCGACCCGCGTCGCGAAGCCGATCGCCGCCGTCTCCGCCAGCGCCGCTTCGCCGCACATCACGCCCGCATAAGGGTTGTGCTCGTTGCTCCATCGCTGTTGCCGCGACGTGATTGCCCGCGCGAACCACGGCACGCGCCAGCGCGCTTCGTCGAGCAGCGACAGGGCGCCTATACCACCCGTGTCGCCGGTCTCGACCGTTGCCTTTACCAATCCGCGATCGTACTCCGCATCCGAGAGCGACGATTTGAGGTCGCTGCTGGCGAGGCGCCCGGCTTCGATGCGTTGCAGGTGCGGGCTGGAGTCGAGGGACCGCAGATCGACGCGCTCGCCAGCGAGCGCGCTCGCAACGGCGCGAAAGAAGTACGACGGAAGATGCTTGCCGCTGCTGCCGGCGTCGGCGCGCGAGTACGAGATCGCCAGGCGCTCGCGCGCCGCCTGCGCATCGAGCCAGAACGTCAGCGCGGACTCGTCTGGCTCGGTCCGCAGCGGTAGCGTGCCGATTTCCCGGGCGTTCAATGCCCGGCGTTCGTGCTCGAGCAGCAGCGGATCGGGGCGCGGCGGCGGTGGCCACGCTCGCTCGGCGACGCCAAGCATGTAGACGGCGCGAAAGCGCAGGTGCCGCAACGATGTCGCATCGACAACGGCGACGCCCTTCTTCCCGAACTCCCGCACGGGCGTTCCGAGCGCGCGGCTGGTATCGCGCGACTCGAGATCGTCGCGGACGGCGCGGCAGAACACCGCGAAGGTCACTGATTCCGTGACGGCGCTCAGCGTTTTGAGGTCGTCGAGCGCCTCGATCAGCGGGCTCAGCCGGTCCGAGTATCGCGCGGCGAGCGCGCGCACGTACAAGAGGTGCTCTTCCCATGTCGCGGTCTCGGGGCGATTCGTCAGCGCGTCATGCAATTCGCCAACGAAGGCGATCAGAGCGTCAATGCGATCCGCGGCACGGGCGGGACCCGGGGTATCAAGCGCCGCGGCGCGGGCGCGCTTTTCGATGGCAAGCCGGCCGAGTCGGCGGCGCCACTGGTCTATGCCGGCGACGACGCCCGCCTCGCGCGTGTAGGTCTCCCATTCCGTTGGCCGCAACTCCGGATGCCGCTCGCGCGTCTCGCGCGGAATGCGGGTCTCTGTAAGGAAGCCCATGACGTTGCGGCGCGAGAATTCGACATCCCCCGCGAGATCGAGAAGGGCGAGCAGGCGGAGCCCCAGCGGGTGCGTCGAAAACAGGCGGCCGTCGTGCAGGTACGTCTCGATGCCGGCCTCTGTGAAGATCTCATCGACGAGCGCGCGATACGGATCGGCGTTCCGGTAGACGATCGCCATCTCGTGAAACCGGATGCCCTCCGCTGCCCAGGCGAGGCACGTGCGTGCGGCCTCCCACACCTCGCGCACTGTGTCGGGCGCCGAGAGGAGCTGAACCGGCGCGGCGACAGGCACTCCGGAGGCCGGCGCGAAGAGATTCGCGACGCATCGCTCGAGTGCATTGCTGTCGCTCAGCGTCGAGGCCACCCTCGCCCTCGGCACCGATGTCGCCGCATCCTCGCTCGCCGCCGTGGACGCATCAAACAGCGAGAGCTGAGCCTGTTCCGGCCGCCCGGCACGAGCGCCGTCTGGCGCCGATGGCCCCGGCGCGCCGGCGGGGCGGCCTGCGGCGAACGCGCGTAGGCGGCCGAGGAACGGGGTGGACGCCGCGTTGTCGGCGTGCTCCGCAATGGGCACGAATGCCGTGACCCTCGTCTGGGTGGCGATGCGTTCGATCAGTCGCGCCTGCAGCTCGGAAGGCGAGACTAACCCGTAGATGAGCAGTTCTCCCTCGAACGCTGCGGCGTCGGCGAGCCGATAATCGTCGGCCTGAGTCGCGAAGGCGGCGCGGCGAGCGAGGTACCGACGATACAGGTCCGTGAGCGCTTGAAACTTGGCACTGTTCGCGTGCTCCAAGCCAGCGAGGGCATCTTCGAGCGCCGACGGATCGGCGAAGCCGCCCATATCAAGCTCGCGGAACAGCCGACCGAGGGCGTCCGCGAAGCCGTCGCCGCGCGCGATATCGGCGAAGTATCCGCGGGCGTCCTCCGCGATCTCGCGCACGAGGAGCTGCTCCGCCTGACGCGATAATCGTGGCTTCGCGGGCGCGCCGGCGTCGATGGTAAGCGAGAGAGCGAGTTCGTGCGCGAGAACGAAGCGCACGTTGATCAGCGCCACGCCGCGCGCCGCGAGCATGCGCGGCAGATAGCGCTTCAGCAGCGACTGCCCGACCAGCACCGTCAGGGGCGCAAGAGGATCGCCGGGACGCGCCGCTTCGACAGCGTCGGAAAACGCGGTCTCCAGCTCCGAAAGTGTGCCGGTTACGATTCTCGTAGCGCTCATTGTTCGCAAGTATAGCCGTGGCTGTGCGACAATCTCTGTCGCGCGTGATGGATTTTCGGAGCGCCAAGCATCAAGTGTTCTCGGCTACGAGACCGGCTATTACAACGAGGTGGAATGAAGAAATACGACAAGCCGGATTGGGTAACGCTGCATCTTTTCAACCCGCTGGTCGGCGGCCTGACTCGGCTCGGGTTGAGCATGCGGGGCTCGCGCATCCTCGCCGTCCGAGGGCGCAAGAGCGGGGAGTGGCGCACCACGCCCGTAAACCTGCTGCATTTCGAAGACCACCGCTACCTCGTCGCCCCGCGGGGCGATACGCAGTGGTCGCGCAATATGCGAGCCGCGCGCGGCGGCGAACTGAGGCTCGGTTCAAAGCGCGAGACGATCACCGTCGCCGAGCTCGCCGACGCCGAGAAGCCGCCCGTGCTCCGGGCGTACCTCAAGCACTGGAGCATGGAGACCGGCAAGTGGTTCGATGGCGTCACGCACGAGTCACCCGACGCCGACGTCCTGCGGATCGCCGCCGACCACCCGGTGTTCCAGATCGACGCAGTGTGAGCTGTGGCGACGTGAGAAGTCTGAGGTTGGCTCCGCCCGCGTACGGGAGGGTGGAACGAATCGCACCGAAGCCAAGACCGGCTCGCATCATTTACGTCGTACAGATCAGGTCGCGAGACGCTGTCGCTCGCGCCTGATCGCCTCCGGCACCCCGAATCGGCACGTCTCGCCCCCAAGCGCAGTCGTCGCGATTCGGTCGCGAGTCGTGCTTCATCCCTCGCCGCGACCGTAACGGGGGGCCGGCGCGCTATGTTATGATCCGTGGCGCTCGAACGTGACTGAACCCGATCGGGCCGAGGGTTCGGCGCGCGTGACGCCGCAAACAGAGGATGCGAACGTGGCAGCCACCACAGCGATGCGCCGGCCGTGGCGCGCCCGCGCTAGCTCTACTTCCTCGACGTGGGATCTCCTCGTGGCGATTACGCTGCGTGATCTGCGCGTCAAGTATCACGGCACGGTATTCAGCTATTTCTGGTGGATTGCGAAGCCGCTCGCTCTCGGACTCGTCCTCTACTTCGCTCTCGGCCGCGTCCTTAAGATCGATGTGCCGCACCACGCGATCTTCCTCCTCGCCGCGCTGTTCCCCTGGTTCTGGTTCCAGGCGACGGTGCACGCTGCGACGGGCGCGTTTCTTGCGAACGAAGGGCTCGTCAAGAAGGTGTATTTTCCCCGCTTGATCCTGCCACTGGCCGTCGTCCTCGGCAATACATTCGAGTTCATCGTCACGTTGCCGGTGCTCGCCATCCTAGTGTTTGCGAACGGTATCGCGCCGAGTTGGACGTGGCTCATCGGCATCCCAATGCTGCTGGCACTGCAATTCGCGCTGCTCGTCGGTCTCGGCATGCTCGTGGCGAGCCTTAATGTGTTCTTTCGCGACACGGCGCCGGGCTTGGATGCGTTCCTCACGCTGCTGTTCTACGTCTCGCCGATCATCTATCCGCTTGATAAAGTGCCCGGCCGCATTCGGACGATCTTGCTGCTCAACCCGCTGGGTCCGCTGCTCGAAGGCTGGCGTTCGCTCTTCATCGACGGAGAGCTGCCTGGCGTCGACTTGTGGCCGGCCGTGCTGTTCGCCGCCGTCGCCCTCGTGCTCGGCGTGACCGTCCTACGCCGCGTCGACCGGAACCTCGCCGATGCACTTTAGGGGCGATGGCAGCGGTCGCTACGCCGTCCAGCTCGACCATGTGTCGAAGCGCTACCTCCTCGATCCGGCGCGTCCTTGGCGGCTCAAGGACATCGTGACGAAGCCCGCGTCGATGCTGGGCCAGTTGACGGCCAAGGAGCCATTCTGGGCGCTCCGGGACATCTCGCTCACGATCGAGCACGGCGAGATCGTCGGCATCATCGGCCCGAACGGCTCGGGCAAGAGTTCGCTGCTGCGGATCCTCGCCGGCATCTCGCCGCCGAGCGACGGCACCGTCACGATTGACGGCCGCTACGGCGCGCTGCTCGATCTCGGCGCGGGCTTCCACCCGCACGCCACCGGCCGCCAGAATGCCTACGTCAACGCGCTCTTCATGGGACTTTCGAAGGCCGAAGCGAACGAAAAGATGCCGGAGATCATCGAGTTCTCCGGCCTCGGGCAGTTCATCGATCAGCCGATGCGCACGTACTCCAACGGCATGTACCTTCGGCTCGGCTTTTCGGTCGCCATCCATGTGCAACCGGACATCCTGCTCGTCGACGAGGTGCTCGCCGTCGGCGACGCGGACTTCCAGGAGCGCTGCTTCGAGCACTTCGAGACACTGAAGAAGCGCAATGCCACGATCATTATCGTCACCCACAACGTCGACACTCTCGTCGACTTTGCCGACCGCACGATCCTGCTCGAGAAGGGCGAGATCAAGCTCGATGGCAAGCCTGGCGCAGTCGTTAGCGAATATCTGGAGATCCTCCGGCGTTCCTCACCGGCCATGGAGCGGGCGTTTCAACGCGCCATCGCTGGTCGCGTCGCGGAACGGCCCAGCGGCAACGGGTTCGACGAGACGGCGCCTGTCTCCTCGCGCCGATCGGATCTCTGATGCCGCACCCATTCGAAGCGTACGCGGTGGAGGCGAGGGATCACATCGCCTCGAACAGGCAACGGCGCGAGGCGATCAATCGAAAGCTGCACGCCGAGCGGGCGCCGCTCGCCGTCGCGCTCCGGCTCGATGCCCGCGCCTACGCCGGCAATCGCGGCGAGCCGCGCATCGAAGATCTATCGCGGCCGTGGCAATGGGTTGCCACAATCCGGCTCATGTTTGAGTCCGATGACTATCTCGGATTGGCACTGTATCGGCTGCGAACCGCACTGCAGAAGCACCGTGTTCCCGTCGTCCCATGGATCCTCCGCAAGATCTGCATCATCGGCTTTGGCATCCGGATCGGCGATAGCGCCGTGCTCGATCCCGGCATCTACCTGCCGCACGGCAACGTCGTCGTCGATGGGCTTGTCCGTATCGGGCAGGGCAGCGTGCTCTGTCCCTGGGTGACCCTCGGCGTGAACCGCGGCGACGTCTTCGGGCCGGCACTAGGGCAGCATGTATTCGTCGGCACGGGTGCGCGGTTGCTCGGCGGGATCGCCGTCGGCGATGGCGCGACCATCGGTGCGGGCGCCGTCGTCGTCCACGACGTCGCCGAAGGCACCACCGTTGCCGGCGTGCCGGCCCGCGTCGTCACCGAGAAGCTGCCGTAGCTCCTCTTTGCCATGATCCGCCGGTCGACGCAACGTTCGCGCGTCTCGTTCTGTTGCTTGTCGAGTGTCATCAAACGCGTGCGGGTCAACTAGACAGGTATGGCCACGATCTCGTTGCGCTTGACGCGGATCCATCGCTATTTGCCTCGTGCGGGCGTACGCTCGATCTGTGAAGATCACGGTTGCGCTGACGCCGAGCCTCCTCACCGAACCGCGCGCGCAGGTTGTCGCCGTGGTCGATGTGCTGCGCGCGACATCGTCGATCGTGACGATGCTCGAGAACGGACTGCTGCGCGCGATCATCAGCGACAATCTGCGGCAGGCGCGTCGGCTTGCGCTCGCCAATTTCTCGCTGCTCTGCGGCGAGATCAACGCGCTGCCCCCCGCCGGATTCGACTACGGCAACTCGCCCTCGGAGTTCGCCGCGCTGTCGTTTAAGGGAAAGTCCGCCGTGCTCTTCACGACGAATGGCACGCGCGCGCTGGCTATTGCGGCCGAGGCGCCATTCGTTATCGCTGCATCGCTGCTCAATCGCCGCGCGGCGGCGGAGCGCGTCGTCAGGGAGGCGGCGGCGCGGGGGCTCGATATCGCGATCGTTTGCGCCGGCACCGAACGCGGCATGGCATTCAGTCTTGAAGACACCGCCGCTGCCGGCGCAATCATCGAGGCGGCGCAGGAAGCCGATGCCGGACTCACAATGACCGACGCATCGTGGGCGGCCCTGCATCTCTGGCATTGGTTCAAGCGCGACGGGATGCGCGTCTTCCGCCAGTCAGCACACGGCCGCGCACTCCACGCGATCGGCCTCGAGCGCGATCTCGCGTTCGCCGCCCAGCTCGACATCTACGACTCTGTGCCGCAGATGTACTTCGACGGCGACACCGTCGTGCTGCGTACGCGCGCGCCGCGCCGACGGCGTTAGCCGCCGTCCCGCCACGCGACGGCGAGTCGCCGGCCGCCAGAATCGGGCCGATGTGCTCTTGGGCGACGTTTGTTCAACGAGGCCTACAGACGCTTACCACCCGGGATCTATAGACGCCATCAGACAGTGCCGTGCGAGTGACGCGAAGAACCTGACGCCAGAACAAAATGGGGCTTGGCACTCCGCAGCGACTCGAGAACGAAGGCGCGACCAGCTTAGGCGTCGGTCTCTCCATCGTCGCCATCATCCTTGTGGCCGCCTGTGACTCGTGCCCGGCTGCGAGATCTGGCTTGGATCCGAGATGTGTACCGGTTTGCGCCGGTCGCGGCATTCGACCGAAGCGGCGTGCGACGCCGCATCAGCGCGTCAGTTCAGTGAGCGATGGCGTCACATCCGGCCACCATTTCGCTGCGTCGGCGATCGTGCGCACGGCGTCGCGCTGGCCCCGGTACTGGAAGCGCTTCAGTGTGTCGTCGAGCGAACACCACTCCGCCGCGGTGTGCTCGTCCGAAATGACGGCGGTGGGCGCGCCTGTCACGAATGCAGCGAAGACCGGCACGAGATGCACTGCATCCGTGAGCTCACTGAAGAAGGTCTCGACGCAATCGACTTTGAAGAAGCGCTCCGCCGTGAGGCCCGTCTCTTCGAGCATCTCCCGGCGCGCGGCTGCCTGCGCCGCCTCCTCGCCTTCCATCATGCCGTGCACGGCCTGCCATGTATTGGCCTGCGTCAGCCCCGGTGCCCGAAACAGCGTCAAGAACGATGCGCGGCCGTGCAGCATCGTGAACACGTAGGTCGAGATCGATCCCGTCAACACGCGCATGGTCAGTCATCACCTCTCACAGAAGGAACTCCGTGCGCCAACAGTAACACGATGCCGCCACGGCGATGTGGATGGAGGGGTTCCGCCGCCCGCGCAGTGCTCGTGACAGCGCGAGATGCCGTTCGACCGCCCGCCGCTAGGTGCCAGCCAGCTTCTTCACGACGGGCGCCATCGCCTCGAAGCTCTCGCCCGAGAACGCGATATAGCTGAAGCCGTAGCGTTCGCGCCGCTGTTGCAGCGTGTCGATGATCTGGTCGGTGTTGCCGATCAGCACGTGCGGCGAATCGAGCGCCTCCTCCGGAGACATGCCGTAACCCGGCGCGATGCGCTCCGCCATCTTGGCGCGATCGTCGGTGACGATCGGCACGAAGATCGTCACATTCAGCTCGAGGTCGTCGAAGCGATC
>JBBSDV010000014.1:0-27900 GCA_038240335.1 Dehalococcoidia bacterium
ATGACGGCGGATGCGATCGGCCTGCTCGACGCGCTCGGAATCGCTCAGGCCGATATCGTCGGTGCGTCGATGGGCGGCGTGATCGCGCAGGAGATCGCGATTGATCACCCGGAGCGCGTAGGCAAGCTGGTGCTCGTGACCACGTACACGAGCGGCGATCCGCGTGGTTCGGCGATATTCGAGTCACAGGCGCTCCTGCGGCGTACGCTCTCGCGCGAGGAGTACTGCCGCGCGACCTTCTGGAGTGTCTATTCGCACGAGGACTATCGACGCACGGACGGCTTCATCGACACGATGATCAGCCGCACCGCCAGCAACGATCTCTGGCAGCCGCAAGAAGCCTATGAGCGGCACGTCCGCGCGGTAACCGGGGCCAACACCGAGGGACGGTTGCAGAAGATCGCTGCGCCGACGCTGATCCTCGCCGGCGCCGAGGACATCCTGACGCCGACGCGATTCTCCGAGACGCTGGCTCGCGATATTCCGCACAACCGGCTCCAGGTCGTTCCAGGCGCCGCTCACGGGATGATCTGGAGCCACCCTGCCATCGTCGTGAATGCGATCGAGACGTTTCTCGGAAGTTAGAGTGCTGGCCGAGAGAGGAACCAAGCAATGGCACATCTCGACATCCGCAGGTTCGTCGCTGCCCCGCCTGTTGCGGTTTGGGAGGTGCTCGCCGATCTCGAGCATCAGGCGGCGTGGATGGTCGATGTGCGTGAGCTTGAGATCGTCAGTGTGCAGAAGCAGGGAGTCGGCGCGCTCATGCGTGTGACGAGCGAACTATTCGGGTTGCCGCTCGTGAAGGACGTGATGGCGATCACGGCGTGGGAACCGCCGCGGCGGATGGATGTGGAGCATCGCGGACAGTTTCACGGCTCCGGGCAGTTCCTGCTCGAGGCAGTTGAGAACGGCACGATCTTCACGTGGATCGAGGACTTCGAGCCGCCGCTTGGGCCGCTCGGAGAGGCCGTGTTCGCCGCCGTCATCCGGCCGCATCTCCAGCGCGTCTTTGCGCGCTCGATGGCGAATGTGCGGCGGCTGGCGGAAGCATCTGCCGTTTAGGTCCGGTCGCCGCTTGTCGCCGGCTATGCCAGGTGAGACGAGATGTGCTTGAAGACGTCGCGGACGCCGACGACTGCGGTCGGCGTGCCACCCTGCAGCAACGGGATATGCCGGAAGCCGCCGATCGACATCTTGTTGATGGCGACTGCGATGTCATCGTCGTCGCGGAGGAAGACGGGATCGGCGGTCATCACTTGGCCGCACGTCACCGCGTTCAGGTCTTCATCGGCGCCGGCGACTTTGTGCAGGATGTCCCACGGCGTGATGATGCCTGCGAGGTGCGTGCCGTCCATCACAAGCACGCAGTCTGTATCGGAGTTCTGCATCAGTCGTACAGCGAGCGCTACCGGGTCTTTTACGGCGACGCGAACCGGAGACTGACGCGGGATCTCGGCGAGGCGTTCGTAAATGAAGCTCGGCCCGTCCTCGCGGGATTGGCTCGCGTCGGGATGATCGAGGCTGTTCAGGTCTTGGCCGCAGTTCGAGCACGTGTCGACGCCTTCGATGTTGTCGGTCTTGCATTCGGGACAGATCATGGGATCCCTTCGCGGCTATGTCAGTTGACTTCGACAACCTAGTGTAGTGCTTCGAGGGTTGGATGCGATGCTCGTGCATTCCCGAGCTTGGTCGGCGTTTCGCCGTGTCTGCTTGCGCATATCCGGAGGCATGATTGAAAAACGAGCAGTTCCCGGGGGGACACCCCCCCCGGGAGTCCGCTCTGCGGCAACCAGACTGGCAAAGGGTGCTACGCTCTCCGCACTTCGGCTAGAAATCGAACACGTTACTCGACGGTCCAGGTGTCGCCTTCGAGGAAGATCTCCTTGAGGTCGCCGGGGCCTTCGGCGGCGATGGTCTGCTCGATCTGTTCGGTCATCAGCGAGTCATAGGTCGGCCGCTGGACGGCGCGCAGGACGCCGATCGGCACGGGGTACTCGGGGTAGTCCATGCGGCTGAGGAGGAAGGCGAGGGTCGGATCCGGGCGCGCCTCGTCGTGCACGAGGATATCCGCTTCCGTGACGCCGTCCTCGCCGATCTGCACGACTTCGAGCTTAAGGCCGTTGAGGCGCATGCCCTTGTTGCGCTCCTTACCGAAGATCATCGGTTTCCCGTGCTCGAGTACGAGCGTGTTGTCCGCGCGTACTTCCTTCGCGGCGAAATCGGCGAAGGCGCCGTCATTGAAGATGTTGCAGTTCTGGTAGACCTCGAGGAACGACGTACCACGGTGTGCGTGGGCACGGCCGAGCATCTCGAGCATGTGATGCGCGTCGTTGTCGAGCGAACGCGCGACGAACGTCGCCTCCGCGCCGAGGGCGACGCTGAGTGGCCGCAACGGCGCGTCGATCGTGCCATAAGGAGACGACTTCGTACGCTTGCCGAGCTCCGATGTTGGTGAGTATTGGCCCTTGGTGAGGCCGTAGATCTCGTTGTTGTGAAGGATGATCTGGAGGTCGACGTTGCGGCGCAGGACGTGCAGGATGTGATTGCCGCCGATGCTCAGGGCATCGCCGTCGCCGGTGACGACCCACACGCTCAGTTCGGGTCGCGATGCCTTGAGGCCGGTAGCGATCGTCGGCGCGCGACCGTGGATGCTGTGGAAGCCGTACGTGTTCATGTAGTAAGGCAGGCGGCTCGAGCAGCCGATGCCGGAGATGAAGACGATGTTCTCGCGCGGCAGACCGAGGTCCGGCATGAGTTTCTGTGTCTGCGCAAGGATCGAGTAGTCGCCGCAGCCGGGGCACCAGCGCACCTCCTGGTCGGACACAAAGTCCTTCCGTGAGAGCACCTTCACCGAGCCGTTGTCGCGATTCGCTGTAACCATGATTGCCTCTACTACGCCGCCATCTCGGCGATCTTTGCTTCGATCTCACTGATCGCGAACGGGCGGCCGGACACCTTGTTGAGCCCGACGACGTCGACGAGATAGCGGCCGCGGAGGAGCAGGCGCATCTGCCCGAGATTCATCTCAGGCATCAGCACCTGGTCGTAGCGACGCAGCACGTCGCCGAGGTTGCCGGGCAGCGGGTTGAGGTAGCGAAGGTGCGCCGCCGACACGCGCTTGCCTTGGGTACGGGCGCGCTGCACGGCGGTCGTTATGACGCCGTACGTGCTCCCCCAGCCGAGCACCAGGAGTCCGCCGGACTCGTCGCCCGTGACCTGGAGATCGGGGACGTCCTGGACGATGCCGGCGACCTTCTCGGCGCGGAGATGCACCATCTTGTTGTGGTTCGCCGGGTCGTAGCTGACGTTGCCGGTAATGTCGGCCTTCTCGAGGCCGCCGATGCGGTGCTCGAGGTCGGGCGTGCCGGGAACGGCCCACGGGCGAGCCAGCGTCTTCGGGTCGCGCGCATATGGCATGAATGTCGCGGGATCGGCCGCGAAGTTCGGCTCCATCTTGGGCAAGGAATCGACATCCGGGACGAGCCACGGCTCCGAGCCCATGCCGAGATAGCCGTCGGAGAGGAAGATCACGGGCGTGCGGTACTTGATGGCGAAGCGCCATGCCTCGATCGCCATGTAGAAACAGTCGGAGGCTGTCGCCGGTGCGACAATGGCGACGGGCGACTCACCGTTTCGGCCGAACATCGCCTGCAGCAGGTCTGCCTGCTCAGTCTTCGTCGGCAGGCCGGTGCTGGGTCCGCCGCGCTGCACATTCATGATGACGAGCGGCAGCTCGACCATCACGGCGAGGCCGATCGCCTCGCTCTTGAGCGCGAGGCCGGGACCGCTCGTGCCGGTGAGGCCGAGGGAACCACCGAACGCCGCGCCGATCGCGGAGCCGACAGCGGCGATCTCGTCTTCGGCCTGGAAGGTCTTGACGCCGAAGCGCTTGAATCGCGACAGCTCATGGAGCACGTCGCTAGCGGGTGTGATCGGGTAGCTGCCATAGAACAGCGGCAGGCCGGCGAGCTTTGATGCTGTGATGAAGCCGAGCGCCGTCGCCTCGTTGCCGGTGATGTTGCGGTAAAGGCCGGGCTTCAGCTTGGCCTTCGGCACGTGGTAGTGGGTGGCGAACATCTCGGTGGTTTCGCCGAAGTGGTAACCCGACTTCAACGCGGTCTTGTTTGCTTCGGCGACGCCGGGGTTCTTGCCGAACTTTTCGTCGATCCAGCGCAGCGTCGTCTCGAGGGAGCGGCTGTACATCCAGAACATCAGACCGAGCGCGTACATGTTCTTGCATCGATCGATCTGGACGGCCGTGAGACCGCTATCTTCGAGCGCGCGGCCGTTCTGCGCCGTTATCGCGACCTTGTAGACGCGGTACGCACTGAGGCTGCCATCCTCGATTGGGTTGACGGTGTACGTGGCCTTCTTGAGGTTGGTCGGCGTGAACTCGTCCGTGTTGATAATGAGCATTCCACCGCGCGGCAGGTCGCCGAGGTTGGTCTTGAGTGCGGCCGGGTTCATCGCGACGAGGACGTCGGGCGCATCGCCTGGGGTGTAGATGTCTTCGCTGGAGAAGCTGACCTGGAAGCCGCTGACGCCGGGGAGTGAACCTTGGGGGGCTCGAATCTCGGCCGGGATGTCGGGGAAGGTGCTGATGTCGTTACCAGCGACGGCGGAGGTCTTCGTGAATTGTGTGCCGGCCAGCTGCATTCCATCGCCGGAGTCGCCGGCGAAGCGGATGGTTACGCGATCGAGTTCCAGCGGCAACGCATGCTCGGGCTGTTCCGATTCTTTCGTTAGTGTTGTCACTAAGCCCCCTCCGGCTCCGGGATCAGCTGGTGAGGTCGCGGCGGCAGGTTCATCACCTGCGCGGGGAAGGCCTCCGCCAGAAAATGGATGATGTCGAGGGTCCGCAGCACGGCGACCGCCTGACCGGACTCGTCGACAATCGGGATATTGCGCTCCCCGCCCTCGTTCATCAGGTGCACTGCCTTCGCAATCGGTTCCTTCGACGTGAGCGTCTCGGGAGAGTGCGACATGTAGGTATCGACATTTTCAGAGTATTTCACATCGCGGGCGACGACGCGCATGAGCACCTCGCGCTCGCTCATGATCCCTACGGGTTTGCCCTGATCGACGACGAGCACATAACCCATGCCATGCTGCTGCACGGCAGCGAGGGCAGCGCCGACGGTGGCGTCGCGTCCGATGGAGATAGGGGAGGGGAGCCCGAGGGCACTGATCGGATCGGTCTGGAATATTTCTTCGGCCACAGTTGCCTCTGCCGCGCGTCTTGCTCGGCGGCGCGGTGCGCCCGTCGAGATACGAACGAGCGCTTCCAGCATCATTGTAACGCACTGTTCACGGCGCTACTAATCGGCCATAGCTATATCCGCGATTGACCGGCATACGTGAAAGCTGTACTAGTAGCGCGTCGGGCGCGTTCAAACCGGATGCGAGCCGAAACTGAGAGACCAAATCGCTTCGCGCGTAAGGAGATGCTCGATGATTAAGGCGTACGTGCTCGTAGTGACAGATCCGGGGGAGACGAAGAACGTCGTCGCCGCAGTGCGGAAGGTTCCTGGCGTGAAGGAGCTGCACGAGGTGATGGGACCATACGACGTCGTCATCGAGCTCGAAGTCGAGTCACTCAGCGAGGTGCCGCCGATCCTCAGCGACAAGATTCGCTCGGTGCCGGGAATCGAGAGCACGACATCGCTCGTGACGTTTCCGGCGGACTGAGGGAAGTTTGCGGTTCGCGGGTATTTCACAGTTCATAGTTCTTAGTTCATAGACGGCATGGCTCAGTCGGGGAGGATGCGCTCGTCCTTCATCGCGCGGAGTGTGTTGCGGAAGGCCTCGACCGTGCGGTCGACGTCGGCGGTGGCGTGGGCGGATGAGACCATCATGCCGCCGTGCATCAGATCGACGCCCTCGTTGATCATGCCGAGTTGCACGGCTTGCGAGACTACGGGCGACACGAGCGGAATGTTTGGCGCCGCGTCGCTCCAGCCGTACCCGGGAGCGGGTGGCCTGACGTCGCCGAAGGCGATGTGGAGCATCGACGAGACACCGTAGAGGCAGCCGGCAACGGACTCCTCATGCATCACCGTATTCAGTTCCGCGGCGAGGCGTGCCGCGATGTCGGCGGCATTCTGCTGGTGACGACCGTCGGCGATTGTCGCGAGGCACGTACTCCCCGCGGCAGCTGACAGCGGGTTTGCGTTGAACGTGCCCGGATGGGAGACGCGCTGCCGCTCGTCGCCGTCATCGCGGATTCCGATCTGATTGACGATGTCTCGCCGGCCGGCGACGCAGCCACCGGGGAGACTGCCGGCGAGGATCTTGGCCATCGTCGTCATGTCGGGCATGATGCCGTACGCCTGCTGGGCACCGCCCGGCGAGACGCGGAAGCCGGTGATCACCTCGTCGAAGATCAGCAGGATGCCGCGCTCGGCTGTGAGTTCTCGCGCCCGATGGACGTAGGCAATATCGATCGGCTCCGCGCCCCAATGGGCGCCCGTCGGTTCGAGGATCATGGCCGCGATCTCTTCGCCGTCTTCGTCGAGTGTGCGTTCAAGGATGCCGATGTCGTTCTGGGCGATCACGATCGAGGCGTCGAGGATGCCGCGGGGGAGGCCGGGCGATTGCGGGACGGTCGCCTCAGCATGAGGCTGGCCGGACATGCTGTCGTTCCAGCCGTGGAAGTGCTCCTTGAAGCGCAGCACCTTCTCGCGACCCGTAAACGCTCGGGCGAGCCGTATCGCCATCATCGTCGCTTCGGTGCCGGAGGAGGTGAATCGGACAAGCTCCGCGGATGGCACGAGTTGCTGCACAAGTTCGCCCCAACGAACTTCGAGCTCGTGCGACGCTCCGTAGTGCGTGCCGAGGGGAAGTTGCGCCTTGATGGCGTCGAGGATCTGTGGGTGATTATGTCCGAGCAGGAGGGCTCCATGTCCCATCACGTAGTCGACGATTTCGTTGCCGTCGACGTCCCACTTCCGGCCGCCGCTCGCACGCGCGATGTACAGGGGGAAGGGGGCGGTGTTGCGCATGTCGTGCGTGACACCATTCGGGAAGACCTGTCTCGCGCGTATGGCGATCGCGGCAGACGCAGGGTGCGACTCTACATAACGAGACAAAATCGACATGCGCTGTCCTCTACTTCAGGTCGAATGCGTGCGGCAGTTACGGCCGGGAGGTGCTTCGCTTCACGTCATGACAGATTCGCAAGCTCGTTCTCGACGTGGTCGAGCAGATCTTCGGCATCGCCGACGAGCTTGCCCTCGGGATGCAGCGAGAGGCAGTGGCGGAAGGCCTCGGCTGCTCGTTCGTACAGTGCTCTCGGCTGCAAGACGACAACGGGGGATGGCCGTCGCGCAAGTTCGTGCGCCGCGAATTCATAACACCAGCCGAGAGAGTACCAAAGGCCGGCGTCGTCGGGACGCAGCGCGAGCGCATGCTCGATCAACTCCAGTCCCTCGGCGTACCGCCGCTGACGCGTCACGAGCACAGTGGCGAGATGCTCGGTCGCCTCGACAAAATGGGGATCGAGAGCGAGCGCACGGCGCGTAAGGGAGACACTGCCCGTGATGTCGTGGGCACTCTGGCGAGCTTGGGCCTCGGCGAACAGCGCCCGCGCTTCGGCAACGCGATCGGTCATCTGACACGCCATGTGGCGGCTTCCGCCGACGAAGCGGCTCTCGCGGCGAGCTCGACGATCATCCCGTCTCTCGCTTCTTGGAAGGAGCCAGTGAGACCGACGCGAAGACGCGCATCTCGAGGAGCTGACGGACGAGGAAGACGGCGCCGATCGCGAGGAAGACGATCGCGAAGGCCTCCCGCGGCACGAGCGATGGGGGCGTGACGAATTGGGCGACGAACAGGACGCCGAGCGCAGCGGCCTCGACGAGCGTGAGTCGAAGATTGATCAGCAACACGACCGCCATCAAACCCATCGATGAGGTGAGCAAGACTTCGGAGACCTGGCGGGCGTCGGTGGGGAGCGGGTTGATCGTGCCGCTCGAGATCGCGAACGCAAGCGGCAGACAGCCGATGAGGAGCGTCCACTGGTTAACCGTCGACGACACGAGCGCGCCAAGCGCCGCATCGGGGCGCATTCGCCATGCGAGCAATCCGGCGACGAGAAACTCCGGAAACTCCGACGCGAGTGGCGCTACCCACTGCACGAGAAGGAATTCGTCAATGCCGAAGCGGGTGCCGGTCTGGATCAGGCCGTCGGCGAATGGTTCGGCCGAGAGCAAAATCGCGCCGCCGGCATAAAGGAACATCAGCGCGACGACCGCGCGGCGGCGCGGCGGCGGCAGGTCGGCGATGTGCTGCGCAGGGCCGACGATGTCGGACTCCTCCTCCACGTCGCCGCGCGACGCGAGATATACGTAGACAGCGAAGAGGCCGAACAGGAACGCGGAATCGAAGAGCGTGATGCCACCGCGGAAGGGGATGACGAACGAGTAGATTGTGGCGATCGTCAGGATGCCGATCTCAACCCGGTGCGTCTCGGCGAGCTTCAGCATGTTCCTGCGGGTTTTGAACCAGAAGATGCCCATGACGACGGCCCAGCCGAAGCCGATGAGGAGCCGATTGGAGCCAGTCATGTTCGCCGTCGCGAAGGCGGCGTATGACGGATCCTTGCCGGCCTTCCAGGCGAACAGAACATCGACTGCGTACTCGGGCAGGACGGCGACGAGAGCGAGTCCGGCGAGGGCGAGAGTGCGCGGGATGTCGCGCTCGGCCGCCTCGGCTGTCCATGTGAGCAAGAATGCGGCCGAGACGATCGCCAATCCGTAGAGCAGCGTTTCGATCGGCTGTGTGGTACTCCACAAACCAAACCGAAGCGTCGCCGCGGGCCACGCGAGCGCCGCCATGATCAGCGGCCATTGCCATTTGCGCAGGTTCAAGAACGAGCCTCCTGCTCAAACAAAAAGACCTTTGATGACTGTCATCAGTCATCAAAGGTCTCACCGATCCCGGCTAGCGGGACTATCCGGACCGGGCAACAAGCGCCGGGTCTGGCGATCCGGATGGCGCGTCGCGTACGACGCGCTGGTTACTCCCCTTTGGATTGATCGCACGCTACCGCGAATCGGGGGCGTCCGTCAAACACGGGCGGACGAACCGAGCGGTGACTTTAGCCAGCGAGTTCGGAGACCGGACATGCGTCATGCATGATGGTGTCGAGCAGCTCGGCGTCGAAGTAGTCGGCGCGGCTCTCGCCGGCATCTGGCAGACGCATGCCGAGAGCGAAGAAGTCTTCCTGCGTCATCGCTTGATGGCAGCGCGAACACTCAAACATCGCTTGCCCACGGTGGTCCTGGATCACGGTAGATGGTGAGTTCAAAGCGTGAGTTCTCCTCTTTTTGTTTATGCGCCGTTATGCGCCGATTGAAGTGCGTTCCTGCATACAACAACGCGTCGGACAACGTCCGCATGACAACGCGACATAACGTTCAGCATGAAGGTCAGAATGTAACCAAGAGGGTCGATAGTGATGGTAGGGGAAGATGTTTGGGTTGTAGGGCGGCATTGCGCCGACTTCTGGATTTGCGTCGGGTTGCGGCATCTCCCGCTGCGTGTCCTCGCGTCAATGGAAGCGGGCAACATCCTGCGTAAACGCTGCGTTATGGGGAGTAGTGAACGCCAACAGAAGGGTATCAGGAACTTCATGAGCGACCGTGACTATTACGAGATCCTCGGTGTCATGCCGGGGGCGGATGGAGCATTGGTGGACCAGGCGTACTGGCATATGGCGCGCAAGTACCAGACTGCCGCCGTCGCTGATCCACGCGCACGCTTGCAACTCGATGATTTGAACGAAGCATACGGCGTCCTTGGGACACCGCGGCTCAGGGCGCAATATGACGCGTTTCGCGCGGAGGTTCTGCAACACGGGGCCGGTGGCGGCACGCCGAAGCAGACCCGCCGACGCCGAACGTCTGATTCGGGCGAGGCGAGCGGCGACGATCAGGAGGTGCGGCGGCGATTCGTACTGACCAATCGCGCATACGGCTATGTCGGCGCTGCCGCCGTTGGCGCTGTCGCGGTCCTCGCGCTTCTACTCGGCGCTCCCGTGGTGCTCTGCGTCGCGGCGGTTGTGACCGCCGCCAGTGCTGCGCTGCTGCCGACGCTCACCGCGCAATTCCCGCTGCACATAACGATGGCGTCGGCTTCATCGAACATGGTTTCGGAGGTACCTGCCGCCGTGCGCCAATCTTCGCGTACGGCACCGCGCGAGGCAACGCGGGTGGAGGCCGTATCAAAACCTGAGCGCGTCGTCGCGAAACGCAGTGATTCTGCATCGGCGTCCGAGATACAGGCGTCGACCGCAGCGATGATCAGCCGATGGCGCAACAGCGTCGGGCTGCAGGCGCCGCCAACCAGCGCCGGTGAGCTCGAGCGCGAGCCGGATACGACGCTCGTCGAGATCTTTCAATCGGAGCAGGACATCGATTCACCAGACGAGCCATTGAGCGCGGTGATTGACATCCTTCGTGGTTCGCGCCACGCGTCGGAGCATCGCTAGCGCTTGCTGGTGCTCCTACCACATCGCTGGCTTCGTAACGCGAATTGATCGCCGCGCTCCCGCTTCGATTGATGGGGTTGCGGATCGAGGGCCCTGCCACATGCGTTCGCAGGCAGACTCATATGATCGCACTATAGATGTTATGTAGGATTGGCCCGTAGACGATCGTGTGGGCGCGAGCGGCCAGGGCGCGTGCTCCGGTCGCGTTGCCGCGCAGATCGAATCGACGTCTGCGCGAAATTGGTATGCAATCGAATATGACGCTTGCGGCCATCGTATCAAGCAGGCTAGCTCCGCACCGATACTCCATGCGGAGGTTCACCGGGATCACGTGCACGCCAAGCCAGAATCGCATTTAGCGTGTGGTGGTAGCGCACGAGGCTGAGTACGCGTGTACCGGCGCGGATCGGGCTCGTCCGGATTATCAATGCAAACAGTGCCCCATAAGAGCATTATCGACGAGATGGGCCAGCCGATGGCCTCGAGCCGTGCGCCGCGGCCGGCCGGCTGGGTGACGAAACTGGCCGGCGTGGCGATCGGTTGCGTCACGGGCGTGGTCATCGTCGCCGGCCCGAGTATTATGTCGAGAAGCAATTACACTGCCCTCGAGCTCTTTTCGGTGCTTTGCGGCGTTGCATACGGCATCTTCCTGGCGACGCACTCGCGCAGCACGCATGTGAAGCTCGAGCGCGCGTACTCCGCACATCTGGAAGAGCTGAGCCAGCGACTGCGCACGATGGCGTACCGCGATGCCCTGACCGGCCTCTACAATCACCGTTACTTCTATGAGCAGCTTTCGCATGAGCTCGAGCGCTCGCTGCGCTATAGCCAGCCGCTGACACTGCTTCTCATGGACATGAACAACTTCAAGCAGATCAACGACACGTACGGTCACATGGTCGGCGACAAATTCCTTGGGCTGGTCGGCCAAATCATCGCCAAGCAGATTCGGAGCAGCGACATCGGCGCACGATACGGCGGCGACGAGTTCGTGGTCATCCTGCCGAATTCCTCCGCCGGCGAGGCGCGCGTCACGGCCGATAAGCTCTCGGAGGCCGTCTCCCACGCCGCTGCTCTCAGCACGAACGAGGAGTCGGTGCAGCTGGGGATCTCGATCGGGATCGCGACATGTCCCGATGACTCTCGCATCCCCGGCGAATTGATCGAGATCGCGGATAGCCGGCTGTACGAGGTAAAGGCACGGCGACATGGCGAGCGTGCGAGCTCGCGGCGCACCGCGTAGGACGCGCGCACAGGCTCAGGGCTTTGGCTCGTGGATGTTGGGTGACGGATACGGGGTGCTAGACTTGACGCGAGATGCGCCGTTTGCGCCATCGCCAAAAGGAGCCCCGCCCCTATGCTCAAGTCTGCTCGATGGGCCGTCGTCGGCCTTCTCGCCGTGTCGATTCTCATCCTGGCGGGTGCGCTCGGTTATGTCGTGCGCGGCGACAGCGGCGGGACGGCGCGCGGCAGTCAAGGAGACACCCCTTCCGCGCCGCAGTCGCTGAGCGGCGACGACTTTAAGCAGCTTAATGACATCTACAAGCTGCTGCAGGATCGGTACGTGGATCCGAGCCTCGTCGACCGTGACGCGCTGTATCAGGCGGCGATCAACGGCATGCTTCAAACGTTCCCTGACAGCGGGACGTTTTATGTCGACCCGAACACCGTGAAGACGAGCGTTGGCCCATCAGGAAAGTTCCAGGGCATCGGCGCGACCGTCGCATCCCAAAATGGGCAGATCGTCATTGTCGCTCCGATCGAGGGCACGCCGGCCGAGCGCGCCGGCATCAAGCCTGGCGATGCGATCCTCGAGGTCGACGGCGAGTCGACGGACGGCTGGTCGCAGGAGAAGGCGGTGCTCAAGATCCGCGGCGACAGCGGCACAAGCGTCAAGTTGAAGATTCGGCACTCCGACAAGCAGGAACTCACGCTGGATATTCAGCGCGAGGAAATCAAGGTCCAGAGCGTCACGACGCAGCCGCCAACGGGCTCGCTCAAAGACGGCTCCGGCGCGGACATCACGGACCTCGCCTATATTCACATCCGAGAGTTCTCGGAGCCGACGAAGGATCAGATGCAGACGGCGCTCAAAGACGCGGTGGGCTCCGGCAAGAAGGGGATCGTCCTCGACTTGCGGAACAACCCAGGGGGATTGTTGCGGACGACAGCGGATATCGCTGACGAGTTCCTCGATGGCGACAAGACGATCTTGACGGAGCGCGAACGCGACGGAAGTGAGCAGCGCTTCGCATCACATGCCGGCGGTGCGGCGACGTCGATCCCTGTTGTGATCATCATGAATCGGTTCAGCGCGAGTGGCTCGGAGGTGTTGGCAGCGGCATTGCATGACAACGATCGCGCGACAATCGTTGGCGAAAAGTCATTCGGCAAGGGTACCGTCAACATCTCCAACGACCTCCGAGACGGCGGTCAATTGTATGTGAGCATCGCCAAGTGGCTGACGCCGAACGGCACGCAGATCGACGGCGTTGGCATCCGGCCCGACGTCGCGGTCACGCTCTCGGACGACGACATCGACTCGCGGCGGGATGTCCAGCTGCAAAAGGCGATCGACGTGCTCGAGGGGACGAACTTCGCCGTGGTCAGCACACCGACGGCAGGTGCGGCGACACCTGTCGGTACACCCACGCGCGTTCGCGGCTAACGCACGGTGAGCGACTTCAAACCGATCGCCGCGAACCGCAAGGCGTTCCACGACTACGAGATCATCGAGAAGATCGAGGCAGGTCTCGTCCTCATGGGGACGGAGATCAAGTCCATTCGCGCCGGCGGCGCGAACATCCGCGAGGCGCATGCGCGGCCGTTGGATGGGGAGATGTGGCTTTACGGCGCGCACATCGCGCCCTATGCGGCCGGCAGCTGGCAGAACCACGAGCCGACGCGGCCACGCCGGGTGCTGATGCACAAAAAGCAGATCCGGGCGTGGGTCCGATCGATGGCCGAAAAGGGCCTTACGGTCGTGCCGCTCAACCTCTATCTGAAGAACGGCATGGCCAAGGTCGAGTTGGGTCTCGTGCGCGGCAAGAAGCAGTACGACAAGCGGCAGGCCATCGCCAAGCGGGACGCCGAGCGGGACATCCAGCGCGTCCTCCGCCACAACAATCGGTAAGCAGAGCACGTGCTGCTGCTCGCGTTTTCCCTCGGCGCAGGCTCTTGCACCTGTTGCGCGAGACGGTGCCGTCAGCCGCATTGAGGATGCGGGATCCGCAGATCTGGGAGGCCGTATCTGACACTGCGGCGTGATGTACGATGGTGGTACGGAGGGTGCTATGGAACCGCGCATCCAGTACGCCAGCACGTCGGACGGAGTGAGCATCGCCTACTGGTCGATCGGCGAGGGGATGCCCATCGTCAATCCGCCGCCGGCGCTGCCCTGGAGCCACATCGAGCACGAGTGGCAAATTCCGGAGTGGCGGCACTTCTACGAGCACCTGTCGGAGAACTATCGCGTCATCCGGTATGACAGCCGGGGAGCGGGACTCTCGTCGCGGATGCCAGCGGCGTATTCGCTCGATACGCATCTGCTCGACCTCGAGGCAGTGGTCGACCGGCTCGATCTGCAGCAGTTCGCGATGCTGGGCGTGTACTACAACGTGCCGCTGATCATTGCGTATGCGGTTCGCCACCCGGAGCGCGTGTCGCACCTGATCTCGTGGTGCGGCATCGCGAGCGGTGAGGATCTGGATCGCCCGCAGCACATGACAGAGCATCTCGAGCGGTTGATCAACGTCGATTATGAGTTGTTCACGGAGACGCTGGCGCACACGATCTTTGGCTGGTCCGCGGGTGATGCGGCGCACCGGTTCGCGCAGTACATGCAGGCGAGCCTGACGGCTGAGCAGGCGCAGCAGTGCTGGGGCGCGGACGGCAAGATGGATGTCAGTGAATTGCTGCCGAAGGTTTCGCAACCGACGCTCGTCATGCATCGGCGCGACTTCCCGATGCTCAACATCGAGACATCGAAGCAGCTGGCCGCGGGCATCCGCGACTCGCGGCTGCGGATGTTCGAAGGCTCATCGCTCTCGCCGTACATGGGCGACATGCGCGGCGTCGTGGATGCGATCGACGAGTTTCTCGGTATGCAGCGCATCGAAGGCCACGTGCCGCTACGGCATGCGCATGAAAGCGACGCCAGTGAGCACCCAACTGCGACCCCGGGCGGCTTCCGGACGATTATGTTCACTGATATGGAAGGCTCCACCGGTTTGACGCAGCGGCTCGGCGACGCCCGGGCCCAGGATCTCGTGCGTCTGCACAACACAATCGTGGGTTCGGCGCTGTATGCGCAGGGCGGCACCCTAGTGAAGCACACGGGCGACGGGATCATGGCGTCGTTCCCGACGGCGTCCGGTGCGGTGGACTGCGCGATCGCGATCCAGCGCGCTTTTGCCTCGCACAACGAGACGAACCCCGGCGAGCAGGTCAACGTGCGCATCGGGATCAACGCCGGCGAGCCGGTTGCCGAGGGCGACGATCTGTTTGGAACGGCGGTGCAACTTGCATCGCGCGTCTGCGCGCGCGCCGATGCCCGCGAGATCCTGACGTCCGACGTCGTGCGGCAACTCGTCGCGGGCAAGGGCTTCCTGTTTGCAGACCGCGGCGAAGCCGAGCTTCGCGGGTTCGAGGATCCTGTGCGTATCTACGACGTACGATGGCGCGAGAGCGTCGGGTGACGGCGCCGTCAAGCACGCGCTCCTTCGACACGATCATCCGCCAGGGCTCCATTCACGATGGCAGCGGCGACGCGCCGTACGTCGCTGACATCGGCGTTGTCGCTGATCGAATCGCCGAGATCGGCTCGCTCGGTGATGCGACGGCGGGTTTGGTGATCGATGCAAGTGGCATGGCGATCGCCCCAGGCTTCATCAACACGCTGAGTCACTCCTACTTCAGCATCCTGCAGGATCCGCGCTCGCTCGGCGAACTGAAGCAGGGTGTCACGCTGCAAATTTTCGGCGAAGGCAATTCGATGGGGCCGCTGACGCCGGAGATGCAGGAGCGCATGCAAAAGAATCACCCGCCCGACCTCTACGTCGACGTGCCGTGGCGCACGCTCGCCGGGTACCTCGCGTACGCGGAGCACACCGGCGTCGCCCAAAACGTCGCATCGTATATAGGCGCGACGACGCTGCGAACGTACGCCGTCGGGCAGGATGATCGCCCGGCGACGACGGCGGAACTCGACGTCATGCGCGGACTCGTGCGCGACGAGATGTCGGCGGGCGCGCTGGGCATCGGCTCGTCACTGATTTATCCTCCGGCGTTCTTCGCATCGACCGAAGAGCTGATTGAATTGTGCCGGGCTGCCGCGCGATATGCAGGCAAATACATCTCGCATGTTCGCGACGAGGGCAATGCGCTGATCGAGTCGATCACGGAGCTATTGCGGATCAGCCGCGAGGGCGGCGTGCCCGCCGAGATTTATCACCTGAAGCAGGCCGGCAAGGACAACTGGCACAAGCTCGATCGCGTCATCGAGCTTGTTGAAAGCGCGCGCGCGGCTGGCGAGCAGATCACGGCCGACATGTATCTGTACACCGCCGGCGCGACCGGCCTCTCGAACAGCATCCCGCCGCGATTTCACGACGGTGGGCCGGAGAAGCTCTTCTCGCGGCTGGCGGATCCGGGGACGCGCGCGGAGATCCACAATGAGATTGCGCATTCGACGACGGGATGGGAAAACCTCTATCTCGCGAGCGGCGGCGCGGACGGCGTGCTGATCCTGAGCACCCGCAAGGAAGAACATCGCGTGTATCAGGGAAAGACGCTGGGCGAGGTGGCGAGCATGATGGGAGAGAATCCGATCGATGCGTTGATGGATCTCGTCTTGCGGGATCGCTCGCGCATCGATACGGCCTACTTCAGCATGTCCGAGGACAACGTGCGGCGGCAGATCACGCTGCCTTGGATGTCGTTCGGGTCCGATGCGCCTTCGTGGGCGGCCGAGGGCGCATTCCTGAAGCGGTCAACGCATCCACGCGCGTACGGCAATTTTGCGCGGCTGCTTGGGAAGTACGTGCGGGAAGAGCGGATCATCTCGCTCGCCGAGGCGATCCGGCGACTGACGCGCCTCCCCGCCGACAATCTCGAATTGCGGGAGCGCGGCCGCATCGAGCAAGGCTTCTTCGCCGACATCGTGATCTTCGACGCCGAGACGATCATCGATCGGGCGACGTGGGCGGAACCCCACCAGTACGCTCTCGGTGTGCGCGACGTGCTCGTCAACGGCGTTGCGGCGCTCCGCGACGGCGAGCCGACCGGCGCACTCCCCGGCCGTGCCGTTTACGGCCGCGGCAAGCGCTGACGGGCGACTCCGTTCGAACTGCTACGCGACAGGCGGCGCCGATTGCATCGCTTCATCCCGGGGGCTGTGCAGGCCGACGACGTTGCCGTCGGGGTCGTCGACGATCGCGTAGCGCGACCCCCAGAACGCATCAATCGGCGCGAGATGCGCGCGGTAGCCGGCATCCGTGAGTTCGCGAAAGATATCGTCGACAGCGGCACGCGATGGAAACGAGAACTGGAGCGAGTTCAGGCTCGGCCCAACCGGTTCTTGCCAGCCCGGGTCGTAGCCGCGCGTCATTGCCGCTGTTCCAAGCTCGATGAACGCTCCCCCCGGCGTTTCGCCGCGTCTGAAATTGTCGCCGTACGACTCGATGGCGACGCCGAGGCGACGATAGAACGCCGATGACGCCTCGATGTCGCGGACGAAGAGATAGACGCCTATAAATGGCGGATGCGCGGTGTCCATATCGTCACGTCCTTCCGAAAGCCACGTCGGCGCTCGATCCCTGGATCGCCATTGTGGATCATCTGACATATGCCGGCCAGACGGCCGGCGGACGTTCTCGAAGGACGAAAGGCGCTAGAATCCGGCACAAACTGCGACGGCGAGGAGGCGACGTGACGTTTACTGAGCAGGACATGGATCGAGTGCGCGCGGCGGCAATCGAGGTGATCGGGAAGCATCACCTGCCGGGGATCGCGATCGCCGTTATGCATGGCGACGACGTCGTGTACAGCGAGGGTTTCGGATACGCCAACATCGAGTCGGGCGAGCCGCTGCGGCCGGAGCGAGGACAGCGGATCGCATCGATCACGAAAACGATGGTGGGGCTAAGCACGATGGCGCTCGTCGACGAGGGGCGGCTCTCGCTCGACGATCGTGTCGTCGATCACTTGCCGGACGTCGCGTTCGACGGCCCGGGCGACGAGATCCGCATCAGGCATTTGCTCACGCATACATCGGGAATCGGCGAAGCGCCGACAAAGGAAGCGCTGATCGAAACGGTGAATCCCAACCCCGGTGAACGCAAGCAACCGGGCGAATTCACGACGCTATACCCGAACGGCATCGCCGTCGAGGCAATACCGGGCACGAAGTGGGCGTATGCGAATAACGGCTTCGCGCTCCTCGGCGAGATTCTTGTGCGGGCCGAGAACACCACGCTGCACGACATCCTGACACGGCGCATCTTCGCGCCACTTGGCATGAATGACACGCATTGCCTCGACACGAAGCATCCCGCGCTGACGACGGGGTACCACCGGCCGGTGACCGAAGACAACCGCGAGCTCTTCGCGCGCCAGGGCATCCCGATTCGTGATGAACCGCTGGTCGACGGGCACAATATTCGCGGGGCATACAGTAACGAATTCAACCGGGGGATGCTCGCCGCGGGCGCCGTGCAATCCACGCTGCCCGACATGGCGCGCTATGCCACCGCATTGCTACGGGGCGGCGCCGGCATCGTTCGACCGGAGACGTTCGATGCGATGATCGGGCCGCAATGGTGTCCGGACGACCGGCTCGAGAGCTGGGGGCTGTCCTTCGCGCGGGCGCCGAAGTTCGGGCGTAGGACGTTCGGCCACGGCGGGGCTTACTTCGGGGGCTGGAACTCGAACCTGACCGTGATTCCGGACGAGAACGTTGCCGTCGTGATGCACGCGAACGTCATGCTCGACTCGCCCGCGCCGGCCTTCAATCGGATGCTGCGAGCGGTACTCGATGCGCCGATGCCAAGACTGCCGTCAATCGAGACGACCGAGGAGCAGCTCGCGGCGTTCCCGGGCGTGTACGAGTGCACACCGGGAAGCCTGACGAATTTCCGGCCGAGCACGCGCATCGGGCGGATCCAGATCACTCGCGACCGGGATGGGCTGGTGCTTCGTTCGAGGCGAGGCGATTGGAAAGCGGGCTTGCACCTACGGGCGGCAGATGACGCTGATCCGAACTTCGTCGCGATACAGGCGGAAGGCGGGCTGCCAGCGTATTTCGCCGCGACGCGAGGCGAGGACGGACGGGTGTCGGCGCTGCGGTTCGATGAACTGAACTATATGGTGCGCAACGACAACATCGAGCCGTGGGCGTGATCGTCGCGCTGGTTCGCGAAGTTCGTTGCAGGTGCGAGGGCCGGCGAAGTTCTTAGGCTGTGGATTCTAGTTCGTGCTGCGTAGTTCGCAGTTCAGTTCCCCATGGAGCGTCGCGATGCTGACATTCCGGGCGCAAGACCGCGAGCGCGTGACTCGCGGCGAGATCACCGTTTCGTTCCGACTCTGGAAGTCGGCGCGCGTGAAGGCGGGAAAGAGCTACACGACGCCAATCGGCACGATCGAGGTCGAGGACGTGCAAGTCATTCCCGCAGCGCTGGTCTCGGAGGACGATGTTGCGCCTTCCGGCTGTCCGGACGTCGCGTCCATCTGGGAGCTCGCCGGCGACCACACGAAGGCGCACGTCGGGCCGGACACGCTGCTTTATCGCGTTCAGTTCCGGTGCGTTCCCTCGCTGTAATTATCACGTTTTACCCCAGCGCTCACCACGAGCCTCAAACGTCCTCCCGAGGCGACGTATGCGCCAGCCCCCGGCGCAGACGCGTTCGCGATCCGAGCAGCGACCTGTTTGGCCGCGCGGCCGCGGGCGCGGCGCTCTCGCCACTCCGGCGGACTCTACTCCCGCTTGTTTCGCGCCTGCGTCAACTGCGACTTCCGGTTCTAACTTCCCACTTTCAACGTCGAACTTCCAGCTAGGTCGATGGCCCCGCAGGTAGGACAATTTTGTCGTCCCCGATGCCGATCCGAAATTCGGCGTCGACGAGCGTCTTATACTCGACGCGCTCGGAGAAGATCTCACGACCAGTTGCGTCGGCGACGTGAAAGCTCTGTGGAAACTTCTCGCGCACCGCGAATACGGTGCCTGACTTGCCGGCTGGAACCTCGGCGGTCTGCCCATCGTCGAGCGTGAGCACGACGGCATCGGTGCGCAGGTTGACGACGACGAGGCCGCGCTGCTTGCCAGCGACGCCGCCGAAGACGAGCCATAACACGAGCCCCAGGATTATCAGCACGAACACGGCCATGCCGCCGATGAGCGGAAGCCACCTAGGCACCGGTGAAGCTCCGTGGCCCGGCTACGCCGCCTTCACATGCGCGATTAGTCATCCGGAAGACGCTCCTCTTGAGGTTCGAAACAGCGCAGGCAGGTCGGGATAGCGCATGAGGGATGCGCCGCCATCGGCGTGAAACACCTGACCGGTGACGAACGACGAGGCATCGGAGGCGAGAAACAGCGCCATGCCGGTAAGGTCGTCCGTTTGACCAACGCGGCCGAGTGGGGTTTCGGCGACGATCGCCTCACCGATGCCGGGAAGCTTCATCCACGCGGTCATGCGCGTATCGATCGCGCCAGGGCTGATCGCGTTGACGCGGATCCCGAACTCGCCGAGCTCGAGCGCGGCAACTTCCGTCATCATGTTGACGGCGGCTTTCGAGCCGCAGTAGGCGGCCATCGACTTCGCCGGCATGCTGCCGCTGAGGGAGGAGATGTTGATGATCGAGCCGCGACCGCGCTGCCGCATGGCGCGCGATTCGTGCTTCATGCATGCGAGGACGCCGAGCACGTTCGTGCGCCAGATTTGTTCTGCGACGGCGAGGTCGGCATTCCGGACGAGCGATGGCGCGCCGCCGGTGCCGGCGGCGTTGACCGCGACATCGAGACCGCCGTACTGCTCGACGGCAGCGGCGACGGCCACGGTGATGTCGCGTTCGACCTCGACATCGGCGCGCTGCGTGCGTCCGCGATCGCCGAGTTCGGTCTCGAGGGATGCGAGGGCAGCCTCATCGCGGCCACAAGCGACGACGCTCGCACCGGCGTCGGCGAATGCGAGCGCGATCGCTCGTCCGATGCCGTGCGAGGCACCGGTCACGAGCGCGGTCTTTCCGTCGAGGACTCCCATTGTCATGCTCCTGAACTATGCCGGCACGAAGAGGTTCGTCTCGCCGCCAGCGGCGCGGCTGACGACACCGGTCGTGCCGATCATCTCGTGCGTCGTCATCGCCTCGAGCGTGCGACCGGCCGGCGTGTTCGCGATGAAGCGGCGCGCGTCGCCCGTGCGGCCGATGACGATGCCGCGTTCCGGGACGCCGTCGCGGTCGAAGAGCACGGTGTAGGTCTCGATCGTCGCATCGCCGGCCGGTTCGGCGACGACCTCGGGCGCCGGTTCGGCATCGATGGCCGCCTGATCAGCGTTAGGATCCGTTCGCCGCCACCCGTCCATCGACGGCGTTGTCGAGTAGATGCCGGTTGCGTGCTTGGTGAGATACCAGCCGTTTGCCGTCACGAGCCCGAGAGTGCCGCGATCGGTGCGAAGGCGCTCGGCCATGGCAGCGATGCTGTGCATGACGTAGTTGTTGCCGGGGCCGCCGAAATATGGCAGGCCACCCGTTACCGTCAGCGGGCGCGGATCGTTGGGCCTGATCCCGAGCATGTCGCGTGTGATCTCGACCGCCGACGGGAAGCAGCTGTACAGGTCGAAGTGCGTGATGTCATCGATCGTGGCACCGGCCATACCGAGTGCACGCGCACCGGACGCCCGTATGGCGGGCGAGGTGTGGTAGTGGACGCGGTCGCTGACGTACCAGTGGTCGGTAGCATCGCCGCAGCCGCGGACGTACACCCAGCGCTCTTCGGGGATGCGAAGCCGGCGGGCTTCAGCGACGCTGGTCATCAGCAGCGCGGCGCCCTGATCGACGTCGATGATCGCATTCATGTATTTGGTGTACGGGTAGCCGATGTAGCGATTGACGGCGCTCGGGGTCGCGATCTCGCGCGCAGACTTTGCGTCACGGAACCATGCGTGCTCGTTGGCAGAGGCTACGCTGGAGAAAGGAGCAAACAACTCGCCGAGAGTGCTGCGGTGGTCATCGACGCTGCGACCGTAGTGCGCGCGCAGGGCGTTCTCGAACAGCGGGTAGACCTGCGTCGGAAGGGCGGCGCCGTGCGTGGCCTCGGTTGCCGTGACGCCGGAACGCGGATCGCCGACGTCGGCGACCGGCGTGCCGCGCGGGGTCCAGCCGAGATCGACCTGCTTCGTGCGAGCGCGCCGCGCGGAGTACATCGCCTCGGCGCCGGCAATGAGGACGAGCTTCAACTCGCCATCGTGGATGCGCTCGGCGGCTTCGTTGACCTGCCCTTGCGGTGTGTTGCCTCCAATGTGCGTGTATAGCTGCTCGCGGGGCGCGACGGCCAGTGCTTGCGCGAGGTCGTGCGCGGGTGCGCGCGAGGGCCACGACATGATGTTGACGACGCGGATCGAATCGAGGGCGTGAAGCAGATCGCCGGCGTGCGCATCGACCTCGGCCAGACGCGCGGCGTCGGCCATGAGCGCGAGTGGCTCGCGCGGGCGTTCGGTCTCGGGGCGCTGCGTGACCTGCCCGACGCCGACGATGATCGGCAGATTCTCGTCCATACGGCCTTTCGTCTGACTGCGGAGGAGCCGCCGGAGTGCGTCGCAGTCGAGACAAGCAAACATCGCCGGCGTTCGAAGGGCAAGCATGGCGGGGAGAGGGCGCTTCGACCTCTGCACAATCGCGCCTTTCCCGGTTGCCGAGTGAGGACGCTGGCGTTACCGTACGGGCATGATGATTGCCACGACGAACGACCTTGCGGGATACGAAATCACAGAGGTGCTCGGCGAAGTCTTCGGACTCACGGTGCGATCGCGGAACGCGGTCTCACAGCTCGGCTCGCAGATCAGCTCCATGTTCGGCGGCGAGGTGAAGGGGATGACGCAGGCGCTCGTCGACAGCCGCAACCAGGTGATCGAGCGGATGGTAGCGGAGGCGGAGACGAAAGGCGGCAACGCTATCGTCGCGATGCGGTTCGACACCTCGGAGATCGGCTCGACGTGGACGGAGATCTGCGCCTATGGCACGGCGGTCAAGGTACGGAAGGTGTAGGTCGACGTCACGCTGCGCTTGTCCCGCGCCCTAGTCAGGTTCGCCGATCCGTCCGCAAATCTGATTGTGATCGTCCGCCGCTACGATCCCTTCATCGCGGTCTGATAGCTGGTGACGAAGGGGTTGGCGAGCCATGCCGCCAACTCGGGGTCCGCAGCGCGTTCGGGTAGGGCCTTGAGCATGTCGGCGGCGTGGATCGGGTCGTGCTGCGTCCAGCCTACGAGGAACGCCTTAAGCGGAAAGTCCGCCGAGCCGCGCTTGGGGTCGCTGAAGTGCATGTTGCGGTCGATCTGCTCGTCCGTCATCCGCTGCAGTGTTTCGATCAAGCGGGCGCGGTTCACCGCCGCTTCGTCGAAGACGCGCTGCATCGAGCAATCGCGGCGCTCGGCGACCTGCTCGTTGTTCCATTCGTCCAGGTCGAACGGGTCGCCGGTAGCGGTCTGCTTCATGTTGATCTGACCACCCTCGATCACGCTCTCGAGATAGCGGACAAGCGTTGTATCGAGCGTGGCGAGGTGAGCGGCGAAATCCTTCACGACCCACGTGCTGTCGGGGACGGCACGCATCGCCTCTTCGTCGGAGAGCGACATGCAGAAGGCGCGAAAGCGCTCGCGGTTCTCCGTGATTGCAGTGATCACTTGTTGCATTGTTTCGCTCACGATTGCATCTCCTCCGGCACAAGTGGTCGTACGATGTCGCCGACGGCCACGTTGCCCGCCTGCTCGACCGTTCCGTAGACGCCGAAGTTCGCTTCCTTCGGCTGATCCGTGCGATAGGCCATGATCATGCGCAGCGTATCGAGGTCGCGCTCGCCAGTCTCGGGATTGTGCGTGATCATGACGCAGCGCGGGTCGCGCAGATGCACGTGGACGCGCGCTTCATTGCCAATCGTAACGGACGCGCCGACCCAGTCATCCTCCTCGTGCGCCTTTGTACCGCTGACATACAGATTGGGACGGAAGCGCCTTTGTTCGATCGCGGGGGCGCCGGCGCTGATACGCAGCGCTTCGACGCTCGCGGCCGAACAGATGGAGACGGGCAGCGCGTCGAACGCGTTGCCGATCGCGCGGACGAGCCTCAGCGGCGTGCCGGCGAACTTTGTCAGCGCTTCAGACCAGCCGCCGGTCACGGCGAGGCCGGCGCAATCGCGGACGCCGAAGAAGCGCGCGGAGACCGGGTCGCCGTCACGGGGAGCATCCTCAACGACGGTGCCGTCCGGGAACTCGATGCGAAGGACTTCGGGATCGAGCGTGTACGCGGCGTTCACCTGCGTGAGCGACGCGACCTCGCGTTGCGTGACGAGGCGATCGCGGTCACTGACGAGAAAGAACCGGCGATCCTCAAGGATGCCGTTGGCGCCGAGATGTGCGTGTTGGAGCGAACGCAGCGCGAGCGACTTTACGGGTGAGATGTAGATTGCTTCGATGCGCATTTGCCCGGCCTCCGCTCGATTCTCCGTGGCGGCGGTGGCGGACGCAAGGTGCTGGTCGCTGGGGGCCGAGGATGGGAGGGCGGTGCGTGGTCGGTCGGTGTCTGGTTGGATGTAATCGCCGGATCGATGATGCTGCATCGGGAACCACGGACTGCATGAGGAGATGATGCAATGGGGAAGCTGGATGGTAAGGTCGTCGTCGTTACGGGCACGAGCCGCGGCATCGGCGCCGAGATCGCGCGCATGTTCGCTATGGAGGGCGGCAAGATCGTCTGTGCCGCGCGGACGCTGCACGAGGGCGAACACCAGTACGAGGGTTCACTCGACAAGACCGTCGGTGATATCCGTGCCGCTGGTGGCGAGGCGACACCGGTCGCCGTCGACATTTCGGAGCCGGACGAATGCGAGAAGCTGATCCGGACGGCGCGGGAGACATACGGGCCTGTCGACGTGCTGGTCAACAACGCCGCGCTGACGTACTTCCTGCCGGTGAAGGACTACCCGCTCAACAAGTGGCTGCGGTCGTGGGCGGTGAACTTCCACGCGCCGTTCATCCTCAGCAAGCTCGTGCTCGGCGACATGGTGCCGCGAGGCAGCGGGGCGATCGTCAACATTTCGTCGGGCGCGGCGATTGGACCGGGCCGCGGGCCATACACGGCCAACATGCTGCCCGGCGGCACGTGCTACGGATCGGAGAAGGCGGCGCTCGAGCGGTTCACGCAGGGGCTAGCCGCCGAGGTGTACGGCAATGGCATCTCCGTAACGTGCTTTTCGCCGTCACAGGTGGTGCCGACTCCGGGGACGGTGCATCACCGGCTCGTGAAGGGGCTCGATGACCCGCGCGGCGAGCCGACGGAGATCATGGCGAAGGCGGCGCTGCTACTGGCGACGGAGCCGCTCGAAAACGTGAGCGGCCGCGTTACGTATAGCCAGCAGATCCTCAAGGAATTCGGCTGGATCGAGGACGGACAGGGGATCGGCGTGGACGCCGCGTGGCCGGGGACAGGCTACAGCCAGATCTAGCAGACCGACTGCGCGCGCGAGTTCCGACTTCGCTCGTGAACCGATATTCGAACACCGCTGATTCTGGTGTGTCCGTGAGACGGGCGACGGTTTCGGGCGTTCGCCCGGTAGCGCGCGCCTCCCCGGGCACGCCACGCGTCTTCGATGCCGCGACGTCGAGCACGCCCGGGGGTGGCTCTGACGCCGTCCGCCGGTTCGACGACGAACCGCCGCGGGCAGGTCATTGACGCCGACCCGAGCCGCTGCAGGCGCCAGCAACCTGCCATCGACGGGTACGGGCGCTGCGGCCGGCGGCTCGTCGGGGCTGATTTGGCTCGCTGCCGGCGCGCTGCTGGTGATTGCGGGCGGCGCCGTAGCTTTGACGGGCACCTAGCGACGCGGCTAATTCCGAAACGTCTCGGTGAATCGGACCGGGCCGCGCTACCAGCGCCGCCCCGTTCGCTTGTCCCCGCGTCTATCTTCGGTTCACCGTCAAGTTCGGAGCGTACGTAGGCGAACGGAACGAGATCGGCGCCTTCGTTTACGAACTCCATATGTCTGCGGCCCTACACTCGAACCATTCAGGGAGACCGCCCAATGTTAACCATACTTGCCATCACCGACGGACAGAGTTGGGCGAAGGCGCTCACGATAGTCGGCATCGGGCTCGCAGCGTACGCACTCATCCTCGTGGTCGCGATGCTGCTCTGGACGTATCACGACGCACGTTCGCGGACCGCGAACACGGCGATCCAGGCGGGGTCGGTGCTGCTTGTCGCGATTTTCAACCTGCCAGGGTTCTTGCTTTACCTCGCCTTACGGCCGCCTGAAGCCCTCGTGGACAAGTACGGGCGGGAACTGGAAGCGGAAGCGTTCATGCGCGAGATCCAGAAGCCGGAGTCGTGCCCGGACTGCATGCGAAGCGTCGATTCAAACTTCGTTGCGTGTCCGTATTGCCGGGCGACGCTGCGGACGGCATGCGCGGATTGCGATCGCTCCCTTCGGGCGCACTGGACAATCTGCCCGTATTGCACGGCGCCGCGGGACGCTGCTCCGTGGCCGGAGCGGGCTCGGCGTGCCAGCAGCGTCGCGAGCAGGCCGGTCGCCGCGGTCGCAGCCTCTTCCGAGGCAGACATGGCGCAGGCGCAGCCGCGGCGGGTGCCCGCCGGTCAGAGCGTCTGACGGCGAACAAGCCAAGGTAGTCGAACCGAGAGAGGGTGCCGATTGGGTACCCTCTCTCTTTTTGCGCAGCTGGCTTATCAGCGATTGCCCGATGTCACCGCCCAAGACCAACGGGCGCGAAGTGGTCGGTTGGTGAAGCCGGGAAGGCTAAGCGTGAACGATGATCTGGCACGACGAGCGACGGTAGAGTCGTGCGCCCATACGCCTTCGGTATTGCTCTTGACTCAAGGCGAAGACGCAAACGGGCGCAACGGGCGAAGGGTGAGTTCGGCGGAGCAAACGGTCCGATCCGGGTCGGGACGAGACAGCGACCGAGAGTCGTACGAGCAGTTCCTACGGGCAACACGACGGGCGGATCGATCGATCCGCCCATCGTATTTCTATGCGGAGCTCGCTGGCTAGCGTTTGCCGGCGCTCTTGCCGCGGGAGGCGCTGCTGCTCTTCGAGCGGGAGGGGCCGGCCTTTGCCTTCGCGGCTGGACGGCCCTTCGTGGCCGCCGAGCGGCTAGTGGCGGTGGACGTGCGGGATGTGCGGCTCGTCGTGGTGCGACCGGTAGCAGCGCGGGCCGTGCGCTTCGCTCCGGATGCAGCGGCGCCTGTGGTGCGCTTCGCCGCGGTGACTGTGCGCTTCGCGGCCATCGTCGTGCGATTCGCGGCGGTCGTCGTGCGCTTGGCGGCGCCTGCTGCGGCGCGCGTGGTGCGGCCGGCGGCGGGCTCGCGGCCGCGGCTACTGCCCCGTGCCGAGGTGGTCTTCGCGGAGGCCTTCGGACGAGTGGAGCGCTTGCGAGGATTCTGCGCCTCTTGCATCAGCTCTTGCTTGCGCTCGAACATCTGCTGACCGAGCTGCTCCATGCGCTCGGTGCCTTCCTCGGCGGCCTTCGGCAGCATCTCGGATTCTTCTTCGTCGATGTGGTGCTTCACCATCTCGGAGAGCACGGTGAACTTCGCGTTGTATTGTTCGTTTCGGGCGTTCATCCCGCGGAGCTCCGCGATGATCAGATCGACGACGTGATGCTCTTCCTTCGCCTCGTTCATCATGTCGGCTTCGACATCGTCTTGCTTGCGAACGGCGGGATAGAAGATCTCCTCCTCCATGCGCGAGTGAACTTCGAGTTCCATCATCGCGCGCTCGGCGATGATCTGCTTTGCCGACTGGTCTTCTGCGTTCTCGAACTGTTTGAACAGCTCTTTGACTTCGGTGTGATCGTCGCGTAGCAACTGCAGGGCGTTGGGCATGCGGGGTTCCTCCTCGTGTACTCGGGTCGGTACGAAAACCGGCGGCGTTCGTGTCGCACCAGTATTGAGGTGTGTACGTTGCAAGCACGTAAACGGCCAGCGTTATACAGACGACGTTGTATGTCGCAAAACGCGACGCCATGACGAATCGCGTGCACCGTAAACCAACCGATGGCTTGCGCGGTTACGTGAGCCCGAGTTCGCGCAAGAATGCATCGCTGTTCGGTTCGCGGCCGAGGAAGTCGCGCACAAGGACGTCGCCGTCGACGGAACCGCCGCGCTCCAGGATCTTTGAGCGATAG
>JBBSDV010000015.1:0-27689 GCA_038240335.1 Dehalococcoidia bacterium
CACGAACGCAGCGACGATGCTGTCTCCTTCGCCCTGTTCGACGGGGCGGACGCCGCCGTGTGCCGCAATGATCGTGTCGAGCAGCGCGTAGTGGCGCTCAGCGGCGATCGCCATGCCCTCGTTCTCCGTCTCCCAGAGAAGGGTCGAGCCCTCGATATCGGTGAGGAGGAACGTGACGATGCCGGTTGGTAGCGCCGCAACGCTGTCGGTCATGAGGCGAGATTTCCGTTGTGAAGTGACTGACTGCGTCATAGTATGACCCCTTTCGAAGCCATCTTCGGGTCAGCAGCACCGACGAACATCTACCATATGGGATATATCCGTCTTGGCACGACGGAAGAGATTAGGCCCTCTTGCCGGCCAACGTACGCCGCACCGCGGGTGCCCGAGCACGCCGCGCAGGTCAGCGGCCGCCGTCAGCGCCGTCGCTGCGACCGTCGCCGTTGCCGCTTTGGCTTCCGTCGTTGCCTGCGCCGCGTCCGTTGCCTGTATCGTTGCCGTGGACAGGCTTCGTCGGCTCGCCGTCCCCGACGGGCGGTTGCGCGACGACCGCGGTCGGGGACGGGGCCTTCGTCGCCGTGGATACAGCATCGCGTCTGTGGTTCGTCGGAACGCCGTCATTGCGACGATCGCTGTTGTCGCCAGTATTGTCGTCGCCGTGGCCCGTCGCGGCCGGCACGGGCGCCTGCGGCGGAGTTCCGCTCGACGTTGTCGTATCCGCTATGACGCTTACAGTGTCGGCGTGGACGTTTTTGCCGGCGGCAATAGCGCCCCGCACACTCGCCTCCGCTCCATTCGCGATGGCGCCAACGACTCGCGTGGCGCCGTCGATCGTCACGTGCCACTCGCCACCGCCGCCGGTAAGCGTGAACGTGTTCCCGTGGATGTCGGTAATCCGGCCACTGACCGTGTCCGCGACATGAGGCCCAGTCGTCGAGTTGTCGCGCCCGTGCGCCTCGGCCGTGCCGGAAGCGTCTGTCGGACGCACCGGGGAAGTGCTCGATGACTGCGCTTGGGATGTGCCCGCCGGCGCAGCACCCGATGCAGACGACGGTTCTGGACGGCTGGCTTCGTTCGTGTCGCCGTGGCCGCTGTCGAATGGATTTACCGCATCTACCGAATCGACTACGCGCGAGCGAATGTGCGAGGCGCTGCCAATCGGCCCATCGCCGCTGCTCGCGACGCCCGCCGCTGCGGCGCCTCCGATGCCGACCGCCGCGAATGCGACGACGGCGCCGAGCGGCACCGTGAGCGACGCGAAGGCGATCCTTCGTTGCCACCACGGCGCGCCGGTAGCCGACCGTGCGGCGATCGACTCTTTGCGCGCTGCCGTCTGCGCGCGCTCCACAGCGGCGTGCAGGATCGAGTAGTTCGTTCCAAGCCGTGCTGGCGCCGGAGGCGGGGCGACCCTTGCGTGCGCGTTCGACGCGAGCGCCGCCTGCAGGAGCGGCAGCAACGCGGCAGCGTGCTGTTGATGCTGCTCGAGGACATCGCGCAGACTGCAGCCGCTCGCCAGCGCGTCGATCGCGGCGTTGAGCGCGTTGTCGAAGTTCTCGCCTCTCGTCATGCGTGCGCCGCCCGCATCGTATGCGCTCCCGTCAGCGCGCGCCGCAGCGACCGCAGCGCTCGCGACTGCAGCGCCTTCACGGCGCCCTCCGGCTTGCCAATCACGCGTGAGACTTCGGCGTTGCTCATCCCGGCATAGAACCGAAGGATGACTACCTGCTGCTGCTCGTCGGTAAGAGTACGGATCGCGGACATCATGTCGGACGCGTCGTCGAAGGCCTGGATCGCGTTGGTCCGCTCCTCGATTTGCTCGGGCATCTCGGCGACATTGTGCCGGGCGCGCCGCGCCGCCGCCTTCCGGTAGTCGACGGTGACGTTGTGCGCAATTCGATAGAGCCACGCCAGCAGCGGCGTGCCGCGGTAGGAATATCGGTTGATGCCCGCCAATGCCTTCACAAACACATCCGCCGCCAAATCCTCAGCCGTGTGCTGATCGCCCACGCGATAATAGATGTACGCGTAGACCTGCTGCGCGTGGCGGGCGTAGACCTCCGCCCATGCCGGCTCGCTCAGCGCGCGCAACTGCTCAACGAGCGCCTCGTCCGACGCAGCCGCGAGTGCCGAAGGAGTTGCCTCGGCGGGTGCGCGCCGCCAGTCGTGTTGTCTATCTGTTCGCGAGATCAAAAAGATACGCCCGTTCGTCACAATCGAACTGAACCCGCCGCTTCTCAGAGGCCGCCGAAGTGAGTATCGGCATTCTGCCGCCGAAACAGGCATGGCGCATCGCCGACAAACGTGCACGACCACCTTGGGTCGCCGGCCCCGCTCTATTGGTGTTCCGGGACGAATCGAGGACGTGCCTGACGGCCGCTGTGTCCCGGCGATCTAGCTCAACTAGCGGGCATGTCAGGGGCACGAGCCGAACGAGTGAGCTACGAATGCAAGATCGGCCGCGTTAATTGCGCCGTCCTTATTGGTGTCGAAGTCCCGAACATATACGCCGCTGGTCGATAGGCCGAAGCTGCCAGCCACGATCGCGAGATCGGCCGCGGTGACGACGTTATCGCTATTGACGCTCGCGACCTCCTTCGCGTCGCCGCAGACATCGCCGTCGGTATTCGCGCTGAGCGGGTTCGAGTTGTAGTTCTTGTATTCGACGCCATCGCTCAGTCCATCGCCGTCGCTGTCGCGCGCGTTCGGATCCGTCCCGATCGAGTTCTCGAACGCGGTCGACAGTCCATCCCGATCCGGGTCATTCGCGAGGCTCGGCAAGGCTGGCTTCGAGTTTGCATCGTTGGGATTCGAACCGAGCACGCACTCGGCACCATCAAGTATGCCGTCGCCGTCGGTATCCCCGCGGAGCGGATCCGTCGGACCAGTTGCCGACGGACACGGTGGTCCGGAGGTCTCGGCGCTGTCCAATAGTCCGTCGTTGTCGTCGTCGGTATCGCACGCGTCACCAAGAGTGTCGGAGTTGATCCAGGTTGCATCGTTGAACGACTTGCCATACGGCGACAGGTCGACGTAGGCGTCGTGATTCGCCTGATCGGGGTTGTAGACGCTGGGGCAGTTGTCGACGGCGTCAGGAATGCCGTCGCCGTCCCCCGCCGCCAGCTGGAGACGACCGATCTTTCGCCCGCTGTACTCGGCGAACCAAACGTCTCGCGTCGTCGCGTCCTGTTCGATGCCGCCGAGATCCACCACGTTAGCGAGCGTCGGCATCAGGACGACGAAGTTGTTCTTCCGCGTATCGACGAATCCCAGCCTGGCGTCCGGCGTCGAATTGACGATGCCGCCGAGCGTGATCATCGAGCTCGGGCCTGTGTACGTGAACCAGACGAGCCCGTCCGCCCCGGCAGTGATCGTCGGCACCAGTTTTCCATCGACGCCGTTCGAGCCAACGAAGATCTCGTCGATGCACGGGTTCTTGCCGCTGATGTCGAGTCGGCTGCAGTTTGCGTTGAAGACTGACATCTGATCGGGCCGAACGCGGTCGACAGTAGCGTCGAACGCTTCGGCGAGCCAGAGCGTCCCGGAAGCATCGATCGACAGATCGAAGGGCCCGCTGCCGGCGATCGCGCCCGGACCCTGGCGAACGATCGGCGCCGGCAAGGGCAGTTCGATGATCTCGCCGGATTCGGGCGTGAATCTACCGATCCGGTTGCCCCAAAACTCCGAGAACCAGACATTGCCAGACGGATCGAGCACGAGCTGAGCGGGTGAACTGGAGCTGTTCCGCAGCAGATACCGCTTGTGGCACGACGGCACTGGGTCTACCGAGCAGAGCGGTGCCCGCGCACTCGTCGACGGATCCCATGCGCAATCGGAGACGGCGCCGGAGATCGAAAAGCCGCTGATCGCGTTGCCGTGAAAGAGGCTGCCTTCCGCGTACCACACTTCGCCTCGCGCGCTATCGACCACAAGGCCGAGGACTTCAGCCTCGTCGATCGGCAGGTTGTAGCATGAGAACCGGTCGGCGGCCGGTTCGTAGCGCACGATCCGGCTCGTGTTCGCGAAGCGACCGCCATACAGGTAGCCGCCGCCTTCGCTGAACCAGACGGAGCCATCGCCCTGGGCATCGATGTCCTCGCCGAGGACCGTGATCTGGGTCGAGCGGTCTGCGGTTGAGACGTTGTCCGCGAAAATCCCGGGCCCGGCCGCCTGCGGTATTCGCCGCACGAAGGCGGGTTCCGTGGCGTCCGGCGACAGGCTCTTGAGTTCGGTGCGGAACTCCTCGTTCACCCATACGCGATCGTCAGCCGTGACGGCCACCGCGACTGGCTCCCCGGTCGTTCCCGGCGTCTGGGGCAACGCCCTGGTTGTCAGTGCGTAGATGAACGTTTCCACGGCGTTACTGGCTTGGCCGTCAACGAACACGGTCATCGTTCCGCTGTGCACATCCGTCGGCAGCGTGAACTGAATGCTCGTATCGACCCAGGATGCCACGAGCGGGGAGGATGATGCGATCACGCTCACGCGGCTGTCGTATTCGAACCGCAGCGACCGCGCTGAGGTCGGAAGCCCCAAATGAGTGCCCGTAATCGAGACCTGGCCGCCGACCAGATTACCGATCACCGGTTCGTTGACCTGAGGAGGGAGTCCGACCGCGTTGACGTGGGAGCGCGAGGTCACCGTCAGCATGGCTACCAACACTGAGATAACAACAATGCGCCGCAACAGCATGTCCTTTCGCGCTTTTCCTATACGTTCGCACCAACCTCCGTAACAGGGCAACGTGCTTGGTGTTAACGAAGTATGTCGAGTCGCACCGTCAATTTGCCGCGTGCAACGTTTCGACGTGCCCGACATGCCCTGCGCTTCAACGGTAACGCAACGGGAGTAGCGCCTCAGTTGCTCGAAGCATTCTCCGGCTCGGCGGAACGTGCTTGAGCGTTATCCTCAGCGCTAACGGTGAACGTCTTGTGCATGCCCTCAGCGAAGTGGCTCACCGTCGTGCCGCGGACTTGCTCGACGACGTCGCAAAGGAACTCATAGTTCCCGGGCGTCAGTTGCACGTCCATCTGCTGTTTCTCGCCGGTCTTCAGCGGCGGCGTGCGGCCGACCACCTCCGTTGTGCCGTCGTCGTTGCGGCGCATCAGGACGACGTCGTGCGTCTGGCCGGGCATGTTGCTGTTGCTGCTGTGCCCCGCCTCGTTCTGGTGCTCGACCAGCAGCGTCACCTCGCCGGCGCTGATCTCGCTCCGCGAGAGGCCGACCTTGAAGTTCGACAGCTCGATTCGCAACTCGCGCGGGCCAAGCGCCACCTCGCTCGAGAACCAGCCCCGGTCGATGCCAGTGAAGACGAGGAGCGGAACGATCAGGACGAGCGCCGCGACGCCCATCGCGAGCGCTGGCGCCGCATTCGCCGACCAGAAGCCGCCCGATGCCTCCGACGTGTAAGCGTTGCCGCTGCGTTCCGCGATCTGCCGCGCCTTCGAGCGCAAACGCAGGCTATTGCCCATCACTGAGATCGAGCTGAACGCCATCGCAGCGCCGGCAACGATCGGGTTGAGCAGTCCTAGCGCCGCGATCGGGATCGCGACGACGTTGTAGCCGAACGCCCAGACCAGGTTCTGGCGGATCGTTGTCAGCGTGCTGCGGCTCAGCGCGATCGCCTCCGCGACCTTCGAGATGTCGCCGCTGAGCAGCGTGATGTCGCCCGCCTCGATCGCAACATCCGTGCCGGTGCTCATCGCAATGCCAACGTCGGCCTGCGCCAGCGCCGGTGCGTCGTTGACGCCGTCGCCGACCATCGCCACCGACAGCCCTTCGCCCTGCAACGACTTCACGAGAGCGAGCTTGTCCTCCGGCCGCGCGGCGGCGTGGTACTCGCTGACGCCGACCGCAGCCGCAACGGACGCCGCCGCGCGCTCGTTGTCGCCCGTCATCATGATCACCCGGAGCCCGAGGCCGTGCAGCGCTTCGATCGCCCGCGGCGCGCTCTTCTTCACTTCGTCCGCGATGCCGATGACGCCCTCGAGCCGTCCGTCGACGGCCGCAAAGATCACTGTCCGCCCCGTCCCCTCGAGGCGGTCGAGCTCCTCCTGCGACGATGCGTCGACGGCGATGGCCTGCTCGTCGATCAGCCGCCGGTTGCCCGCAACGACGCGCTTGCCGTCGACCGTGGCGATGATGCCGCGAGCGGTCACCGATTCGAAGTCCGTCGTCGCCAGCAGCGTGTAGCCGGACTCGACGGCGGCATCGACGATCGCCCGGCTGAGCGGGTGGTCGCTGTTCTGCTCAGCGCCGGCGATCAGCGTCAACAGGGCCGCTTCGGACATTCGCCCCGTCGGCATCACGTCCGTCACCTGCGGGCGGCCCTCCGTCAGCGTGCCTGTCTTGTCCAGCACGATGACGTTGAGCGCGCGTGTCCGCTCCAGCACCTCGGCGTTCTTGATCAGGATGCCGCGCTCGGCTCCGAGACCGGTACCGACCATGATCGCCGTCGGCGTTGCGAGACCGAGGGCGCAGGGACAGGCGATCACGAGCACCGCGACGGCGGCACGCATGCCGGTCACCCAGACGCTGTCGCTCCACACATGCGCCGGGTTCGTAAAGATCCCCCATGCCAGGAAGGTGCCGATCGCGATGACGATGACGATCGGCACGAAGACGGCCGCAACCTGATCGACGAGCTTCTGAATCGGCGCCTTCGAGCCTTGGGCCTCCTCGACCATCCGCGCCATGCGCGAGAGCATCGTGCCCTCGCCGACCGCCGTGGCCTCGACGCGAATGACGCCGTTCTGGTTCACCGTGCCGCCGATGACGGCGTCGCCCGCGCGCTTCTCGACGGGGATCGACTCGCCCGTGATCATCGCCTCATCGAGCGAGCTGTGGCCATCCCGCACCATGCCGTCGACAGCGACCTTCTCTCCCGGCCGAACGACGAACGTGTCGCCGATGCGCACCTGCTCGATCGGTACCTCGACCTCCGCGCCATCGCGGACTACGCGCGCTGACTTCGCTGAGAGACCCATCAGCGCCGAGATGGCGGATGACGCCGCCCCCTTTGATCGCTCCTCGAAATATTTGCCCATCGTGATGAAGACGAGCACCGCAGCCGACGTATCGAAGAACATGTCGTATGGCTTGTCGAAGACCACTACCCAAAACCCGAATGCGTATGCGGCCGTCGTGCCGAGCGCGATCAGCACGTCCATGTTCGGGTTGAGGTGGCGCAGCGAAGCGAGCGCGCCCTTGTAGTAGCGCCAGCCGAGGACGATCTGAATCGGCGTCGCGAGCGCCAGCACGATCCAGGCGTGCAACCGCGGGTCGCCGGCGATGTAGATGCCGGCGATGTCCATTGACATCGCGAGCACGACCGTCGGGATACCGAGCACGGCACCGAAGATGACGAGCATCAGGGTGCGCCGCGCGTATTCCTGCCGCTCGCTGCCCCGCGAACGATCGGCAGCCGCGGGCTGCGCGACGTAGCCCGCGCCCTTGACGGCGGCCAGCAGCGTCTCAACCGGCACCGCCGCGTCGGCCGTGACCAGCGCCGTCTCCGACGCGAAATTCACGCTGGCCGCCTCGACGCCGTCGACCTTACCCAGCGCGCGTTCGACGCGCCGTACGCACGAAGCGCAGGTCATGCCGGTGATATCGAGGGTGGTGGTCTGCTGCTTCGTCGCCATGATGCTTTGCTTCCTGGGCGGGCTCTGAGCCCGCCATTCATTGTCCCGTGCCGCCGGCATTCAGCCTGCGTCTTCACTTGGTTCCGGCCCGCTGTCTCGTCGCGGCGCGGGCTTCAGCCGGCCGCAGCCGGGTCGTCGCACCGGTGGAGCATGAACGGTGCTTTCAGTCTGCGTCGGTCGGGGGGGGCGCTCGCGATGTCCCGGTCCCGCGTCTTCGGATGCCGTCCGCCAGCATGTGGTCTGCAAGATACCGCGACGCTCCATCACATCAGACGCGCGCTCCTCCCCTCCCGCTGCGCTCAGCCGGACGAGCCGGGGCGAGTCAGCTCTTGACCGCTGCCTCGTAGCCCTCCTCCTTGACTGCCTCCATGACCGCCGCCTCGTCGAAGTCGCCCTCGACGCTCGCCGAGTTGTTCGCCAGCGATACTTCGGTCTTCTTGACGCCAGGGACGGCGCTGATGGCCTCCGTCACGTGGTGAACGCAGTTGTCACACGTCATGCCGGTTACGCTGAATGTCTTGGTCGCCATCTGGCTTATCTCCTCTGTACTTCGGGGATTGTTGCGGCACGGAGTGCCCGCCTCGCACATTTGTTGGCTGCATCGAGACGTCCGATTGACGCTCGCTACTTGCCGGCCATCTCGTACAGCGTTGTCAGTTCACCCAACACCTCCTCGTCGCGGCCTTCGCGGATGCCCTCGACGACGCACGTACGCAAATGGCCCGCGAGCATAATCGAATCGAGCTTGTCGATGGCGCGACGCACGGCGTACGTCTGCTTCAGAATGTCGACGCAGTACTGGTCAGCCTCGACCATTCGCCGGATACCGGCGAGGTGGCCCTCGATGAAGTTGAGCCGCTTCAGGACGGCGGCCTTCGAATCGTCTTTCATTCCCTTCCTCCCTGACCCCCCGGGTAGGGGTATACATGAGCGTACCAGTGATCATCAGGGATGGCAAGCCCGTTGCGTGTGGCACCGCGCGGTGGGCGGCGCTATGAGGGTCGCCAGGGGCCAACAAATCCGGTCGCCTCGACCGGCGTCCCAGACCCGACTGCCGCAGCTCACCTCCCGTTCCCGTTTTCGCCTCTCGCGCCTTGCAAAATGGGGAATGTACCCACGAACGCTTGACAAACGGGGAATCGATGGTAGTCTATGGGGGTTCGTGGGAAATCTGGCTACGGATGGACCCGATGAGCACTCGGCAGGACACCATTTCCCGTGTATTTCCTCGGTACCTTCGACTACGCGATGGACGAGAGGGGGCGGCTACCGCTCCCTCCCCGCTATCGCGATGCGTTCCGGGACGGGATTGTGCTCAGCCAGGGTTCCCCGGACCGGTGTTTGCGCGCCTTCACGACCGAGGCCTTCGGGTCGCAGGCGTCGAAGCTGTTGGCTCAGTCGGCCCTGCACTTGAAGGGGCGGGATCTTCGCACGAGCTTCTTCTCGCGGACGCATTCGGTCGAACTGGACAAGCAAAACCGCATCCTCGTGCCGACGCCCCTTCGCGAGTACGCGCAGCTCAACGGCAAGGTGCTGGTCACGGGCGCTGGCGAGTACCTCGAGATCTGGGCGCCGGAGCTCTTCGAAGCGCGGCTGCGCGAAATCGACGAACATTTGGAAGCGACGCTGGAATCGATCGAGACGCGGGACTAATGATCATGGCGCCCACAGTGCATGTCCCGGTAATGCTCGATGAGGTGCTCGACGCGCTAGATGTCCGGCCGGGCGGCCGCTATGTCGATTGCACGCTTGGCGGCGCAGGCCATGCCGAGGCGATTCTCGAGCGCAGCGAGCCCGGCGGCACGCTGCTCGGTATCGATGCCGACGCTGTGGCGATCGAGCGCGGAGCGCAACGCCTTGCGCGCTTCGATGGCGCGTTCCGGCTCGTTCGCGGGAACTTCCGCGACGTCGGTCAGATCTGTCGTCAGCTCGAGTTCGCGCCGGTCAATGGCGTGTTCATGGATCTTGGCCTCTCGTCGTTCCAGCTCGAGGAGGGTGAGGGGTTCAGCTTTCAGCGCGAAACGCCGCTCGATATGCGCTTCGGCGCCGAGGAGTTGACGGCGGAAGAGATCGTCAACACGTACAACGAGACCGCACTCGCCGATCTCATTTACCAGTATGGAGAAGACCCGGCGAGCCGCAGGATCGCCCGCCGGATAGTTGCGAGTCGTCCGATCCGGACGACCACTGAATTAGCCAAAGCCGTCGAGCAGGCCGTGGGTAGGAGAGCCGAATCAAAAACCCACCCCGCCACCAGGACGTTCCAGGCTCTCCGCATTGCGGTAAACCAAGAGCTAGCCAGTCTAGCCGCCGCACTTCCTCAGGCCCACGGCCTGCTCGGCTTTGGGGCACGGCTTGCCGTGCTCAGTTACCACTCGCTCGAGGACCGTATCGTGAAGGAGTACATCCGTCGCGAGTCGCGGGACTGCATCTGCCCGCCCGGGCTGCCAGAATGCCGCTGCGGCCACAAGGCAACGCTGCGGCCCATCGTGCGGCGCGCGCAGAAGCCGAGCCTCAGCGAGATCGCCGCGAACCCTCGCGCCCGCAGTGCGAAGCTTCGCGCCGCCGAGCGCATCGCCGGCTCCGCGGCTTAGCGGCGCGATGGTAGCGCTTCACCGTCCCGCGCTGCCGGCGTCACGCACCTTCGCCACGCAATGGCCCGCGAGGCTGTTGCTCGTGGCCGCGATCAGCCTCCTCGTCGCGATCGCAGTGCTGAAGGTGAATCAGTTCAGCCGCGCCACCAGCACGAGCTACGAGATCAACGCGCTGACAGCGCAGCGCGCGGACAAGCTCGCCCAGAATCATGAGCTCGAGGCAGAGGTAGCGCGGCTCTCGTCGCTCGCTCGCGTCGATATTGAAGCGCGAACTCGGCTGCGCATGGAGCCGGCGACGCGGAAGCTCTACATCGGCATCAACCAGCCGGTGCCAGACCGCCAGTCGCTACCGACGCGCTTTCTGCCGCCGGATCATCCCAAGGCCGCGCTCTCGGAGGGGCCGCTCTGGAAGCACCTCCTGGACGTTATACCGTTCTTCTAGCATCGGAATGAAGCATTTGGCGCTGTCTTTAGCGCCTACGGATCGACACGGAACCGGAAATAGGGAAGCTGATGTTCGGACATCGCGGACGTATGCACACGCGGCTACTCACGCTCGCCGCTGTATTCCTTCTTGGCGGCGCGGGCGTGACGGCGCGCGTCGCCTATGTACAGCTTGCCGATACGGCGCACTACAAGGCCGAAGCGCACGACGAGCACTTCGGCCAGCAGGAGATCCGTGCCGCTCGCGGCGCCATCCTCGACCGCAACGGCTACCCGCTCGCGACGACGGTCGACGCCTACGACATCTTCATCAACCGGCCCGACTGGCAAAATCTCGATGACGCGCGCAAAGCAGCGGCCTTCATCGCCCCGCTGATCGGCGTCCAGCAACCGGAAGATCTCGTCGACGAGGTGCGGAAGGACGACAAGGGGCTGTATCTCGCGTATGCGGGGCTCGATTTCAACAAGGGCGACCTTCTCCACGATGCCGATGCGCCCGGCCTCCGCGTCGTGCAGACGACGAAGCGCTTCTACCCGGAGGGTGATCTCGCGTCGCCGCTGCTGGGTTTCGTCGGCCGCGACCATGTCGGCCTCACCGGCATCGAGAAGGACTTCGACACCGAGCTCGGCGGCACGCCAGGAACGGTGTACTTCGAGCGCGACAGCATCGGCAATCGCCTCGCCCTCGGCGCAGAGCGTGTCGGCCAGAAGCCGGAACCCGGCGGCGATATTCGGCTGACGATCGATCGCTACATCCAGCGCCTTGTCGAGGGCGAGATGCAGACCCAGGTCGTTCGGACCGGCGCCCTCGGCGGCTCGATTATCGTGATGGACCCCAAGACCGGGGCCGTACTCGCGATGACGTCGTCGCCCGAGTTCAAGCTCTCGGAACTGAACCTGAACGATCCGAACCAGGCGCTCTTCCGCAACCGTGCCGTCACCGATGTCTACGAACCAGGATCCGTGTTCAAGACGCTCACAGCCTCCATGGCCGTGGATCTCGGCCTCGTCACACCGGAGTCGACCTACAACGACACCGGTGCGGCGTACGTCGGCGGCGCGACGATCCGCAACTGGGACTACAGCACGAACGGCACGACCTCGGTGACGCAGCTGCTTCAGCGCAGCCTCAACACCGGCGCGGTCTGGTTGAGCGGCCTCATCGGCAAGGATCAATTCTATAGCTACTTGCAAAAGTTCGGCATCGGCGAGGCGACGCACGTCGGCCTTGGCGGCGAGCCCGACGGCTTGCTGCGCACGCCCGACAACCCCGCATGGACCGACGTCGACCTCGCCACCAACGCCTTCGGCCAGGGCGTTGGCGCCACGCCGCTGCAGGTGATCACGGCCATCTCGGCGATGGCGAACGGCGGCAAGCTGATGAGGCCCTACGTCGTGCAGCAGATGGACACGCCCGAAGGCAAGCGCGATTTCAGCCCCGTCGTCGTGCGGCAGGTGGTGAGCGAGCAAACCGCCGCCACGGTTGCCGATATGATGAACCGGGTGGTCGAGGGCGTCGCCGGCAATCTTGCGGCGATCAAAGGCTACCACGTGGCCGGCAAGACCGGCACGACGACCGGCGCGACGCTCGCCGATGGCACTGTACATAACGGTAATGTCGCGTCATTCATCGGCTTCGCGCCGCTCGATGACCCGAAGATGATCGTGCTCATTAAGCTCGATTTTCGCGAGGACAAGCTCGGTGGACAGGTCTCTGCGCCGGTCTTCAAAGACATCGCGCCGAGCATCCTAGCCTACCTCGGCGTTCGTCCCGATGGCTCGCAGCTCGTCACCGGCGATCACTGAGCCGCGTCTCGCACGCGGAATACGAATCCGTCCGTAAGCGGCAAGCATCGGCCGGCATCGATGCACATGGCAGGCAGGCACTCATGATCACAGCAATGGAAATTGCCACCGCACTGCGCCCGGCGCTGATCCGCGCGCCGTTGGTAGGGCCGCTGCGCTTCCGCCACGCTGTCGTTGATTCGCGGAAGGCGCGCCGCGGCGACATCTTCGTTGCGCTGCCCGGCGAGCGTGTTGATGGCCACGACTACGTCGCCCAGGCCGCGCAGCGCGGCGCGACTGGCGCGATCGTCGAGCACGCCGTCGATGCCGAGATCGCCCAGTACGTCGTGCCGTCCGCGCTGCTCGCGCTGCAGAATCTCGCTCGCGAGCGTCGCCTCAGCCGCACGAAGCTGGAGGTCGTGGCGATCACAGGCAGTGTCGGTAAGACGACGACGAAGGAGCTGGTCGCGGCGGTTCTTGCGACGCACTTTCCGCTGCTCAAAAACGAGGGAAACCTCAATAGCGAGATCGGACTGCCGCTCGTGCTGCTAGAGCTCACGAATCGACACCGCCGCGCCGTCCTTGAGATGGGGATGTGGGCGCAGGGCGAGATAGCGTTGCTCTGCGACATCGCCCGTCCCGACACGGGCATCGTCACGAACGTCGGCCCATCGCACATGGAGCGCCTCGGCAGCCTCGACGCGATCACCGACGCGAAGGCAGAGTTGGTCGAATCGCTTCCGGATGACGGCGTCGCTATCCTCAACGCCGATGACCCGCGCGTCGCCGGCATGGCGCCGCGCACGAGCGCAAACGTCGTCACCTACGGGCTCGCGCCCGAAGCGGATGTGCGCGCCGAGGAGATCGAGAGCCATGGCCTTGCTGGCGTGAGTTTCGCGCTGCTCCATGGCGACGAGCGTGTGCCGGTGTACACGCACCTGCCGGGCAGGGCCATGGTGCACAACGCCCTCGCCGCCGCCGCCGCCGGCCTCGTCTACGGCATCGAGCTCGACGAGATCGCGACGGCGCTGAGCGAATCGAACATCCCGCTGCGCCTCGCAATGCGTGCTGGCCTGCGCGGGTCTACGATCATCGACGATACCTACAACGCCAGTCCCGCCTCGATGCGCGCTGCCCTCGATCTGCTCGGCGAAGTGAAGGGCCGCAAGATCGCCGTCCTCGGGGACATGCGCGAGCTTGGCGCGGCCGAGCGCGAGGGCCATGTCGACGTCGGCCGCCGCGCCGCCGAAGTGGCCGACATGATCTACGCCGTTGGCGATCTCGGCCGCTGGATCGGTGATGCGGCAATCCAGGCGGGACACCAGGATGTCCGGATCATGATCGACAAATCGGAGATCGCGCCGGTGCTAGCCCCGTCGTTGCGGGAAGGCGACGTCGTGCTGCTCAAGGCGTCGCGGGCGCTCGCTCTCGAAACGCTCGTCGCCGCACTCAGCGAGAGCACGTCCGCCGATGGTACGCCGGCATGAGCTACGCACTCGTCTTCGGCTGCATCGCCGCCGCTGTCGCCCTCGCCGCCGGCCATCCGTTCGTCACGTATCTGCGTAGCCGGAACATCGGCAAGGCGATCAGCAGCGACGGGCCGGAGTCACATATGTCGAAGGCCGGCACGCCGACGATGGGCGGACTGCTCTTCGTCGCCGTCACGGTCGTCGTTGCGCTCGCCGCGGCGGTGCCGAAGGATCGCGATGTGCTGCTACCGATCGCGGTGACGCTGATCTTCGCGGCTATCGGCTTCTACGACGACCTCGGCACTCTGGTCGATCGCGGCCACCGGGAAGCGCACGATCGCGCGGGAATGATCCTGAAGCTGTTCGGCTTCACGGTCGTCGCCATCGGCGCCGCTTGGATTCTCTACGACCGCATCGAGGCACCGCGTCTGCTCGTGCCGCACTTCGGCTCCTACGATGTGGGTCTGCTGTACATCCCAATCGCGGTGGCCGTGATCATCTCGATGACGAGCGCGCTCGGCGTCACCGACGGGATCGACATGCTCGCCGGCAGCACGTCGGCCGTTGCCTTCGCCGCGTTCGGCGCGATCGCGCTGATCCAGCACCAAACCGCGCTCGCCACATTCTGCTTCGTGACGGTCGGCTCGCTGCTCGGCTTTCTCTGGTACAACGCCTTCCCCGCGCGCCTCTTCATGGGCGACACGGGCTCGCTGCCGCTCGGCGGCGCGCTTGCGGTCGTTGCGCTGATGACCGGCTGGTGGTTGCTCGCGCCGCTCATCGGCATCGTCTTCGTCGCCGAGATCCTCTCCGACGTGATCCAGATCGGCTCGTACCGACTGCGCGGCCGTAAGCGTGTCTTCCGCATGGCGCCGCTGCACATTCACTTCGAGAAGGCGCCGATGCACGAAGTCACCGTGATGCTGCGATTCCTCCTCGTCGGCATCGTCGGCGCACTCCTCGCCGTCGCGTTGGTGGCGCTCGATCGATCGTGAGGCGAGTAGTTGGCGTGGCAACGCTATTTCATCCGGCGTCGAGCGACGCGCAGCGGAGCACTTTTTCGAATTGCAAGGCCGTTCAGCTTGACAAGAGAAATGATAACGTGATATGACAGGTGAGCGAGACTTCCTGGTGGGGAAACGGGTGACCGTGATCGGTCTCGGCATCGAAGGCGTGGACGTAGCGCGATATGCGGCAACGCATGGCGCTGCGGTCACGATCCTCGATACCAAATCTCCCGATGCCCTCGCCGCACGGATGCAGCAGCTTGAGGGCCTCCTTATCGAATACGCAATCGGCCGCCCCCAGCGCCCCGAAGACCTCGCCCAGAGCGACATCGTATTCGTCTCCCAGAGCGTTCCCCTCACCATTCCTGCCATCGCCGAAGTGAGAGAGCACGGCGTGACGCTCAGTTCGATGACGCAGTACTTCCTCGAGCATTGCGCCGGGCCGACGATCGGCATCACCGGCAGCAGCGGCAAGACGACGACGACGAGCCTCGTCGCCGCGATGGTGCACGCGGACGGTCGCGCCTACCGCGTTGGCGGCAACATCGGCAGCGGCCTGCTCGGTCTGCTCGACGGCATCGACGCGCGCACGTGGACGGTCATGGAGATCAGCCACACCCAGCTGCAACTCACCGATCGCAGCCCGCACATCGCGGCAGTGCTCAACGTCACGCCGAACCACCTCGATCACTTCTCGTGGGACGAATACGTCGCGCTCAAGCAGAATCTCGTGCGTCACCAGACCCCCGCGGATCACGTCGTCCTCAACGCCGATGATGTGCTGTCGGCAAACATGGCGGCGCTGACGCCGGGGACGGCGAGCTACTTTTCGCTCACGCCCGAGATTTCCGGCGATGGCGCGTTCGTCCGCGACGGCGCGATCTTGCTCCGCATCGAGAGCGTCGAGACGCCGGTACTGCCGGTTGCCGAGATCCCCCTGCGCGGCAGGCACAATGTTGCGAACGTGCTCGCCGCGACCGCGATCGCCGCGGCCGCCGGTGTGCCCGCCGACGCGATCGCGAATGCCGTTCGCTCCTTCGTCGCCGTCCCGCACCGGCTCGAGATCGTCGGCGAGGCCGAAGGCGTCCGCTACGTCAACGACAGCATCGCCTCGACGCCGGAACGAACGCTCGCCGGCATTCGCGCCTTCGAAGAGCCGCTCGTGCTGCTGCTCGGCGGGAAGGACAAGGACCTGCCGAAGGACGAGCTGGCTCGAGAGGCGCTCCGGCGCTGCCACGCGATCGTCTTCTTCGGCACCGACGGCGCGCTCCTCGAAGCCGCCGTCGAGGCCAACGCCGCGCTCGTAGCGCAGGAGGAACGGCCGCAGACCGTTCGCGTACTCACGCTTGCGGACGCAGTCGCCGCCGCTCGCGAGATGGCGGAGCCGGGCGACGTCGTGCTGCTCTCGCCAGCCTGCACCAGCTTCGACGCGTATAGCAATTTCGAGGCGCGCGGCGAAGAGTTTCGCCGCCTCGTGCGGCAGATGACGGAGGCGCGCTGATGGCCGTCACCGCCCATCCCGCCCGCCTCAAGTCGGGCAGCCCCGACTACATCATCATGCTCGCAGTCGGCGTCCTCGTCGTGCTCGGCGTCCTCGCCGTCTACAGCTCGAGCTTCGCGCTTGGCCTGCTCGAGTTCGGCGACGCGAACTACTTCGTCCTCCGCCAAGTGATGTTCGGCATCGCCGGCGCGACGGTGATGTGGGTGCTGATGAAGAGCGACTACCGCCAGCTGCGGTTCATTAGCCCGCTGCTGATGCTCGCCGCGATCCTCGGCTTGCTTGCCGTGCTGACGCCCCTCGGCGTCGCCCACAATGGAGCGCATCGCTGGATCGCCATCGGCGGCCCGGTGCCGCCGCTCCAGCCGAGCGAGTTCGCGAAACTGGCGATCATCATCTATGTCGCCGCATGGCTCGCCGGCCGCGGCGACAACGTGAAGACGTTCTGGCTGGGATTCTTTCCGTGCGTCGTGCTCGTCGGCTTCGTCGCTGGCCTCGTCATGCTCGAGCCGGATCTCGGCACGACGATCGTCCTCGTGCTGACCACGATGACGCTCGTCTTCGTGGCCGGCGCATCGCTGACCCACGTTGCCGCCTTCGCGGGCGTCGGCAGTATCGTCGCGTCGATGCTCATCTTCACCGGCGAGTATCGTGCCGACCGTATCTTCGCCTTCATCAGCGCCGAGGACGACCCGAGCGGCCGCGGCTTCCAGACGCTGCAACTGCTGATCGCGCTCGGCAGCGGCGGTGCCCACGGCCTCGGTCTCGGCGCCAGTCGCCAGAAGTTCTTCTACGTGCCCGGCGCCCACACGGATGGCATCTTCGCGATTATCGGCGAAGAACTCGGCTTCATCGGCTGCGCGGTCGTCATCCTGCTGTTCGCCGTGCTGATCGCACGCGGTTTCCGGGTCATCTTCCGCGCCCGCGACGACTTCGGCTCGCTGCTCGCGGTGGGGGTCATCTCGTGGATCGGCTACCAGGCGCTGATCAACATCGGCGGCATCACCCGGACACTGCCGCTGACCGGAATCCCCTTGCCGTTCCTCAGCTACGGCGGCTCGGCGTTAATGGCGATGCTCGCCGGTGTCGGCATCCTTCTCAGCGTTTCCCGTTACAGCGTCGATGTGAAGGAGGCGGCCGCGCCGCTGCCCAAGCCGGTCGATGGCTCCGACAAGATCGTCCGGCCGCCGCGCAAGACGTCGCACACACATCGGCGCGACGACCCCCGTGTCAGCGGTCGCGAACGGCATGACGCGACCGACGCGCGCGCCGCTGCCGCCGGTGCCCGAACGACCCGCCCGATCCGGAAGGGAGCGCGGTGAGAGTGATGCTCGCTGGCGGCGGCACCGGTGGTCACGTCTATCCCAGCCTTGCTGTCGCCGCCGCTCTCGGCGCCGAAGCGCGCGTCAGCGGCGACGCACTCGAATTGCTGTACGTCGGCGTGCGTGGCCGCATCGACGAGACCGTCGTGCCGGCCCATGGTATCCCGTTCCGCGCGATCTCGGCCGGTGCGCTCCGCGTCGCATCGCCGCTCACCTTCGTTCGCAACGTGCTGAAGCTCGCACTCGGCGCGGCGCAGTCCGTCCGCATCATCGCCGAATGGAAGCCCGACGCGGTCTTCGCGACCGGCGGTTATGCGAGCGTTCCCGTCGGTGTCGCCGCGCGCGTGATGCGGCGGCCGCTGGTCGTCTTTCTGCCCGATGTCACGCCCGGCTGGGCCGTGCGCCTTCTCTCGCGCCTCGCGACGCGCATGACCACGACGTCGGATCACGCCCTCAAGTTCCTTCCGGCGCGCACGACGACGGTCGTCGGTTACCCGGTCCGCGCCGAATTCGACACGCTCGATCGCGCGGCGGCAAGGGAGCACTTCAGGCTTCCTCTCGACGCGAAGGTGCTGCTCGTTGCCGCCGGCAGCCTCGGCGCGCGCAGGATCAACGAAGCCGTCGTCGCGGCACTGCCGGAGCTTCTCGATCGCTGCCACGTCCTGCACATTACCGGCGCCGCCGACGAAGCCTGGACGAACGCCGAGCGCGCGCGACTGACGCCGTCGCAACAGCAGCGCTACAACGTTCGCGGCTTCACGGACGACATGCCGGCTGCGATGATCGCCGCCGATCTGATAGTCGGCCGTGCCGGCGCATCGACGCTCGGCGAGCTGCCTGCCGCCGCTGCGCCAAGCATCCTGATCCCCGGCGAGTACGAAGGCTGGTCACAGGCGCCGAATGCCGAGTTCCTTCAGGCCGCAGGCGCCGCGATCATGCTGCGGAATGCCGATCTTGCACAACTGCCGTCGACGATCCTCGCGCTGCTTGCCGACGACGCACGCCTAGCCCGCATGAGCGCCGCCGCGAAGGCGCTTGCGCGGCCGAACGCCGCCCGCGATCTCGCCCGCATCCTGATCGAGGTGGCGGCATGAGGGCGACAAACGTGCCCGAGCGCGTGCATCTCATCGGCATCGGCGGCGCCCACGTCTCGGCCATCGCCCAGATCCTGCACGCCTGGGGTCACCGCATCAGTGGCTCCGATCAGAGCGCCAACCGCATGACCGAGAAGGTAGCCGGGCTCGGCATCCGCGTCGCCATCGGGCATGCCGCCGAGAACGTCGGCGACGCGCAGCTCGTCGTCATGACCTCCGCCGCGCACGCCGACAACCCCGAGATCGTTGAAGCGCACCGCCTCGGCATCCCCGTCATCAAGCGCGCCGAGATGGTGGCGCGGCTGATGCACGGTCGTTACAGCATCGCCGTCGCCGGCACCCATGGGAAGACGACGACGAGCGGCCTGATCGCCCACATGCTCGTCGAGGCCGGTCTCGACCCGACGTACCTGATCGGCGGCGAGGTTCGCAGTCTCGGCACGAACGCCGCGCCCGGCGAGGGTCGGTACATCGTGGTCGAGGCGGACGAGTATGATCGCGCATTCTTCAGCTACACGCCCGATGTCGCCATCGTGACGAACATCGAACCGGACCATCTCGACATTTATGGCACGGCGGAGGAGATGACGGCCGCATTTGCGCAGTTCATGGCGAGCGCGCCGCTCGATGGCCACGTTATCGCTTGCACCGACAGCCCTCGTGTCCGCGACACGCTGGCCGCCGGCAAGATCAATGCGCGCGACGTCCAAACGTACGCGCTCGATGCCGACGCATCGTGGCGCGCAGGCGGCGCGACACAGCACGAGAGCGGCCAGTCGTTCCCGATCCAGCACAACGGCCGCGATATCGGCGTCTTCACGATCTCGCTCGCCGGCCGCCACAACGTCGGCAACGCGCTCGCCGGCATCGCCGCCGGCAGCACCATTGGCATCGAGCCCGACGTGATGCGCGAGGCGCTTGCGTCCTATCGCGGCGCCGAACGTCGCTTCGAGCACGTCGGCGACGTGACCGGCATCACGGTGATGGATGATTACGCGCACCACCCGACGGAGGTGAGCGCCAACATCCAAGCCACCCGCGAGCGCTTCCCGGGTCGGCGGCTCGTCGTGCTGTTCCAGCCCCACACCTACAGCCGTACCGCGTACCTGCTCGAGGAGTGGAAGACCTGCTTCTCGGGCGCCGACGTGCTCTACATAACGCACACCTACGCCGCGCGCGAAGAGCCGAGCGCGGGCATGAGCGGCGCGGATCTCGCGCGCGAGATCGCATCTCAGCCGGTGACCTATATCGAAGACTTCGACGAGGCAGCAGCAACGATCGCGCGCGATCTTCGCAGGGGCGACGTCTTCATCACCTTCGGCGCCGGCGACGTCGACAGCGTCGGTAGGGCGGTACTGGAGCGGTTACAGCGAGGGCGCGCGTGACGCCGCACACAGCGACGGACGCGCGCAGCGGCACCGAGGCCGCGTGGGAGATGATGGACGACCAGCTGATTGAGCACCTCCTGGCGATCGCCCCGACGAAGACGGCCGAACCGCTGTCGCGTCACACGACGTTTGGCATCGGCGGGCTCGCCGACATCTTCGTCACCGCCCGCACCGCGGGCGAGCTCGCCCGCGCGGTGCTCGCGGCGCGCGCCGCCTCCGTGCCGTACTTCGTGCTCGGCGCGGGAAGCAACATCATCGTCGGCGACGCCGGCATTCGCGGCATCGTCATCGACAACGCGGCGAAGGGCCTGCAAGGCCCGCTTGATCTCGGCGGCGATTGCGTGGTCCGCGCCGAATCCGGCACGCCGTTCGCATCGCTCGCGCGGCACCTCGCCCGCGAGGGCTATGGCGGTATCGAGTGGGCCGCCGGCATCCCCGGCACCCTCGGCGGCGCTGTCGTCTACAACGCCGGCGCGTACGGCGGCTGCCTTGCCGACGTCCTCCGGTTCGCCACAGTGCTCGACGCCGCCGGTGAGACGAGGCGTTTCGAGCCTGCCGAGCTGAACCTCACGTACCGTAACAGCCAGTTCACGCGGGGCGAGTGCGTCGATTGCGTCGTGCTTTCCGTGGAACTGCGGCTGACGCGCTCGACGGCTGCGGAGCTTATCGAACGGATAGCCGTGCTGGACGAGCAGCGGCTCAACGCCCAGCCGCGCGGCCGTAACTCCGGCAGCACCTTCAAGAACCCGGAGGGCCGCCACGCGTGGGAGCTGATCGAGGCCGTCGGCCTTCGCGGCGAGCGCATTGGCGACGCTCGCATCAGCGAGAAGCACAGCAACTTCTTCGAGAACCTCGGCACTGCCCGGGCGGCCGATGTGGTTGCCCTCATGCGGGAGGCGCAACGGCGCGTGCGCGAGCAGTTCGGCATCGAGCTGCAGAACGAAGTCGCCCTCGTCGGCGAGGGATTCGAATGACGGGAAAGATGCGCCTCGGCGTCGTCTTCGGCGGCCAATCGGCCGAGCACGAAGTGTCCGTCGTCTCGGCGATGGAGCTGCTCGACGCTGCGGACCCGGCGCGCTTCGACGCCATCCCGTTCGGCGTCACGCGCGCCGGCCGCTGGCTGACCCCGGACGAGACGCGCAGCCAGCTCGCGCGCAACGACGCGCTGTTCTCGAAGCGACTCGATGCCGATGTGCCGCCGCTACTCAATCGGCCTGACGTGCTCAACGAGCTCAGTCGAATCGACGCCGTCTTTCCGCTCGTCCATGGCGTGAATGGCGAGGACGGCACGCTGCAGGGCATGCTCGAGATGTTCGGCCTGCCCTATGCCGGCTGCGGCGTGGCCGCAAGCGCGATCGGCATGGACAAGGCGCTCCAGAAGCAGCTCTTCAAGCAGGCCGGCCTTCACGTCGGCCCTCATATGTCGCTGCTCGAGCCGCAGTGGGACAGTCACCGCGATGCAATCACGCGCACAATCGAGCGCGACCTCGGTTACCCGGCATTCGTCAAGCCATCGAACGGCGGCAGCAGCGTCGGCGTCAGCAAAATCCGGTCGCGCGAAGATCTCGCTCCGTCGATCGCTGAGGCGTTCCGCTTCGACAGCAAGATCCTCATCGAACGCGAAATCGCGGGCCGAGAAGTTGAGTGCGGCGTCGTCGGTTACGACGACCAAGACGCGTCCTGCGTCGGTGAGGTGATAACGTCGGGAGAATACTACGACTACACCGCGAAGTACCTCGATGACTCCGCGCGCATCATCGTGCCGGCGGATCTGCCGGACGCGACAGCGCAGCGCATCCGCGCGGAAGCATTACGCGCCTTTGCCGCGATCGACGGCGCAGGCGGGTTTGCCCGCGTCGACTTCTTTCTCACCGATGACGGCGAGACGATCATCAACGAGATCAACACCATTCCCGGCTTTCGGCCCGTCAGCATGTTCCCGCGGCTCTGGGCCGCCGCCGGCGTCGCCTATCGCGACCTCATCAGCCGCATCGTCGACCTGGCGCTCGCCCGGTTCTCGGGACGGAGGCGCCGCAATGGGTGACACACGGACGCCGGGCAAGTGGCCGTATCGGGCGGCGAAACCAGCGCGCATGCGGCGCGTCATCAAGCTCCGCGAGAACGCCGCTCGCGAAGGCGCACCCTACGGCGTCCAGCGCCGCGAGAAGCCGCAGCCACGGTTCGTCATCACACGCCTCGAAGCGCGCCTCGCGTTCGCCTTCGCCGTTCTCGCGATGATCGCGACGGCCAGCTGGTACGCGTACCACTCCCCGTGGCTGACGGTGCAGCATGTCACCGTCACCGGCACGTCGAAGCTCAGCGAGGAGCAGGTGCGCGCGCTCGCTCATCTCAACGGATCGAGCGGCTTCACTGCCAACACCGCGGGCGCGCAGGCCCGTATCGCCGCTCTGGCGGATGTACGCAGCGTCAGCGTGAACCAGGATGGCTGGAACGCCATCGTGATCAACATCGAGGAGCGCTCGCCGTGGGGCTCCTGGCAGATAAACGACGTGAACGTGCCGATCGACATCGATGGCTACGTGCTCGCCTCGCCGCCGCTTCCCGTGGGTGCCCCCGTGATCATCGAGGTCGACCCGCAGCGCGTGATCAATGTCGGTGATCGCCTCGATCCCGGCGCGATCCAGCTCGCGGCGAGGCTCGTACACGAATCGCGGAGCGCTTTCGGCCGCGACGTCCTCGGTCTTGTCTATCGCCAGAGCTCCGGACTCACCGCCGTGCTCTCCGGCGCCGATGTCGATGACCATCCGATTTGGGTGACCTTCGGAGACTCACGCGATTACGACTATAAGGTTGGCGCGCTGTACGCGTTGATCGAGCAGGCGAGGCAGGCGGATTCGGAAGTAAGCGTCGTCGATCTTCGATTTGGCGACAGGTTGAGCTTTCACTAGGAGCAGGGGGAGGCAGGTATGGCCCGCGGCGGAACGTTCGCCTCAATAGACATCGGCACAACGAAGATTTGTACCGTCGTCGGCGAGGTCGGCAATGACAACGATATGCGCATCCTCGGCGTCGGCATCGCGCCGTCCGAGGGACTCTCGCGCGGGATGATCGAGAACATCCGCGACGCCACGGAGGCGATCAAGACCTCCGTCGACAAGGCCGAGAAATCGAGCGGCACACGCATTCTCTCGGCGCACGTCGGCGTTGCCGGCTCGCACATCTCGTGCCTCAACAACCGCGGCATCATCGCCATTCCCGACCGGTCGCGGCCGATCACGCCCGATGACGTGACCCGCGTGCTCGATGGCGCCCGCGTCGTCAGCATCCCAACGAACCGCGAGATCATCCACGTCATCCCGCGCTACTACGTTGTCGACGGACAGGACCACATCTCCGATCCCGTCGGCATGTACGGTGCGCGGCTCGATGTCGAGACGCACATTGTCACGGGCATCGATAGCTCGATCCAGAACCTGACGAAGTGCGTCGAGAATGTCGGCGTCCAGGTCGATGGCCTCATCCTCGAGCCGCTCGCCAGCGCCGAAGCGGTGCTCGATGAGGAGGAGAAGGAGCAGGGGGTGGTTCTCGTCGACATCGGCGGCGGTACGACCGACATCGCCCTCTTCATCGAGGGCAGCATTTATCACACAGGCGTGCTGCCTGTCGGCTCGAACCACATCACGCGCGACATCGTCGTCGGCCTGCGCGCGCCCTACCAGGCGGCCGAGGAAGCGAAGCGGAAGTGGGGCCACGCCATCCCCAGCATGGTCGACGCCCGCGAAGAAATCACCCTCGACGCCTTCGGATCCGAAGGCTCGAAGACCGAATTGCGGCGCCGGCTCTGCGAGATCGTGCAGGCGCGTTGCGAGGAGATCCTCGAGATGGTGTCCCTGGAGGTCAAGCGCGCCGTCCATGACGACATCATCTCCGCCGGCATCGTTCTCACTGGCGGCGGCGCGAAGCTTACCGGTATCAACTTGCTTGCGGAGCAGGTGACCGGCTGGCCGGCGCGCGTCGGTATGCCGCGCAATCTCCACGGCCTCACCGACCTGCTGATCGACCCGGCCTACGCAACGAGCGTCGGCCTGCTGCAGTGGGCTGTGAACGAAGCCGAAGCAAGTTCCTGGCACCGTCCCGCGCGCGCGTCGCTCGATCTCGGCGGCGTGTGGCGGCGCGTCGGCAACTGGGCACGCGTCCTGCTGCCGGAATAGTCGGCTGGTGATTGGTGATTCGTGGTGCGGATTGAGATGGCGACTGGGCAAGCGGCACTGGGCGACTAGATGGACAGGGGAGTGCATGTGATTCACCGCAGAGACGACGACGCCAAGACGCAAGGAGCGCAGATGCGAACAAGCGTGAGCGACATGGACGGTGAGGAGCGGTTCGATGCGCCGAGATCGCAGCGCGTCGTGAATAACGAATCGCCGGCGCCAAATCAACCGTCGAGCGAACGGGGCCGGCCGAAACAGTCGGTGATGTTCGAAGAAGAGCTGAAGGAACTACGGGCAGAGGAACAGCGAAGGGAGTCCAGCATGACGAGAGCGTACTCAGACGGATTGCCGCCGATAAAGGTCGTGGGCGTGGGCGGTGGTGGCTGCAATGCCGTCAACCGCATGATCGCCGAGCAGATTCCCGGCGTGCAATTCGTCGCCGTCAATACCGACGCGCAGGCGCTCGCCCTGTCGCCCGCCGAAGTGAAGATTCGCGTCGGCGACAAGCTCACCAAGGGTCTCGGCGTCGGCGGCGATCCGTCGCGCGGCCTGCGCGCCGCCGAGGAGAGCCGAGACGAGCTGCTCGATGCCGTCCGCGGCTGCGAGATGGTGTTCGTCACGGCGGGTATGGGCGGCGGCACCGGCACCGGCGCGTCGCCGATGGTCGCCGAAGTTGCGAAGGAGGCCGGCGCGCTCACGATCGGCGTCGTCACGAAGCCCTTCGGCTTCGAGGGCGCGAAGCGTCGCGCGCAGGCCGAAGAGGGCATCCAGCGCCTCCAGGACAAGGTCGACACGCTGATCGTCATTCCGAACGACCGCCTGCTCCAGATCTGCGACGAGAAGATGACGGTCGAGGAGGCATTCCGGACCGCCGACGACATCCTCCTCCAGGGCATCCGCGGCATCAGCGAGATCATCACGCTGCCCGGCGAAATCAATCTCGACTTCGCCGACGTCCGCAAGATCATGTCCGAAGCCGGACCCGCGCTGATGGCCATCGGCCGCGGCAGCGGCGACAACCGCGCCGAGGATGCCGCGAAGATGGCGATCTCCAGCCCGTTGCTCGATGTCTCGATCAACGGCGCCCGCGGTGTGCTGTTCAACATCACGGGCGGGAAGAACCTCGGCTTGCACGAGATCAACCAGGCGGCGCAGATCATCGCCGACGTCGTCTCGCCGGACGCGGAGATCATCTTCGGCACCGCCATCGATCCGAAGCTCGGTGACGAGGTGCAGATCACGCTAATCGCGACAGGCTTCGCGCGCCCGGTCGCCGTCAATCCGATTCCGGAGCAGTTCCGCCGCCAGGAGCCGCTCGACGACGCGTCCGGAATACAGGACGCGCCCCCGCCGACATCAGACGCCGTGCGCGCCGAAGCGGCCGCGCCGGATCCCGCGGACACGGAGTTGCCAACGTTCCTGCGCCGCACCGTTGCGGCGCGCTAGCGGACGTTTGGAGGAGTCAGGAAAGGAGGCGCACGTCTAGCCAATGCCGCTTGATGCAGGGTTGCTGATGCATGCAGCGCTGGATCAGGAACTTTCCCCCACCAGGGAAAGAACAGGGCCGTGAGCGACGAAATTGGGAGATGACGTCGCTCACGGCTCACCCATCTCCGGCGCGATGCCTAACCGCGAACGGAGAAAAAAGTAGCCCGACCCGGTGGAGTGACACGGGCAGGCGCCACGAAACCGGGAGCTTGGGCTACTCGGCAGCGAGTATACATCACGCGCCAGAGAATTTCCATAACGAGCGCCCGTAGCGGCGTCAGGAGTAACCTTTTCGGAACTTCGTCACCGCGCGGCACGCAGAGGCGGACATCACTGTCCGCCTCGACTCGCGAAGGTGGGCGCCCAGCGTCACTCGAGCCGCATGTCCGTCGTCGATGAAAGCGGCAGCGTGCTCCCAACCGAGCCGCCAGTGAAGACCTTGATCAACCCGCTGACGGGCGTGATGTACTTGTAGTTGTACGACGTGACGACGCGGACCGAGTTCCCCGGCGTCTGCCCGTTCGGGTACGAAACGGTGACCGTTGCACGGGTCTTGTCCAGCCCGCCCATCGTATTACACACCTTCACGACGATCGCGTTCGCCGATCCCGCGTTGCACGACACCGCGGCGCCGCCGGTCGAGCCGGAGTTGCCAATGCTGCCATATCGCGCGCCTTCGCGCGTCGCCTGCGCCGTCGTGATGTACGCCCGCAGTCCCATGCCAAAATCGATCACCCCGAACACGAGGATCAAAAACATCGGGAGCATCAGCGAGAACTCGACGAGGCTCTGAGCCGCCTCACGCTTTCGCAACCACCGCACCATCGCGATCTCCCCGGCGCGCTGCGCCGCCCGCACTACGATTCATCGCCGCTGCTCCGAACGCGCCGCGCGCCTTCGTCGAGCATCCACGCAGTTGGCGGCACACCCCGAACCGTCAGTCCTACGCTAGTATCATCGGCCGTGCCGTCCGAATCCTCAGACCCGCGTCTTCGTCGATGCCCACTGATCAAACATCCGAGATCGATTGGTGTTTCACCGCGCCGATCGCTATGACGCCATTCTTCGATCCGCTTTCTGACGACGAGCGGAGAGCGAGTGCACGAGGACATTGCAAAACACAATATATAGTGCCAACACGTCATAACTCTCGTTGACAAATACCAGATGTAGTGGTAACCTCGCCTCTGTCGCAGGTTGCATGGTGGTCTGCGAGAGAGGGATTCTGAGATGCGCTGTCCGTTCTGCCAGTGGGAGGATTCGAAGGTCGTCGACTCGCGTGACGTCGATGACGCGATCCGCCGCCGGCGCGAGTGCCTGAATCCGAAATGCTCCGCGCGCTTCACGACGCACGAACGCGTCCAGTCGGTCGCCCTCTTCGTCGTCAAGAAGGATGGCCGTCGCGAGCAATTCTCGCGCGAAAAGCTCCTCGTCGGCCTGCATAAGGCATGCGAGAAGCGGCCGCTCGCCACCGGCGCCATCGAGGCGCTTGCGGCCGACATCGAGGTCGTCGTGCAGCAGGCCAACGTGCCGGAGGTTCCGTCGGCGAGCTTGGGGGAGCTCGTAATGGAGCGGCTGCACAGGCTCGACCCCATCGCGTACGTGCGCTTCGCCAGCGTCTATCGCCAGTTCGCCGATCTGGCAGCGTTTCGCGAAGAGCTCGAGTCACTGACGTCCGGGACGCGCCCTGGGGACGCGCAGCTGCCCCTCCTCGATCCTGAGTTCACTGCGCCGTCCCTTCGCTTGCGATCGGCCGCGGCGACAACAACCCGCACCCGTCGCACCGAGCGA
>JBBSDV010000016.1:0-26177 GCA_038240335.1 Dehalococcoidia bacterium
GGCGATCGCGAGCGAGCACGCACGCTCATCGACGAAGCGCTCGGTCACGCGCAGAAGCTCGGCATGAGGCCGCTGCTCGAGAAGCTGATGGCGCTGAAGTTCGAGGAGCAGGGTCTCAGCTCGACCAGCATCTTCACGTCGATCGATATCGTCGCTGAGCGTGTGGAAGAGGAGCGGCCGGACATCGCCACGCACGCCGCGCCCGACGGCACGGTGACGATCATGTTCAGCGACATCGAGGACTCGACGCTGCTCACCGAGCGGCTCGGCGACCAGGCTTGGCAGGACCTGCTGCGCGCGCACAACGCGCTGATCCGCGAGCAGCTGCGCGCGTATGGCGGCTACGAAGTGAAAACGATGGGCGATGGCTTCATGGTGGCGTTCCAGTCGGCGAAGAAGGGGCTCGATTGCGCCATTGCGATCCAGCGCGCGTTCGCCGACCACAACGCCGCCGACGGCGAGCATGTGAAGGTGCGCATCGGCCTCCACGCCGGCGAAGTCATCAAGGATCAGGACGACTTCTACGGAAAGAACGTGATCATGGCCTCGCGCGTCGCCGGCAAGGCGACCGGCGGCGAGATCCTGGTGTCGTCGCTCCTGCGCCAACTCGTCGAGAGCAGCGTTGGTGCTGCGATGTTCAGCGAGCCTCAAGACGTAGAACTGAAAGGGCTGAGTGGCACACATAGCATCTATGCTGTGAGGGCCATCTAATCTCCAATCGATATTGCAACGAGTTCGGCCGGAACGCGGCCCGTAATTTCCCGGCACATGGTGGTATGGAACGTGACGCGCTGGTACGCACGTCTTGAAACTTAACTACACGCTGGGGACGAAACAGGACTGGTTGGGACGAGAAGCGAAGACGGTCAGAAACTCAAAACCGTTGGGCCGCAAGGCTCATGTTGGTTCGACTCCCACCTTGGGCACCACTCCAATAGCGCCCGTCTACCTCTGACTATTGCCAATGTGTCAACTCTCGGAGATAACGAGGATCGTTAGCACGCGGAATCGCACCTGACCAGATTCCAGAGGCCGTCGCACGAGTTCCACAGTTCGCCGCTCCTGAAGATCAGACGGGTTGATTTGGAAATCGAGAAAGGAAGCCGTCTCACGAGCGCCGGTCATGATTGTGTCGCTGCCCCCGTCGGCGCCTCAAGCACGGAGCGCGAGAGGCGATCGATGCTCGGCCGGAGCACCATCACGTAGGACGCGGGATCGTCGCTCACCGCGTGACCCGGCCCCGGATCGCTTTCCAACCAGCGGAAGGATGCCCGCTTCCAGACGCGTTCGTCGCCAACGATCACGCCCTCCACATCGAATATGCCCGCGTCTCCGGCTGCAACACTCGCGTCAGAACCTACGCGTAGTTCGACGAACGGATGTCGCTCGGTCGCGCCGGCGAACGGCAACACCGGCAAGCAGGACATCACGATCGTGAAGTCCATCCCAGCGTCCTTGTGGACATGCTGCTTCTTGAAGTCGTCTCGCTGCTGCATGTCGAAGAAGGCGCGCCTGCTCGGGTAGCGCACGATCCCGATGCGATCCCAGTTGGTGCCGTCGCCGACGTCCGTCCGTTCGACCTCCGCGGCGAAAGCGATCTGCGCGCCAATCGCGGCCAGCGGTCCGCGCGGCGTGTACTCATCGTCGGCTTCGCGGCCGCTCTTTGCGCTCGTGGCGCCGTCCCCGTAGTCGGCGACCTCGCGGTACTTCATGAGATTGAGCGCCCAGAAGGGGCCGTCGTCCGCGGGATCGAGCTGCATCCAGGCGCCGACCAGCGCTTTGTTGATCCTGCCGTAGCGGATCGTGTCGCCGGTCTTTTCCGTAGCCATATTGCTTCCTTCCGTCGCTCCCTTGCGACTAACTCGTGCGCTTGATGAAATCGACGACGATCTCTGCCAGCTGCTCACCCTTGTCTTCCTGGAGGAAGTGGCCACCGCCCTCGATAGTAATGTGCGGCTGGCCCTTCGCCCCGGGGATGAGCGACTGAAGCGCGCGCTCACCGCCCTTGGTAATGGGGTCCGAGTCGCTGAAGGCTGTGAGGAACGGCTTTTCCCAGCGCTGAAGGACTTCCCATGCCTTGCGGTTCGCTGGCGCGGCGGGGTCGTCCGGTGTCGTCGGGACGAGCGTCGGAAAGATGCGCGCGCCGGCTTTGTAGCTGTCGTCGGGAAAAGGCGCGTCGTACGCAGCGACAACATCGTCGGCCAGGGTCGTCACGGTCGAACTCTGAATCAATTGGCCGATGAAGAACTTTGGTGAGGTCTGCGAGAACTTCTGCCAGCGCATGAACGCGTCGTTGGCGGGCCGGTCGCCCGTCGGAAGTCCGCCGTTGCCGATGACGATGCGTGCGTACCGGTCTTCGTTCTCGGCCGCGAGCCGCAGGCCGAGGACGGCGCCCCAGTCCTGACCGAAGTAGGTGATGTCCTTGAGGTCCAGCTGCTTCAGGAACGACGTGAGCCAGTCCATGTGGCGCTGGAATGTGTAGTCCGACTGTTCCGACGGCTTGTCGCTGCGGCCGAAGCCGATGAGGTCCGGCGCGATGACGCGATAGCCCGCGGCGACGACGCCGGGGATCATTTTGCGATAAAGGTATGACCACGATGGCTCGCCATGCAGCAGCAGTACGATCTTGCCGTCGCGCGGCCCCTCGTCGATGTAGTGCATGCGGAGCGCCCCACCGTCGCCGTCCGGCACATCGACGTAGTGCGGGGAAAACGAGTAACCGGGAAGGTTCTCGAATCGTTCGTCAGGAGTGCGCAGTGCTTTCATGAGAGAGTGACCTTTCGCTTGTGCGTCAGTTCGATTGGACGAGGCTGTACGTGTTCATGAGTTCATCCTGGATCACCGTCGCCTCGACGCCGGCGTACGACACGCGCAACGTGCTGTCCAGCGTGCGCGCTCGGTACGTCCACCCCGGCGGCGGCTTCAGTCGGCTGCCAAGCGACGCCAGATCCCGCTCCATAAGCGTCGCATCGTTCTGCTGGCTGTACGCCTGCATCACATACACATTCCCGCCGGGAGCGAGTAGCTCGTACACCTCCGCGCCCTTCGAATACTCGAACACCGTCGCACGCGCGACCTGGTGTTCGGCGTACGGTGCGAGATTCGGCGGGATGGGCCCGAGATCCACCGTAGCGGCCAGGAACATCTCGATCGATCCGAACTTCGTGATCTGCCGCTCGCCCGAAGGCTGCTTCTCGATCGCATCCATCAGCCAGTAACGCGGGCCGTTCAGCAGTGCGGCGATGACGCCACGTTCGGTCTTGATCGCCGCGGCATCGAGCGCCTTCCAGGCGTCCGCGGGGCAGTCGTTCAATCCATAACTGTTGTGTACCTGCGCGTTCAGGCGGGCATCCTTCACGGTCGCTAGCAACACCTCGCAGTAACGCTTGCCCCGCAGCCCCTCGACGCGAGGCCACCCTGCTCCCCGGTCAGTGTCCCAGATGGCTTCGGCGCCGCGGCCGTCGCGCTGAATCCGGCGCCAGACGTCGATTGCGCCGCACTGCCCTTGGAGTCGGACGAGCCGCAACCCGCCGCAAGCGCAAGAGCAAGCGCTGCGAGTGCGAACATGGCATGCGCCCGTCCGGGGATCCGCCATCGAGCGCCCTGGGAGTCAAGATCCGTCGTCATCGCGTTCATTCCATTCCTGTCCGACTTGGTCGGAGCTAGTGCTTCACAACAGGCACGCGTTCCGTATCGTGGGCGACCCGCACCGGGCCCGCGTAGATGTCGCTGAACCCGGCCATAAACGCGGTTACCTGCGCGGGGTCGTTCGGGATCGGCGGGATGACGTGGGTAAGGATCACTTCGCCGACGCCGGCATCGCGCGCCAATGCGGCGATCTCGTGTGTGCCGATGTGGTACGAAGGGACGTCTCCGAGCAGACCCGCTTCGCGCGGCATGTTCATACGCTTGAGCACCGCGATTCGCTGCTCCATCATCGTGAGATTCATCGCCTCGCAGACCAGCATGTCAGCGCCGAGCGACGCGCCCGCCAGGGAGTCACACAGCGAGGTGTCGCCCGAGAGCACAACGACGCGCCCGTCATACTTGACGCGGTAGCCGAACGCGGGCACGACCGGGAAATGGTCGACCTCGAAGCTCTCGAATGCGAGTCCGTCGATACTGAGGAACACCCCGGTGATGCGGAAACGGATAACTCCGTCACGTCGACCTTGATGCCGTCCGGGTGCAGCTTGTCGCCGTGGTGTGCCAGCCGGAACCCTATATCGCGACGCAGCGCCATCAAGAAGCCATCGACCATCTCCTGCGTGCCGTCCGGACCGTACACCCGCAGCGGTACCGTCGCGCCGAGCGTCCATCGCTGAAACAGGAAGTCGGGAACGTCCGTCATGTGGTCGGTGAGCATGTGCGTAAACAGCGCAGTGTCGATGAGATTGGGTCGCACGCCGGAGGGCACGAGTCTGCGCGCCGCGCCCCAGCCGCAATCGACGAGCAGTTGCGTATCTCCAGCGACAACGACTTGGCCAGCACCGCAGCGGTCGGGGCTGGCGAGCGGGCTGCCCGTTCCGAGGAATACGATCTCGAATCGTTCACTCATGATGGATGCACCCCTCCGCATCGTCACCTTGAACACCGCATAGTGGTTCAAGATTTCGACGGCAACGTAACATGATGGCACTGGCAGTGTCAATATCAGTTGACACTGCCTGCGCCAGTAGGTAGAGATAGCCGGATCGAACGACGTTAGGAAGGGGGCATCTATATGAGTAGCAGTGAACCTCGTTTCGGCGGACACATCGGCCGCACACTTACCGAATCCGAGCCGTGGTGGCCCGCGCCGGTCGCACCCCCTGGCGCCGCGCCCAACGTCGTGATGATCGTCCTGGATGACACGGGGTTCGCGCATCTGGGATCGTATGGCTCAACGATTCAAACGCCCAACATCGACCGGCTCGCCGCAGGCGGGCTACTATATACGGGTTTTCACACAACTGCTCTCTGCTCTCCTTCGCGCGCTTGCCTCCTGACCGGACGCAATCATCACGCCGTCGGCATGCGCAGTGTGTCGAACTTCGACACGGGGTTCCCGAACATGCGTGGCGCGATCACGCCACACGCGGCGACGGTTGCGCAACTCCTCAGCGCGAACGGCTACGCGACGTACGCAGCGGGCAAGTGGCACCTGGCGCCGATGCGCGATTGCTCGGCGGCCGGGCCGCATGACAATTGGCCGCTGAAAAAGGGCTTTGATCGCTTCTACGGCTTTCTGCAAGGCGAAACGGACCAGTTCTACCCGGAACTGACTGCCGACAATCATCACGTCGACCCGCCGGCCGGACCGGAAGACGGCTACCACGTCAGCGAAGACCTGGTCGACCACTCGATAGGCTGGATCCGCGACCTCACGTCCATTCGCCCCGACCGTCCGTTTTTCCTCTACCTCGCGTTCGGCGCCATGCACGCGCCGCACCAAGCGCCGCGGTCGTTTCGCGAAAAGTACCGCGGCCATTTCGATGAAGGGTGGGACGTCGCCCGCGAACGCTGGTTCGCGCGCCAGATCCAGATGGGTATCGTGCCGCCCGGCACCACGCTCGCGCCCCGCAATCCGGGCGTTCGTCCGTGGGATGACGTCTCCGAGAACGAACGCACCTTCGCGGCGCGCCTGCAAGAAGCGTTCGCCGGGTTCCTCGATCATACGGACGCACAGATCGGCCGCCTGGTCGACTTCCTGGAGACGCAGGACCTGCTCGACAACACGCTGCTGGTCCTCGTGTCCGACAACGGCGCCAGCCAGGAGGGCGGCCCGCGCGGCGTCATGGACGAGTTCAGCTTCTTCAATTTGCAGCAGGAGGACATCGACGACATCGTCGCGAACAGGCTCGACGACATCGGCGGACCGCATTCGCACAGCAACATCCCCTGGGGCTGGGCGCAAGCTGGCAACACGCCGCTCCGCTGGTACAAGCAGAACACGTACGGCGGCGGCGTGCGCGACCCGCTGATCGTCCACTGGCCAGCGCGAATCAAGGACAGCGGCGGCATTCGCCGGCAGTTCTGCCACGCTATCGACGTTCCGGCGACCATCCTCGACATCACCGGAGTCGTGGTGCCGGATCAGTTCATGGGCCACGAGCAGATCCCGCTACACGGGCGGAGCATCGCGGGCACGTGGGACGCACCGGACGGTCCCGCGCCGCGATCGCGGCAGTACTTCGAGATGGGCGGGCATCGCGGCATCGTCGAAGACGGATGGAAGGCAGTTACCTATCATAAGAAGGGCGAACCATTCGACGAGGACCAGTGGGCGCTCTACAACCTGGATGAAGACTTCTCGGAGTGTCACGACCTCGCGGCGCAACTTCCCGAGAAGCTTCGCCAGTTAGTTGATGCGTGGTGGGCGGAAGCAGGCATGAACGACGTGCTGCCGCTGGATGATCGTGGCATCGAACTGTTCGGTGGGGCACCGCGGCCGGGGACGCCTCACGCGCGCACCGAGTACATCTACACTCCGCCGATCTCCCACATCCCGGCGGATGCGGCGCCGCCGCTCGGCGGGCGGTCGTGGACGATCACCTGCGACATCGTAGCGCCGGAGGGTGATTGCGAAGGCGTGCTATATGCGCGCGGTAGCCACAACGTCGGCCAAAGCTTCTTCATCAAGGACGGCAAGCTGCAGTTCGACTATAACGCACTCGGGACGCACCATCGTGCGGTGGCGAAGATTGACCTCGCGCCCGGCGCGCACGAAGTGTCGGCGCGGTTCGAACGAGAGGCTCGCAGCGGCACACTTACAATCTCGGTAGATGGTGCCGATCTGGCGTCGATCGCGATCCCGAAGATCATCCGTATGATGGGATCGACGGGCGTGGATGTCGGTTGCGACCGACTCTCAACCGTCGTCGATGACTACGAGGGCCCGTTCGCGTTCACCGGCAGACTGGTGCGAGTGACGTTCCGCATCCAAGGCCAGCGCGACCGCGGTGATGTCGCTGCGACGGCGCGGTCCGAGAGCGCGAAGGACTAGGACGCGCGAAGTAGCCTGGTGAGGCCAATACGCATGACGTCGCCGATCTGCTTCGGCGCGTGCGCGTGGCCCAGGCGGAGCAGCTCGTACGCTTCGAACGAACAGAGCACGTCGATAGCAGCCAACATGGCGTTCCGGTCGCTTCGGCCCAGCGACTGAAGCTCGGCAGCGAAATGGCGCTCGACCTGCCGGCGAAACAAGCGCCGGCTTCGCGCCAACTCATCCGCCACGACGGGCTCGAACGGCGCGCGCAACCGCGACACCCGGGCGACCGGCAGGATCGCTTCGAACAGTCCGAGTCGCTGGGTGATGAGCCGTTCGATTCGGTTCGTTAGCGGCCCCTCCCCGACATCTGACAGTTCGGTGAGACGGCCGACGCGCGAAATCTGCCGCTCGATGGCGACACGGTCAAGGCTATCGAGGTCGTCGAAATAGCGAAACACGGAGCGTCGCGACATCCCGGAGCGCGCCGCGATCTCGTCGGCGCCCGGGCGCAAGTTACCCTCGGCGAACAGGTCGAGCAGCGCATCGACGACGGCATTGAGGTTCCGATCGCGCCACGCGCGGCGCCCATCGACCGGCGTAGGGGCGGCCGATCTCATCGTGTCGGGCGAGGACGCTCGTGCAGTCGAGCGACTCGTGGGTGATGTGGTAGCCATCGGACGCATCATGTACTGTTGGCGCAGCGGGTGTCAACTTGCGCTTGTACTCGCAGTCTCATCCAGCACCGGCACGTGGAGCATACGCCTTGAACGATGTCGACTCGCAGGGCCCGATCCCCGGCTATTTCGATAGCCCGTTTCCCGGTGAGGATGGTGGTCCACGGAGGCAGCTCATGCCCCGCAGCGCCGGACTCGCACTGGCGTCCGGCGACCGCCTCGAGGTGACGTCGCGCCCGATGCTCTTCCCAAACATGGTGGTGCTGCGCGAACCCGGCGAAGTGTTTGTGCAGGGGAACACCCAACCGTGGGAGAACACAACGTCGTGGGTCGAACGCATCGATCCCATATCGTTAGCGCCGCTCGCTCGCTCTCCGGATCTGCCGGGAGGGCCCTTTTGGGCCGGCGGCATCCTGGCGCACGAAAATGGTTATCTCTACCTGACGTATGGACGTTACTGCCACAAGCTCGACGCAGACTGCAACCTCATAGCCAGTTGCGAGCTTCCGCGCGCGCACGCCTACAACAGCCTGATTGCGCTCTCGGACGGCAATCTCGTCATGAAGAACTTCGTACGCGACAGATCATCTCGATCCTATTTCAGCCTTCTTGAGCCGGATCGCCTGCGACCGGTCTGCCCGGAGGTCGATATACCGGAAGGGTCCATTGCCCGCATTTCCAGTGATCGTGGAGCGTCCGGAGAGTTCGTGTACGTGGTCGGGGATGATACGATCTTCCGGTATCGGTACGAACGAGGCTCGCTGAGCATCGACGGCTCGTGGAGCTTCCGCTACCGCACCCAGGTCGACGCCGAGCAGTCGTACGGCTGGGATCCGGTCATCGCCGATGGTTACGCATGGTTCATGGATAACGGCGAGAACAACTTCCGCGGGAACTTCCGCGGCACCGGGGTCGCCAGCGGACCGCTCCATCTCTTCCGCGTGCCACTCAACGACGCGAGAGAAGCCCAAACGTTCACACCATTCGATCTCCCACACGGCACTATCGTGAATCCGCCGCTCATCGACACATCACGTCAGATCGCCGTCGTGTACGACAGCGGGAACGCACGAATTGCTGGCTTTCGATACGCCCAGAACGTGTTCGAGCGCCTTTGGGAACACGCATACGGAGCGAGTAACCATTTTCTGCTCTTCCCAGACACGGGAGAGATCGTCGTGAATGATTTCGACGGCACGAGCGAGCATGTCGTCGTGCTAAACGTCGAAACGGGGGCAGAACTCGGACGAATCGCCACGGGCAGCCCGATCCAGGCGGCGCTGTTCCAGGCGCCCGGATGGTCGCGGGACGTCTACACGTGCACGTTCACGACGCTGTCGCGAACGTTCGTCGCGCCCTGATTGCAAGGATATGCGGGGCGCTCCGGGATCAACTTTGCCGTTGGCTGACCTTCCGAGTAGACGCGCTCTCAAATCGCCGTCGCGCGCCGGGCGCGTCTGCCGTCGACGGCCACGTCAAGATCGTCATGGCTGGCGTGAGAAGCGCGACTGGTTCGCGACGTACGGCGCCTTGGCGCGCGCGGGAGCTGTCATGCCGCATTCGTGACGCGCCGGGTGTCAACTTACGCTGACACTGGGAGTGCCACATACTCCCGCCGGCGATCAGTCCCGGCGGATCGCGGAGGTTGCACGGACATCTCCCGAACCCCTGACGGAGCGCTTTGCAGGACTCCCGGAGTGTCCGTTCGAACCGAACTTCCGTGACGTAGCGGTAAACGGCGCGAGTCTGCGCATGTGCGCGCGAGGCGCTCACGTCGACCAGCTTCGCGGCAGCGCGCGGGTTTCCATATAGTAGGGCTCCCACGGGTTCAGATCGGCGGAGTAGCATGCAATGTGCGGTCTGCGGGCGCGACAATACGGACGGTGCCAAGTCTGCCGCCGTTGCGGTGTGTCGCTTGCCGTAGAAACCGGACGGGGCGGAACGTGAAGGCATTCAACAGCATCCTTCCACACCTCGAACTGCTGGCCATCGAGCTGCCCTCCTGGGCGTTCGGCAACTCCGGCACGCGCTTCAAGGTCTTCAATCAGGCAGGCGTGCCGCGCACGCCGGAGGAGAAGATCGCAGACGCGGCGCAGGTACACCGGCTGACCGGCATCGCGCCCTCGATAGCACTCCACATCCCGTGGGACCTCGTTGATGACTTCGATCGTCTGCAACGGCACGCCGCCGATCTCGGCGTGCGCATCGGCACCATCAACACCAACACATTCCAGGACGACGACTACATGCTCGGCGGCCTCTGCCATATCGATGAGCGAGTCCGCCAGAAGTCGATCAGGCACGCGTTGGACTGCATCGACATCATGCACGTCACCGGCAGCCGCGACCTCAAAGTTTGGCTGCCGGACGGGTTGAACTACCCGGGTCAGGGGGATCTGCGTGACCGCCAGGAACGTCTCGCCGACTCACTGCGGCAGATCTACGCGCGTCTGGATCCGCAGCAACGCCTCGTGCTTGAGTACAAGTTCTTCGAGCCGGCGTTTTACGCCACGGACGTCCCCGACTGGGGTACCGCGTACATTCACTGCGTCGCACTTGGCGATCGCGCGGTCGTCTGCCTCGACACCGGCCATCACGCGCCGGGAACCAATATCGAGTTCATCGTCATGCAGCTCCTGCGGCTCGGTCGGCTCGGCGCGTTCGACTTCAACTCGCGCTTCTACGCGGACGACGACCTGATGGTAGGCGCCGCCGATCCCTTCCAGCTGTTCCGCATCCTCTTCGAAGTCGTGCGTGGAGGCGGCTTCGATGAGAACGGTGGTGTCACGTTCATGCTCGACCAGTGCCACAACATCGAACCGAAGATTCCGGGCGAGATCCGCTCAGTGCTGAACGTGCAAGAGATGATGGCGCGTGCGCTGCTCGTCGATCGCGAAGCGCTGGCGGACGCGGAGCGGGCGGGCGATGTGCTCGCGGGAAACGCCGTCCTGATGGACGCGTTCTACACCGACGTACGCGCCGATCTGGCCGAGTGGCGCGCGTCGCACGGCCTGCCCGCCGACCCGGTGGAGGCCTATCGCGCGAGCGGCTATGCAGAGCGGATCGTGGCGGAACGAGTCGGCGGCAGGCCGGCAGGATGGGGGCCGTAATGACGCATCCCATCGTTGAACAGCTGATCGCGCGGTCGAACCGCCTCGGGTCGGATCCGCGCAACACGAACTACGCGGGCGGCAACACGTCAGCGAAAGGCGCCGATGTAGACCCGGCGACCGGCCGCGAGGTCGAGCTGCTCTGGGTGAAGGGATCCGGCGGTGACCTCGGCACACTGACGGATACTGGCCTTGCCGTCCTTCGGCTCGACCGGATCCGTGCCCTCGTCGACATCTACCCCGGCGAGGAGCGCGAGGACGAGATGGTGGCCGCGTTCGACTACTGTCTGTACGGCCGCGGCGGCGCTGCACCATCCATCGATACGGCGATGCACGCGCTCGTCGACGCGCAGCACGTCGATCACCTCCACCCGGGCAGCGGCATCGCAATAGCCACAGCGGCTGACGGAGAGCGGCTGACAAACGAGATCTACGGAGACAAGGTGACTTGGGTGCCGTGGCGCCGGCCGGGCTTCCAGCTCGGGCTGGATATCGCTGCGGTCAAGGCGTGCAACCCCGACTCAGTCGGCGTCATCCTGGGCGGCCACGGGATCACGGCCTGGGGCGACACGAGCGACGACGCGGAGTCGAACTCGTTGTGGATCATCGAAAAGGCGCAGGCGTACATCGACACGCACGGCGTCGCCGAGCCGTTCGGAGCGGTCGTGGAAGAGCGACGCGCGCTGCCCGGTGCCGAACGCCGAGCGAAAGCCGCGGCGCTCGCACCGCACCTGCGTGCCATCGCGTCGCGCGACCAGCGCGCGGTCGGGCACTTCACGGATGCCGACGTCGTGCTCGACTTCCTGGCGCGCGAGAAGCTGTTCGCGCTGGCGGCGCTCGGCACGTCGTGCCCCGACCACTTCCTGCGCACAAAGGTGCGTCCGCTCGTCCTCGATCTGCCGGCGACTGCGTCCATCGACGAGTGTGTCGCGCGGCTCGCGGAACTGCACGAGTCGTATCACGCTGACTATCGCGCCTACTACGAGCGCTACGCGACCGCCGACTCTCCGCCGATGCGCGGCACCGATCCTGCGATCATCCTGGTGCCAGGTGTCGGCATGTTCTCATACGGACGAGACAAGCAGACGGCGCGCGTCGCGGGTGAGTTCTACGCAAACGCCATCAACGTCATGTGCGGGGCCGAAGCGATCTCGACGTATACTCCCATCCCCGAGAGCGAGAAGTTCCGTATCGAGTACTGGCAGCTCGAGGAGGCGAAGCTCCGGCGGATGCCGCCGCTGAGACGTCACGCCAGCCGCATCGCATTCGTCACCGGCGCGGCGAGCGGCATCGGCAGGGAGATTGCGCAAAAACTGGCGTCGGAGGGCGCGTGCGTCGTCGTCGCGGACCTCGATCCGGCGAAGGCGCGCGCCGCTGCCGCGGAGATAGGCGGCCCCGACATCGCGATCGGCGTGCAGGCCGACGTTACCGACGCGGCGCAGGTCTCTGCAGCCATCGAAGCGACGATACTCGCGTACGGCGGCATCGACCTCGTGGTGAACAACGCCGGCCTCTCGATCTCGAAGCCACTGCTCGATACGACTGAAGTGGACTGGGACGTCCAGCACGACGTGATGGCAAAGGGCAGCTTCCTCGTCTCACAGGCCGCGGCGCGCGTGATGATCGCGCAGGGGCTGGGCGGCGACATCATCTACATCGTCTCGAAGAACGCCGTGTTCGCCGGGCCGAACAACGTGGCGTACAGCGCGACGAAGGCCGATCAGGCGCACCAGGTACGTCTCCTTGCCGCCGAACTCGGCGAGCACGGCATTCGCGTCAACGGCGTCAACCCCGACGGCGTCGTGCGCGGGAGCGGCATCTTCGCTGGTGGCTGGGGCGCGCAACGCGCCGCCGTATACGGCGTGCCGGAGGAAGAGCTCGGCGCGTACTACGCCCAACGCACGCTGCTCAAGCGCGAGGTGCTGCCCGAGCACGTCGCTCGCTGCGTCGCGGCTCTCGCGTCCGACGAGTTCAGCCACACGACGGGACTCCTCGTCCCGGTAGACGCAGGCGTCGCCAACGCCTTCCTCCGGTAGGCCGATGGATGCCCGCGTGTTCGGAGCAGTTGATGTCGGCGCCTCGGGCGGCCGCGTCATTGCCGGTGTGATCGACGCCAAAGGCGTCAGCCTCGATGCGATCCATCGATTTCCAAATGGCGTGCACGAGATCGATGGCCACCTTCGCTGGAACCTGTCCGAGCTGTACGGCGAGATCCTGTTCGGCCTCAATGGCCTGCGAGAGAAATACCCGCAACTCGAATCGATCGGCATCGATACGTGGGGCGTCGATTACGGATTGCTCGACGCGGACGGCCAGCTGCTCGCCGAACCGATCGCGTACAGGGACGGACGCACGTCGGCCGTGATCGACGAGGTGCATGGCATCGTCCCACCCGACGAGCTCTTCGCGATCAACGGACTGCAGTTCCTGCCGTTCAACACGATCTACCAACTCGCCGCCGAGAAGCGCGAGGCACTCTGGGCCCAGGCGGCCCACATCGTGCTGCTGCCGGACCTCATCGCCTACTGGCTGAGTGGCGTGCTGCGTACCGAGTACACAAACGCTACGACGACAGGCCTTGTCGATGTGCGCACACGGGACTGGTCGCCGGCGCTCCTCGCGCGGATGGACATCGCGCTCGAGATACTGCCAGCGATCGAGCAGCCGGGCGCCGCCCGCGGCGAGGCATCGGGTGTGCCCGTCACGACGGTTGCATCGCACGACACCGCGTCAGCCGTCGTCGGTGTGCCGGCGATGACGCCCAACTTCGCATACATCGCGAGCGGGACATGGTCGCTCGTCGGACTGGAACTCCCACGCCCGGTACTCACCGCCGAAGCGCGAGCGGCGAACTTCACGAACGAGGGCGGCGTCGATGGCCGAACGCGCTTCCTACGGAACGTCGGTGGACTATGGCTCTTGCAGGAGTCGCTGCGCGAGTGGGGAATATCCGACGCGAAGGAACTGATCGCGGGAGCCGCGTCGCTTTCGCCCGGCGGTCCGCTCGTGAATGTTGATGACCCCGCGTTTCTCGCCGCGGGCCGGATGCCGGAGCGCATCGACGCTGCCGCTCAGTCGACGGGCCAGCGTCCTCCCGAAACGCCCACCGAGATCGTGCGATGCATCATCGACTCGCTCGCGATGGCATATGCACGCGCGGTGCGTCAGGCGGCGGGACTCGCGAACGTGACGGTCGAGGTGGTGCACATCGTAGGCGGCGGCTCGCAGAACGAGCTGCTCTGTCAGTTGACCGCGGACTTCCTGGGGTTGCCGGTGATTGCGGGCCCGACCGAGGCAACAGCGCTCGGCAATCTACTAATTCAGGCGCGGGCGCACGGCGCGATGCCGGCGTCGCTGGAAGCGATGCGCGCCTGCGTCGCTCGCTCGATGACGTTGCGGAGGTTTGAGCCGAAGTGACTTCGTACGAGACCGTCGCTCCGGGATCCGCCCTGCGCACGTCCCAGCCGATTCGGTAGCGTCGAGTTCTCGATCTCAAACAGGGAAGCAAGGAGCGCACATGACATTGGACACCTTTCCGTGGGGACGCTGGAGGGCGCGCTGGATCTGGTCGCAGGGGCTGTCCAGCGGCAGGACTAGCGTCGCGCTTCGTCACATCGTCTCGCTGACCGACGTGCCCACGAGCGTGCCTGCGCGGCTGTCCGCCATCTCACGCTACACGCTGTATGTCAACGGTACGGAAGTCGCGCGCGGCCCGGTCCGTGCGAACCCACGACGGCAGCCCTACGATGTGATCGATCTCGCCCCGTATTTGCACGCCGGCAAGAACATCATCGGCGTCATCGCCTGGCTGTATGAGGGAGCAAACGCCTGGTGGCTGCCGCCGCCTCCTGGCACGGACCTGCGGCACGGCGCGTTCGTGTTCGAAGCGCGCCTCGGCGACGACTGGATCGTCAGCGACGACAGCTGGACCGGCACGCGTCTCGACGGTTGGGGCGCGACGTCCGGTTCGGGCGTCGGCGGGCGCGGCACCGAGATGATCGACCTGCGCGGCCTGCCCGTTGGCTGGAACGCGCCTGACGGCGCCGATCCCGGGTGGGAGCAGGTCGCTACGCGGCGCGCAACGACCTGGGCGGACACGAGTGGTCCACATCCGCCATCGTATCCTGGCGGGCCGTTCGCCGAGCGCCCGATCGATTACCCCGGTGGCGACGTCGTCGAAGCCGACAAACAGCGCGTCGTCGTGGGCAGTGTCGTTATCGACGCGGAGATCCCTGCCGGTGAGACGGTCACAGTGCACGTGTCCGAGCTTGTAGCGAGCGGCGCTTCCGACGAATCCGATAACGTCGTTTCAGTCGCGTTCGTTGGCGACGGCACGCGCCGTGTCACCGAATCATTCGACCTGTACGGCGGGCGGGGTATCACCCTCGACGCGCCGGCGAACGCCACGGTGCACTCCGTGCGCATCCGCGAACGACTGTATCCGGTCTCCGGCGAGGCATACTTCGAGTGCAGCGATCCGCGTCTCGATGCGATCTACGCCGTCGGCCGACGCACCGTCACGATCTGCTCGATGGACAGTTACATCGACTGCCCAACACGCGAGCAACGCGCGTGGACGGGCGACTCCGTCGTGCACCAGATGGTGGACCTGACCACCAACTCCGACTGGCGACTCGCCCGCTGGCATCCAACGCTCACCGCATCGCCACGGGCCGACGGCATGTTGCCGATGGCCGTCGCTGGCGACATCGAACACGTCGACGTCATGGTCATCCCGGATTGGGCGTTGCACTGGGTCCATTCCGTGCACAACCTCTATCGCTACATCGGTGACCGCGAGGAGATCGCGCGCCTGCTGACGGTCGCCGAGGGTGTGCTCCGCTGGTTCGATCCGTTTCTCGACGATAAGGGATGCGCTGTCGACGTCTTCGGTTGGGTGCTGATCGACTGGTCCTCGATCTACACGCAAGGCGTAAGCGGCGCTCTCAACGGCCTGCTCGCGCGCTCGCGGTTGGAGTTCGCCGAAATGGCATCTTGGCTGGGAGACGAGGGCCGCGCGCGTTGGGCGCGCCAACGCCACGAAGCGATGAAACGCGGCTTCGAGCGCCTGTGGGACGCCGATCGTGGGTTGTACGTCGATTCGTACGTCGCGGGGAAGCGTCTGCCGATGGTGTCGCAGCATGCGCAGGCCGCGGCGATCGTCGGCGGGGTCGTGCCGTCTGAGCGCATCGGTCGCCTCGTCGAGGCGATGACGGACGAAGATCGCCTCGTACACGCGATCTTCGATAAGGCGGACGGCCCGGCCGAGCCGAACAGCGAGGTGCCGATCGGTGCGTACACGCGGCGAGGCCCGCTGCCCGAACCCTGGTGGGACGTTGATCGGCAGGTCGTGCGCGCGCAGCCGTTTTTCCGGTACGTTATCCACGACGCATTGCACGCGGCTGGGCGCGCGGATCTGATCCCGCAGCAACTGCTCGACTGGGACCGCTGGGCGATGAAGCGTTGTTCCACGTCGTGGACGGAGTGCTGGGCCGGCGGCACCGTCAGCCACGGCTGGTCGTCCACGCCAACGCGCGACCTTGTACAGCGCGTGCTCGGTATCACACCGGCCGAGCCCGGCTTCGCCGTTGCATCGATCGAGCCGGAACTTGGTGGTCTCGAATGGGCGCGGGGCGCGGCACCTTCACCCCACGGAATGATCTCGGTCGATGTTAGCAGCGATGCCATCGCCGTCGACATTCCGATTCCGTTCGTGTGTCGTGGCCGTCGATATGACGCCGGGGCGCACAGGATTGTTCGATAGGCGAGCCTGCGAAGGGAATTGAAGAGCCATGATTTCGATCCTTGATCACGAAGCCGTTCGATTCGCGGGCGCCCAGGAGGTGAGTCGTTCACCGACGGGCCGGACGCCGCGCCGTCTGCCGAAGTGGGCGTCGCAGCAGATCCAAGACCCTATATTCCAGTTCACGATCTCGAGTGCGTCGGGCGTGCGGATCGTCTTCGCATCCGACACCGACGCAGTCGAACTCGACGCCATGCTGACGGGCATCGAGTGGCCGGACATGCCGGGGCCAACTCCTCGCTTCGATCTCGTGGTCGACAGCCAGACGGTTGCCACGTCCCAGTCGCGGGAGGGCGGGCGCTGGGTCGTGCGGGCAGGCAGCGGCTCGACGCCATACAGCATCGAGTTTCACGCCGGCGAACCGAGCCGCGTCCGCTTCGACGGCCTCGGCGCGGCGATGAAGCGGATCGAGTTATGGCTGCCGCAGAACTGCTCCGTAGAAGTGCGGGATCTTCGCGTTAGCGATGCCTCGCGAATTGAGGCGGCCGAACCAATCGGGCGAAAGTGGCTGCACTACGGCAGTTCGATCAGCCAGTGCGGCGAGGCGGATGGGCCGACGGAGACGTGGCCTGCGATCGCGGCGCGGCTTGGCGGTGTCGAACTCACCAGCCTTGGATTCGGCGGACAGTGCCATCTGGACCAATGCGTCGCGCGGACGATGCGCGATCTGGCGGCTGATGTCATCAGCATCAAGGTCGGGATCAACATCATCAACGGCGACACGATGCGCGAACGCGTGTTTGTGCCAGCGCTGCACGGCTTCATCGACACGCTGCGCGACGGGCACCCGGACACGCCGCTGCTCGTCGTCACGCCGATCCTCTACCCGGTCGGTGAAGACCATCCCGGTCCGTCGATCGTACGCGGTGGCACGTCGGCCGTCATCGACCGGCCCGCCGAATTGGCGTACGGCGCGCTCTCCATCGGGCGGATCCGCGAGCTCATCGCGAATGTCCTGGAACGGCGCCGCGAAGCTGGTGATGTAAACATCCACCTGCTCCACGGGCGGGAGCTCTTCGGTGCAGGTGATGTCGGCGATCTGCCGGACGGCCTGCACCCGAACACCGCCGGCTATCGCCGCATGGGTGAACGCTTCGCCACCCTAGCGTTCGGAGACAGTGGCCCGCTATAGCGCCGCCAAAACGCGCCGCGGCCGACAGCCGCGCGGAGGACGCCATGATGCAAAACTCAATCAAGCCCGGCCATCTCTGGCTTGAGACGAGCGGGAACCGGATTCAAGCGCACGCCGGTTCGATTCCTTGTCGATGGAACGTACTACTGGTACAGCAAGAACAAGGAGAAGTCGACAGCCGATAGCGGCATCTCGCATTGGGCCGTCCGCTGTTATGCGTCCGACGACTTGTATAACTGGGAGCGGAACTGATCTGCGAACGGAACGACGTGCCGGTGGCGTCGCCGGGATGGAGGTTCCCGAGGGCGTGCTTACAAACGAAGCCAATTGGAATGCACCGCAACGGTCGCGGGAATTACCTGGCAAGTCGAAGCAAATGGTGCTGTGTGCTCAACAAGGCGGACCGCAAGCGACGGCCAAAATAGTCCGAACTTCCGCAAGCGTCCAGCAGCGTTGACAGACAAATGTTCGATGGTCCGCGACACGTGGAGGAGGCCGCCAAACACTAATGGGCGGCACCACCTCCGCGCGTTCGGCGCCATGTTAGGCAGGCGGCGGAAGCCGTCACTATCGCGAAAGCGGCAGCCAGCAGGTAGATCAATGGGCTCCGTGACGAGGCTGCAGCGGTCGGCAGCGTCGCGAGGTCGGGCTGCCGGTCGATGCCACCCAGAGTGATCGGTGTCGCGGTGGCGGTGTTGGCCGGCGTGCTGGTCGGCGTAGCCGTGTTCGTCGGCGTGCTGCTTGGCGTCGCCGTCTCCGTCGGAGTAGCGGTGGGCGTGCCGCCACCGCCAATACCGGCACGATTGCGAACGAAGACGTCGTAGCTGTTGTTCGTATCCCCAGCAACCAGGTTTGTCGCACCGGATGTGAACGCAACGGAGCTCGCGTCTGCGCTCAGGCTGGCCGTGCCGCTATACCCACCGGTCGCCTGAGTGCCACTATCTGCAAGACTTACACGGATCGTGGATACGGCCCCGGGCTCGTCAAAGATACCGTCGGCGTCCGTGTCGCGGTCACGCAGAAACACGTCGTCGACGCCGTTTGTGTCGCCGATTGCTAGATTAACCGCTGAAGAATCGAACGCCACGAACCGGCCATCGGCGCTTATGTCGGAGTACGAGCTTTGGTGGTTTGCCTGACTGCCGGCGGTGTCGACGCTCACGAGTGTCGTGGAGATCGCCCCGGCCTCGTCAAAGATTCCGTCGAGATCGACGTCGCGGTCATGAACGAAGATGTCAGGGCAATTGTCGTTGCCGGCTACCGTGTCGTGCTGACAGAAGATGTTGGCGTCGCCGGGCACCAGGTTAGTGGCGAATGATGTGAACGAGACGGATCGCCCATCGGCACTGATCTGTGGGCATTCTGGTTCAACTTGGATGTTCTGTGTTGCTGCCATGCGCATGCAACTGGGGCCGTCAGACTGATTGCCGGCGCTGTCCACGCTCACGCGCGTCGTGGATACAGCCCCCGGCTCATCGAAGACGCCATCTCCGTCGGTGTCGCGATCCCGCACAAAGACGTCCGGGCACGGGTACAAGAACGTGTTGTTCTGCGTGTGACACATATTGGTGTCGCCCGGGACGAGGTTGCTGGCATGCGAGAGAAACGCCACGTGACGGGCGTTCGCGCTTATTTGGACATAGTTGCTCTGCGCGTTGCCCTGCGTACCGTCGGTGGCCACGCTGACACGGGTGGTGGACACGGCGCCTGGTTCGTCGAAAATCCCGTCGGCGTCGGTGTCTCGGTCGCGCACAAAGACGTCCCCCGCGGCACCGTTGCTGTCGACGCCGGCCACGAGGTTGGTAGCCCCCGAGAAGAAGCCGACGAAGCGCCCGTTCGGGCTCAGGGAGGGTCCCAGGCTGTCACCGTTGCCTTGCACATTCGCGGCGCTCAAGCTGACACGTACCGTGGAAACGGCGCCGGCCTCGTCGAAGATGCCGTCGGCATCGGTGTCACGGTCGTGAACGAACACGTCCCAAGCCTGTTGGTATCACCAGCCACGAGATTCGTGTTCTGTGCCTCGAAGGCGACGGTCCGGCCATCAGCACTGATCGTTGCGCGAACCGTGGCGAAGGTGAGGGCTTGATTGCCCGCCGTATCCACGTTCATCCTCGTCGTGACAACGGCGCCGGCCTCGTCGAAAATGCCGTCGGCGTCGGCGTCGCGATCACGCACGAAGACATCCTGCACGCTATTCGTGTCCCCGGTGACCAGATTGCTTGCCGTGGATGTGAATACGACGAAGCGCCCTGACCCGCTGATGTCGGGTGACAAACTGACTCCGGTTGCCTGCACTCCCGCGGTACTCAAGCTCACGCGGACGGTACCGTCGGAAATACCACGCGCTACGCGTGGCACGATCACGAACGAAACGAGCGCGAGAACTGGAACGAGCGCGGAAATCAGGACGAGTCGTCGTCGCATAGCAGTCCTCAGGTCGCGCGGAGTGTGCGATACCCCCGGGCGATATTCAAAATGGATTCGGCTGGACGTGGGAAACCTTCAATGTCTCGGGGCTCGGTACGCGTTACGATACTCTCTTTTCGTCCAAAGTCAAGCGCAGCTGTCAATAAGACCCTACCGAGTGGATGCTCGCGAAATAGAGGAACGTGGCTCGCGTCACCATGTGACGCTACTCCACTTCCGCACAACACGGCCGACGCGCTTGGAGAACGCACAAGCCTCTACCCACCTTGCCGTTGCGTAGTTTCCATCCCCGATACCCGATAAGCGAGTCTTCGGCTACGTAGTTTGTGTCTAGTTCAACGGTAGCCGCGACCGGGTTTCAGCCAGTATGCTTCTCGCTAAGCGATCGCCGGACGCGATGGCTGCCATCCGCCCGGCGGCTGCCCATGCAAACATCGGGTGACCTCACGGGACGGTCGCCAGGCCCCTACCCCGCAAGACGACAGGTCCGACGAAGACGGACCGGCAAGGGAGACTTCCATGGTTCGATCGATTTCCCTTCGCGCCCGACGAGGATTACGCGGCCTGGTCGGGTTTCGTGCGCGACTGGCACTACCACTGGCCGCCGTGCTTGTCGCTGTCTGCGTGGTTCCCGAAGCCCACGCGACCGGCGTTACGGTGACCGTCTCGACCACGGCCTCGACCATCGACGGAACCACGACGAGCGTTGCCGCACTTATCGCTTCGCCGGGAACGGACGGAAAGATCTCGTTCCGCGAGGCAGTCGCGGCGGTGAACGCAACGGGTCCAGGGAACATCATTAAGTTCAACGTCCCCAACGGCTCGCGCGTGTTAGCCGACAACTTCACGACCTACCTCACCGCCGGTTCCACGACGATCGACGGCGACATGGACGGGGACGGCGATCCTGATATCTCCATCGAGAACACCAGCCTGTTTGTGCCGCTCGTGATCACGTCAGACGGCAACAAGCTTCGGAACATCGCCATGCCGAAGGGACCGGCACTGGACTCAGCAAGCAACAATCTCCTGAGCGGGCTCTATCTGGGCACCGACGTGAGCGGGCGCGTCGCCCAGCGCCTCGACGCCAACGGTGTCCAGATATCCGGAGGCGCGGGAAACATGGTCGAGAACAGCGTCATCGCCGGCCTGGGGCCCGGCAACGCAGGCGTTGGCATCGAGATCTCGAATGGATCAAAGGCCAACACCATCAGCGGCAACCGCATCGGCGTAAACATTGATGGGGTTGCCACGCAAAATGATTAGGGGGTGCTCATTCGCGGTGCCTCAACCGATAACACGATCGGCGGTCCTCGGCCGAATCAGGATTGCGCCAGCCCATGCAACATCATCGCCGGAAACCTCGGGCACGGCATCCTTATTCGCGACGCTGGCACGAATCACAACACGATCGCTGGCAACTACATCGGGGTTGATGCTCTCGTAGCTCCTGTTCCCAACGGCGAAGGCGGGCCAACCGTTTTTATGGCGCCAGGCAGTTGTGAAACGCGCGCGGCAATCTGCATTGGCCTCCAGGCGCAAGACAACATCATCGGTGGCGACCGCGGCGAATCATTGTCGTGCGATGGCCCTTGCAACGTCGTTAGCGGCAACGCCACGTCGGCCATCGAGATCTACGGGCGGAATACGAACGGCAATCAGGTTCGCGGCAACTTCATCGGCGGTAACACGATTTCATCGCCAGCCTTCCCGCCGATTCCAAATGGCGACGTATCGACGGCACAGATCCGGATTAGCGCAGACGCCACTTCGAACGTCATCGGGTTCCGACTCACCGAAAGCCCGACTGATGGCGGCTGCACGCACGTCTGCAACCGGGTCATCGGCACGACACGACCCGGCGTGCGGATCTCCGGGGAAGGCATCGGCAATACGGTGCGGGGCAATAGCCTAACGGGCCGTCTCGGCATCGATCTCGTCGCGCCCGGAGATCAGGCCGCCCGCTGGAACATTACGCCGAATGACGAGGACGACTTTGATGGTGGACCCAACGACCTGCAGAATGCGCCGTCCGCCGTTACCGCCTACAAAGACAAACTCACTGGCATAACGACCGTCAGTGGTGTCCTCGTAACGAATCATCCCGAGTTGAGAACCGTCGATATCTACGGCAATCCAACGGACGGCGGAGGGTTCGGAACCGGCGCCGAATTCCTCGGAACAACGAAACCTAAGGAAAGTGGCGAGTTTCGGTTGCAGTTGCCAGGCCTGCTCCCAGACGACCTGCGGTTCCTCAGCGCAACCGCAACAGACACCAACGGATCGACCTCCGAGTTCTCCCCGACGTCCACGGATGTCACCGGCACCAACACTCCAGATGCCGACGGAGATGCGATCTGCGACCAGTGGGAGTACGCCGGTGCGATTGCTGACTCACCCGCAATTTCGGGGATCGATTTCGACTCGGACGGCATCGGCGATCTGAATCTTAGTGCGCTGGGTGCCTCGCCGTCCCGCAAGGACATACCAGTCGAGATCGACTACATGTCCTGCTTTGAGTGCGCGGTGCCGCATTGGCACTTTCCGTCGGCCACGGCGCTTGAGACTGTTCGGACGGCCTGGCAACGCCCCGGTGGACGGCCGCGGTGGTGTGAACCTTCTCCTCGAAATCAGTGACGCCGTCCCCGAAAGCCCGGCGATCAACATTAGCCCGCGCGGGCTGTCCGCACACGACGACCTCGAGGACTACAAGAACGGTGGCAACCCATCTGTCCTACCAACTGGCACGCCGTGTGGCGACGCGGCCTTCCACGGCTACTTTGGCAGTGAAATTGATCGAACGAGCGCTGACTGCTGGAAGCGCCTCGGAGCGCGGCGACTCGTCTTCCGCTACGCGCTCATGGCGGAAGCAGACGCCACTCATCCCGGAATATCGGGAATCGCGGAGCTCCGAGGAAACGATCTCATCACCTACATCACGAGCCCCGAGGACTTCGCGACGTCAGGCGACGTCGCCACGGATTTTAGTACGGATCCGGTTGCCGAAAACAACGACAAGATCGCTGCGACGTTCATGCACGAGTTGGGCCACACCCTCGGTCTCGACCACGGCGGCGACGAGGATCCGCCGAACTGCAAGCCAAACTATCTCAGCGTGATGAACTACGGCTACCAGTTCAATCAGGCTGGTACGGCCTTCGGATTTGTAGGTTTGGGTATCGACGGCACAACCATTCGCACCAATCGACCCATCGATTATTCCCGCGCAGCGCTGCCCTCGATCTCGGAACTATCACTCAATGAGCTGACCGGCATTGGCGGGCCCGCCGGTCGGCGGGTAATGTACAGCGATCCGAGCGGAGCGCAGAGCGTCGGACCGGCGGACGGTGGCGTCGATTGGAACACAGACGGCGTGCTCACGAGCCCGGTCCAGGCCGATGTGAACGCGAACTGTAAGACGCTCGGTGTAGACCCGTCACTTCATGGCTACGATGACTGGGCGAACCTGATCTATGACTTCCGTGGCGACAAGGATTTTGGTGACGGCGTCGCTCCCGACCTGCCGAAGCAGGAGCAAACACGCGCCGATTACCTGAACGGGTCCCTCGGAGGTCCCGATTTCGATGCCGACGGCTTCGAGAACATCGACGACAATTGTCCCCTCGTCTACAACCCGCTTCAGGAGGACGCCGATGGCAACGGCCGCGGCGACGCATGTGAAGCGCCGCCGGCGAACGCCGACCTGACCGTCGACATCTACAATTACAACAATCCAGTCGGCACGGGCGGGGAGGCTTCGCTCGGGGTCGACCTTTACAATGACGGCCCCGGCGCCGCGCAAAACGTCAGCATTACGATCGAGCTTCCGAAGAACGCAACCTTCATCAGCGCCCGCGGCGTCCACGGATCGGTACTGAGCTGCCAGGACGGATTCGGGTTCGTCACGTGTACCGTGCCGACGCTCGATGCCTTCGATGCCCGGTTTCTTGATCTCACCCTCGGCGTGCCGACGGCTGGTCGCCTGACGACGCAAGTGCGCGTTATGGGCAACTTCTCCGACCCAACGCCAGCGAATCTCAGCGACGTCGAATACACCGATGTCCAGGACTTCGCCGATCTCACGCTGCTCGCCGATCTCTCGCCCGACCCGATGCAGGTTAACTTCGGCAACATGACGCTCGAGATCGGTGTGCAGAACAACGGCCCGAGCCGTGCCTCGAACGGCGTGTTGACGGTTACGTTGCCAACGGGCGTCGAGTTCGTCGCGGGAGGTACACCCCTTCAGCTGGCGGGCGGCTCGGGTTCGTGCACCTTTTCAAACCGAGTCGTTCGCTGCCCGGTCCCGCGAACGAATCCCGGCGACACGCGGCCGTACATGATCGTCGTGAACCCGAGCCAGGTCGGAGTGTTGGCGTTCCCGATGCAGGTGATTGCGCCGGGGTCTGATCCACACCCCGAGAACAATTCGACCGTCCTACAAGCGCACGTCGTGGAAGCGCTGCCGACACCCACGCCAGACGGCACCACACCGACGCCGGTGACGGGGGTGACCGTCCAGATGGACATTCGCAGCGACGGATATACGTGCCCATTCGGCGCCTTCCAGAGCCAGCGTCTTCCTGTCGTCTCCACCACCGATGGCGAAACGTGGGCATTCGCGGCCAATTCCTCAGGTTGTTTCGGAGAATGGTCGAATGTCGTAGTTCGGGACGTTGCGCACGGCACGACAGAGTACGCCGACGTGAACGATGCCGGCGGCCTGGCGAACTTTGGGGTAGCAGGACTAGTGCCGGCGATGAGCGGTGACGGGAATCTCGTATTCTTTGGATCGACGTCCACGAACCTCGTTACGGGCTTCAGCGAGCCGGCAATCTACGTCCGGGACCGTGCCGCGCACACGACACGAGTACTGGTGAGCGGGGGGTTCAGCGGCGGAGTGGTCACTCCCGATGGCAGGTTCGCCGTCTTCGTAATGCAAAGCACGCGGCGGGTTCCAATTTACGGCGGCCTGATCACCGATGTCTTCCTGCTGGATCGCCAAACCAACGCGATCACGCGAATCAATGAGTCCTCCACAGCCGCCGACGCCGACAATCTTAGCTACTCGCCGACGATCAGCGACGACGGCCGATTCGTTGCATATCTGACCCGGGCGACAAATATCGTGCCTGGTCAGTTTGCCAAGCCTGGTGGCAGCAGCGACATGCTGCTGTACGATCGACAGACCAACGCGACGCGAATCGTGGCGGCAAACCTAAACTCTGGAAGCCCACGGATCAGTGGAGACGGCCGCCGCATCGTCTGGGAAGAAAGCGCCTCGCTCGTTCCCGAAGATCACGACGACGGCGAGTACGATATCTACAACTACGACATCGCGAGCGGTGAGCTATCGATTGCTGTCGATTCGAGCAGCTTTTCACCGTCGATCAGCCGCGACGGCCGCTATCTCGCATTCGTGGCGTCACAGGCGCTCGTGCCTGAAGATATGAACAACAGGGCTGATGTATACGTAGTGGATCTCTCCACTGGAGTCGCGACGTTAGCGTCGCGCACTTCAACGTGCGATCCATCAGCCGGATCCAACTACAGCCAAAGCATTACGCTTTCGCCCGACGGGGGCTACGTCGCCTATTACTCCGACGCCCCGCTGGTGCCGGGACTCCCGGACGCGGCCGCCGGGGACCGGCCTCACCTGTTCCGCACCGACTGGCGCGCGTGTCCTGCGTCCATCGTACCGACCTGGACGCCGACGCCCAGTCCAACGCCGGAGCCGACGGACACGCCCGCTCCAACCGAGACGCCGACCCCGCCTCTCACGCCGACGCCCACGCCGACCATGACGCTCACCCCGACGTCGACGTTTACACCAACGAGTACGGCAACGGCACTGCCAACCGTGACGCCCGAATCCTTCGCGAGCAACGAATATCAGGCCGTAGGCCCGACCTCGACCCCCACGATCCCGCCGACGCCGGCCGATACTGCAACGGCAACATCAACCGACACGCCGACGCAGACGCCGACCAATTCGCCGACGGCGGTGCCAACCTACACGCCGACGGCGACCGCCACGGACACGCCGACACCGACGGCAACGAAC
>JBBSDV010000017.1:0-25482 GCA_038240335.1 Dehalococcoidia bacterium
AGTTTCAAATCGACTTAGCGCTCCAGACTCCCGGACGATTGCGGCTAAAGAATAAAGGCTGGCAACACCAATGGATGTACTGGAACGAGCGTTCGACATCGGATTTGGCGCGATCTTAGTTGCTGGATCATGCCTCGTTTTGGCCCGGGGCTCGTATTCTACGAGGGTAATCCAAGACTACTATCTGCGGAGATCTCAGCAAGAGACGGCGCGCGGTTGGATGGGGAAGACATTGTTTCTTCCCGGTCGACGTACGTCGGTCTCAATTTTGCTGGTGCTTATGGTCGGCGTGTTTTCTCTTGGCCTCGCGGCCATCATTGTGGGACTGAATGGCTAGCAGCATGCGAGACGCCGAGCAGCGAGCGTGAGTGCCAATAACACGTAAAACTATTTGACCCGCCTCCGATCAATGTAACATTCATGAATGCGACTTCGACCCGGTCTTTCCGCTCGATGATTCTGCGCCGGAATGCCTTCCTCCGGGGTCTGGTTGCCGAGCGAGCTGTGGGGCGTTCGCGTGTACTCTATCCGTCGCGCTTTGCTCTGCGCGCGCGCGGCGAGCACGCCATCGAGAACGGCGGTCGTAGCCAGTGGACTGAGGCCCGAAACGGATGATGGGATGCGGTGTCTTGACGCAAACAGCGCATGAACGTAAAGAAAAAGACGCCACTGGCGTGCTTCCGCCAAAGAAAAAGCCCGCTGTTCTGTACGAAGGGAAGCAGCGGGCGATTGGGTCTTTCGGATGGTCAGATGAACTCCCTTAGGGTGTGACTCGTTCCGAAACACAAGTCACGCTCGATAGCATCGCCGTAGGTACCGTGCAGCGACTTCAAGGCCGAGAGGGAGAAGTAGCCAATCTCTTTCTCGAAGCCATCGACCAGCCCAAAGAACAGATCGTCGCCCTCGAACTCCGTCGCGTACCAGGTCCAATTGGATGTGGGCGTGAAGAACTTAACGATGACCGGCGCGTCCATCGGACATACACTGATTCGGTGATGTCGAGCGCGGGCGACACGGGCAGTTCCCCGCTGACACGTCATCATTGCCAACCAGCCAACCCCAACTTCTCTCCACGAGAGGGCGGTTCATAAGGAACGAACACCATGCCGCTGCGCGCGATCCTCGCTCCGTACGACAAGACCGGTCTGATCGAGCTGGCACGCGGGCTCGAGGGCCTGGGTGTCGAGATGTTCGCGACGGGCAACACCTTCCGCATCCTCGGCGAGGCACGCGTCGCGGTGCGTCCGGTGAGCGACCTCACGGGCTTTCCGGAGATTCTCGATGGGCGCGTGAAGACGCTGCACCCTGGCGTCCACGGCGGCATCCTCGCGCGGCGCGATAAGCCGGAGCATCTTGCTGAGCTCGCGAAGCACGGACTGGGGTTGATCGACATCGTCGTCGGCGGACTGTATCCATTCGAGGAGACCGTGGCGCGCGACGATGTGACGCTCGAGGATGCGCTCGAGAACATCGACATCGGCGGCCCGACGATGCTACGCGCAGCAGCGAAGAACTTCCCGCACGTGTTGCCGATCGTCGATCCGGCCGACTACGACGATCTGCTGGATGCCCTCCGCAACGACTCCTCGCCGATCGAATGGCGACGCAAGCTCGCCGTCAAGACATTCCAGCACGTCGCCTCGTACGACACGGCGATCGCGGCCCACCTGCGCGGCGCAGAAGAGCCATTCCCGGATCGGCTGACGATCGCGCTGACGAAGCGCGACGTGCTGCGCTACGGCGAGAATCCACATCAAGCTGCCGCGCTCTACCGGCAGGTCGATCCAAATGCGCGGACGCCCGAGGGCGTCGTCAAGGCGCGGCAACTCAATGGTAAGGCGCTCTCGTACGTCAACGTGCTCGACGCGGACGCGGCCTGGTCGGCTGTTTGTGACTTCGACGATCCGACGGTGGTGATCGTCAAGCACATGACGCCCTGCGGCATCGCCAGCCGCGACTCCCTCGCCGATGCCTTCGCGCTCGCGTTCGGCGCCGATGTGATCTCGGCGTTTGGCGGCATCATCGCGATCAATCGGCCCGTCGACGAAGCGGTGGCGGCGGCGATCCGCGCGACGAAGCACCCGACGAGCGGCCAGCGCCTGTTCGTCGAGATCATCATCGCGCCGGCGTACACTCCGGACGCCGTCGCGCTGCTCTCGAAATCGAAGGACCTGCGCATTCTCGAAGCGCCGGCGATCGACATGCGGCAGCCGGCGCTCGAGTTTCGCGGCATAACAGGCGGCATGCTGGTCCAGGAGTACGACCGGATGGCCATCGATCCGCCGGAGATGCGCGTGCTGTCGCGGCGACAGCCAACGGAGGCCGAGCGGGTTGACTTACGATATGCGTGGTGCTGCGTGAAGCATGTGAAGTCGAATGCCGTTGTATTGGTGAAGGATCGCGTCATGATCGGCATGGGCGCCGGGCAGCCTAACCGGGTGACGAGCGCGCGTCTCGCGGTCGAGTCGGCGGGTACGAACGCTGCGGGCTCGGTCTCGGCGTCGGACGCGCTCATCCCGTTCCCGGACACGGTCGAGACCTGCGCTGCGGCCGGCGTAACGGCGATTATACAGACAGGCGGGTCGATCCGCGACGAGGATTCCGTCGCGGTGTGCGATGCACACGACATGGCGATGGTTGCCACCGGTGTGCGGCACTTCAAGCACTAGGGAGCAGGAAGCCCCGTCATTCCGCCAAAACAGGCGAGACAGGGGAGCATCATGGCAACACAACAGGACATCAGCGTCGTTCAGATCGAGGACGCGATCGCGGCGCTGCCGCACATCGAGCGGGCGCGCTTCGAGCGCATCTTCAGCGTCAGCAGCACACAGGGCCGCCTCGTGCCGCCCGATGCGATGCTGCCGTGGATCGAAAAGCAGTTCGGCAGCGTGGATGCGACGCGCGAGCAAAAGATCGTCAAGATCACGAACGTTGTCACGCTCGAGGGCGTGCTCTTCAACTGGCTGCGGTCGAGCCGGCCGATGTGGCGGCAGGAGATCGATCTCGATTCAGAGCTCGAACGCGACATGGCGGATCCGCTGAAGGATCCATACAACGGCACGCCGGAGGATCTCTTCGGGCGCGTGCGCGGCAAGTACTGCGTGACCGCCAGCAACATCGCGAAGTTCGATGGCTTTCACGGCCTCGTCGTCTTCAACGAACGGCACCCGCTGCGCTTCACGCGCGAGATGGTGCACGATTACGTCGATACCGGCGGCCGCTGGGGCGATCTCGCCCACGCATCGGATCCGGCGGCGAAGTACTATGTCTTTCTGTGGAACTGCCTCTGGCGCGCGGGTGCTTCGCTGCTCCACGGGCACGCTCAGGTGATCATGGGCCACGGCATGCACTATGCCGCCGTCGAGTACCTGCGCCAGCGGGCGGCGGTATACCAGGCGCACCATCGCGCCAACTACTTCAACGACCTCTTCCTCGCCCACCAATCGCTCGGTTGCGGCTTTGAGAAAGACGGCACGAAGGTGATCGCCAACCTGGCGCCGAAGAAGGAGAACGAGGTGCTGCTCTTCGCACCGTACGTCTCGACGTCGCTGAAGGACCGCATCTACGAGACGCTGGAGGTCTATCGCGACCGGATGGGGATCAGTTCGTTCAACGTCGTCATCTACACGCCGCCGTGGTCGGAGACGCCCGAAAGCTGGGAGGGGTTCCCGGTCGTCGTGCGCATCGTCGATCGCGGCGATCCTTCGAGCCGCACCGCCGACATCGGCGCGATGGAGCTCTACGCCGCGAGCGTCGTGTCGAGCGACCCCTTCGCGCTGGCGCGGAACTTGCGCGAGGCGATGGGCGCATAGGCGCTCTGCGGAGATACGTCTGGCGCTAGCCACGGCTTCGGAGACGTGAGTAAAAGGAAAATAGAGGAAGGGATAGGCGCCGGGGACACCCCGGACCCCGGCAGCCGTTGCGGCGGCTGTACTTTCGGCTTCATCACGCTTGCGGCTGGTCGTGGCACACCCCACATGCTTGACATCCCCGGCGACGGTGGTAGCATCGCGATCACAACGCGGCGAAAGAGACGCAGGAGGCGCAGCATGACGACATCGACGACGCAGACGACGCTCATGACGGCGGCGCAGATCCCGGAATCGGGAGAGGTGCTTGGGCGCGCGTTTTTCGATGATCCGCTCACGACGTGGGTGCTCCCGGACGATGAACGCCGCCGCCGGATCCTCCCGTGGTTCTTCGCCAAGGCGGCGACCGTCGGGCATCGCTACGGCGAGGTCTACACGACGGCGGGCCGCATCGAAGGCAACGCCATCTGGCTGCCCCCGGGCGGCACGAAGCTGGGCATGCAGCGGATGGCCGCCACCGGCATGCTGATGGCGCCTCTGAAGTTCGGCATTCCCACCTTCATGCGCTTCATGAAGGTGCTCAACCATCTCGAGCATCTGCACGATGCGGCGGTGCCGGAGCCGCATTGGTACCTCTTCGTGCTCGGCGTCGACCCGCCGCGGCAAGGACAGGGCCTTGGCGGCACGCTCGTCGCGCCGATCCTGGCGCGCGCCGATGCCGACAAGCTGCCGTGTTACCTGGAGACGCAAAAGGAGCGGAATGTCACCTTCTACCAGAAGCACGGCTTCGAAGTCGTCGTCGACGAGATGCTGCCGGACGGCGGCCCGCGGAACTGGACGATGAAGCGGATGCCGCGGAGTGTGTAGTTGGTTGCTCGTGGTGAGTAATGCAAGTGCGAAATCCGAGAATTGGTGTACCAAAGGCAGCGTGGTCTCTGCTTCGGCGCAGCGCTCGGCTCCGCTGAGAGACGCAGTAACGGAGAGAGGTACACGCCCGCAAGCGCCACGAGGATGACTGGATATCATGATCGAGCCCGCCGGGATCGCGGGTGCGGCACCACACAGAGACGGGACAACATCGCTTGAAGACACATCTCACCGAGACGCCACTTGCCGGCCTGGTCACGGTTGATATCGACTATTTTTCCGACGAGCGCGGCTTCTTCATGGAGGCGTGGCATCAGCGCGACTTCGCTGAGGCAGGTCTCGATCTGTCCCTCGTCCAGGAGGGCCATTCGCGCTCCGGAAAGAATGTGCTGCGCGGACTTCACTACCAGGACATGACGGCGCCGATGGGGAAGCTCCTGCGCTGCACCGTCGGATCCATTTTCGACGTCGCGGTAGATCTTCGAATGACCTCCCCGACCTTCGGCCGGTGGTTCGGCGTTGAGCTGTCTGCCCAAAACAAGACGCAGATCTACGTTCCCGAAGGCTTCGCCCACGGCTTCCTCACGCTGTCGGACGTCGCCGAGGTGCAATACAAGCAGACCGGGTTCTACACGCCCTCCTCGGAGGGAACAGTGTCCTGGAACGACCCGGAGGTGGCGGTCGCGTGGCCGGTAAGCGGCGAGCCCGTCCTGTCAGCGCGGGATCAACAGGGCATGAGCCTCGAGGCATATCGGAGGAACCCCGCGTTTCAATAGCGCGATCGTGCGATGTCGAACGCGCGCTCCGCGCTGTTGTAGGCGCCGTCGGCGACGAGATGCTCGCGACAGGCGACGAGCAACCCTCCCTCAACCCCAATAACCGTAACTGGGTACGCGGCAGCAGCGGACACAACGAACGAGGCGACCAAGTGGGGATGAATCAATCCACGCATCCGTACCGATTCGATCGGCATTGACACTGAACAGCCTCAGCAAAGACACTGGCGTCAGGAGGCTGAACATGCTGGGCGAACAGGAGATGCGCCGGATCGCCGAGACCGTGCTCGGCGCGAGCCGCGCCGACCAAATGGATGTCGAGGTCTTCGCCAACAGTTCGGCGCTGACCCGATTCGCCAACAACTACATCCACCAGAATGTCGAGCAGGACGATGTCGACGTGCGCGTGCGCGCCGTCCTCGGCCAAAAGATCGGCGTCGCGTCGTCGAACGAGACTTCGGAAGACGCGCTCGTACGACTGGCGGCACGCGCGCTCGAACTGGCCGAGCATCAGCGCGAGAACGAAGACTTTCGCTCGCTGCCGCGGCCTCGGCCGATCGCGACGGCGGACAGCTTTGTCGAGGCAACCGCGCGCTGCGGGCCGGAACAGCGTGCTGCCGTTGTCGGCCAGATCTGTGATGCATCGTCGCGTGCGGGCCTCACGGCAGCGGGCGCGTTTCACACGACGGCCCACGAACTGACGATCGCCAACTCGCTCGGCGTCTACGCGTACCAACGAGAGACGCAGGCCGACATCAACACCGTCGTCATGTCGGAGACGTCGAGCGGCTACGCGGCGCGCCTGAGCAAGGGCGTCGGCGACATCGACGGCGACGCGGTGGCACAGGAAGCCGTCGATCGCGCGCTCCGCACCATCAATCCGCGCACCGTCGATCCCGGCGAGTACGAGGTGATCCTCGAGCCCTACGCGGTCGTCGATCTGCTCGATTTCTTCTCGTACCTCTCGTTCGGCGCGCTCCCGTACATGGAGAAGCGCAGCTTTATGGCCGGCCGAATCGGCGAGCGCGTCATGGGCGAGAACATCAGTATCTGGGATGACGGCCTCTCGACCGAGGGCATCCCGTCGCCGTTTGACTACGAGGGGATGCCCCGTCAGCGGGTCGACTTCATCGATCACGGCATCGCGAAGGGCGTCGTCTGGGACACATACCTCGCCGGCAAGCAGGGCGATGGCGCTGAGACGACCGGCCACGCGCTGCCCTCGGGCGTCACCTTCGGGCCGATCCCGCTCAACATGTTCATGGCGACAGGCGATGCGACGCGCGACGACATGATCCGCTCCGTGAAGCGCGGCATCTACATCACGCGGTTCTGGTACACGCGCTCAGTGCACCCGCTCAACGTCGACGTCACCGGTATGACGCGCGACGGCACCTTTTTGATCGAGGACGGCGAGATCGTCGCGCCGCTGCGCAACATGCGGTTCACGCAAGGCTACGTCGATGCGCTCAACAACGTCGATCTCGTCGGCAAGGACGCGATGCTCGTCATCGGCGATCTTGGCGGCGGCATTCGCAGCGTGCCGGCGCTGAAGATCGCGAAATGGAACTTTACCGGCGTCAGCGAGAGTTCGTAGGCTGCTGACCGCAGAGCTACGCTAGCGGACGGAATCTCCGACCGGTCGATTATCCTCTGCGGGCGTCGCGGATCACGCTTGCGCGGCGCGGTCGGCGGGCGCGGAACGCTTGCAGCAGCGCCTCGACGTAGGGTTCCCCGATGTACAACACCGTCTCCTCGATGCCGGCCGCCGCGAAGATCCGGCGGCGGCGCGCCCGGGCATCCGCGGCGCGCCGGCGGTAGGCCTCCCGCACGGCAAAGCTCGCTGTGTCGAGCAACACGCGCTCGCCGCCTTCGGCGTCCTGTACGTCGAGCAATCCGACGTTCGGCACCTCGGCATCGCGGCGGTCGGCCAGGACGAGCGCGACCACATCGTGACGTAGCGCCGCCGCTCGCAGTTGCTGCGTGTAGCCATCGGCATAGAAGTCCGACAGCACGACGATGACCGAGCGGCGTCGGCAGACGCGCGCCGCATACCGGAGCGCAGACGCGATGTCCGTGCCACCGCCGGCCGCGCGCGGTGACAACAGCTCCCGCACGATACGCAGGACGTGCGTGCGGCCCTTCGCCGACGGCACGAAGATCTCGACGCGATCGCTGAACGTGATCAGGCCGACGCGATCATTGTTCGAGACTGCGGAGAATGCCAGCGTCGCCGCCACCTCCGCCGCGAGTTCTCGCTTCGACCCGCCGATTGCCGGCAACGCGGCCGACGCGCTCACGTCGACGAGGAGCAGCAGCTGCAGTTCGCGCTCCTCGACGTACTGCTTCACGTATGGCGCGCCCATCCGCGCCGTCACGTTCCAGTCGATCGCCCGCACGTCGTCGCCCGGCACGTATGGCCGCACCTCCGAGAACTCGATGCCGCGCCCGTGGAAGACGCTGTGGTACTCGCCGAGAAAGATGCTGGACACGAGCCGGCGCGCCCGGATCTCGATGCGCCGAACGCGGGCTGCAAGCTCAACGCTCGCTTTCGCCGGCGCTGCTGGCGGCGGAACGGTGTCCCGACGCAGCCGCGACGACCAGCGCCACGACGCATTGCCTTGGCTAACCATCAGAAGACGTCGGACGACTCGTTGATGAACTCGAACGGCACCTGCGCGTGGTCGCTCAGCCGCTCGCCGAGCGCGCGGATGCCCGGCGCTTCGGTAGCCTGGTGTGTGCCGAACACGAGATTCATGCCGACCTCACGCGCGAATAGCCGCGTGAACATGCTGCCCTCGCCGGTGATGTACGTGTCGCACCCCGCCTGGCGTGCGGCATCGAGATCCTTCGTGTCACCGCCGGCCCCGGTGACGATGGCAACACGCCCAAAGGTCTTCGCGTGCTCGTGCGCCTCAACCTCGACGCCGAGCTTCGATGATGCGCGCTGGAGCAGCTCGCCAAACGTGCCGTCGCAGGCGCCAATGACACCGGCGTCGCCGCCGTGATACTCGCCGAACGTCGCATCCACTCGCACACCGAGCAGCTCCGCGAGCACCCAGCCATTCCCGATCTGCGGCGCGCAGTCGAGCGAGGAGTGCGCGGCATACAGCGAGACGCCGGTCGTTCCGAGCGCCTCCATCTTTTCGCCGTGCAGGTGATGATCGACTGCGGCCCACGATGGGTGATGCACCACGAGCAGCTGCGCGCCGGCTTTCGCCGCCCCGACGATCGTCGTGATCGACGTATTCACCGCCACGGCGATCTTCGTCACCCCGGCGCTGCCGCGGAACAGCAGGCCGTTCGCATCCGGCTCCGAAGCGAAGTCTGCGACCCGCAACTCGGCATCGAGGTACGCGACGATGTCGTCAAGCGATGCGTTGGCGTGCATGTCGCAAGTGTACGGTTTCACGCGCGACGTAGGTGGCGCGATACGCAGCCCGCGCCGCGCGGCGGAGCTGCACAGCATTCACGGGGCACGAAGTCTCGCCGGTGTTTACTAGGCCGCGCGCCGCGTGGCCGTGATGTTGATCTTGTTGCCCCAACGCCCCAGCGCGGCGTCGGCAAGCGCGACCGCGCGCCGGTACGCCGCGCCAGCAAGCGGCCGCGACGCCATGTGCATGAACGCGCCGGGATGGTGCTTGTAGTACATCAGGTAGCGACCCGCGCTCGTATCGAAGCCTGCATCGCCGAGCGCGGCGGCGACCTCCCTCGCCCGCAAACGGCCGACGCGGTTCCCCGCCGCCTCCTCCGCGAGCGCGACCCCCAGCCGCACGGCGATCGCGGTGCTCAGCGCCTGCGCCGGCTCGTTGACGCTGATCGCTAGCCGCGACACGCGCGCGAGCTCGCGCAGTCCGTCGGCAGGGTCCGGCAGGTGGTGCAAGCCGTCGTGTACGTAGCCGATGTCGGCGGCTCGGTCGGCGAGCGGCAGGTGCTCCGCGTCCGCGACGACGGCAACGTAATCGAGACCGTAGCGCTCGGCGCGCTCCTTCGCCCGCAGCGCGCATCCTTCCGAGATGTCAATCGCGATCACGCGCGCTCCGCTGCCGACGAGCATCTCGGCGTCCATGCCGCTGCCGCAGCAGACGTCGACGACCGTCGCGTCCTTGAGTGGCGGCAGCAGCGCAACACCGCGTTCGAACTTCCGCGCGAGAAGCCAGCGATACGCCTCCGGTGCATCATGAGGCCGCGTGATCTCGAACTCGGCCGCGGCAACCCGGTCGTAGTAGTCGGTCTGCCGCTGTTTCTCCGCGTGATGATCCAGCTCGTCGTGTACGTGCGTGGCGTCGAGCGCCGGCGGCAGCAGGATCGGAATCGCGTTTCGCACCGCATACGACGCACCGCACGACGAACAGGCGATCTCGCCGTCAATCAATCTGGCATCGAGACCCGACAATTCGCCGTGGCACATAGGACAGGCGAGAAGACGGAGCAGCGTCTCCCGCACGATCATCGCTTGCGCGCCCAGATGAAGGTGCCCGCCCACAGCGGCCATCTGCGCCCGAAATGCAACGTGCGCTCGATCTCAAATCCGGTTTCGTCGAGTAGCGTCGCGAGCGCAACATCAGAAAAGAAGCGAACATGGTCGCCCTCGACGTCGAAGTGGCGATCGAATCCGTGCAGCGCGAGCGCGAAGTTTTTCGCGCGCCCGTGATACGGCGTCGTCAGCGCCACGTGACCGCCCGTCGCGAGCGCCTCGTACGCGCCGACGAGCAGCATGCGTGGCAGCAGCAGGTGCTCGATCACCTCGAACGTGACCACCACGTCGAACGACCCAGTAGGCACCGGCCAAGGCAGGTCTTCGACCGAGTGCTGGATCAGTCCATTCGTTGCCACGCCGCTGAGATCCCGCGTGTTGCCGTCGTTCTCTGTAGCCAACAATGTTGTTCGCGACGCACGTCGCACTGCCTCGCCCGAGATGTCCATGCCCGTCGCATCGACGCCGTCTCCCCGCAGCGCAGCGACGAGCTCGCCGTCGCCGCATCCCGCATCGAGCACGCGCGTCGACGCGCACGCCGCGAGGCATGCGCGCAGGAGACGAAGGCGTTTCGGCGCCAGGGCGTCATGCGCCGGTGGTGGCGTATCACGACGCCAGTAGTCGTCGTAATACGCCTCCATCGGCGAGGCCGCAGCCACCTGCCGCTGGCGCTCAATCACCATCGCTATGCAGCTTTCCGGTCTTCGCGAATGTTGGCACGCCTGATGACGATGCCGCGCGTTCGCGTTCGGCGGCCCGGAGTTCATGCATCTTTTGGCCGATGAGGAACTCGTACCACCCCATCAGCACGCAGAACACGAAGCCTTGGCGCCCATCGAGGAAGCCGCGTCGCGCGACGTACCACGTCGCGAACCGTAGCAGGGGCCGCGCCGGCAGCCGCACCCAGACGCGCCTCAACACGCGTTTTCGCCGAAACGCATCGAGCCCCAGGAAACCGATCGGCGTTACTCCGATCGGTTCGCGCGCGAACCTGCGGTAGAGATGCGCCTCCCACGTGGCGTACCTGTTGTGCCGATCGACCCATGCGCTCAGGCCGCGATAGTCGTCGTGTAGCAGCGGCGATGCGAGCGTGCCTACGCGGCCAGTGACGGACACGTGCTCGTGGATTTCGTTGTCGCCGGTGCCGGGCAGATTGTGGAGACCGAGATCCTCCATCCGCGCCGCCTCGCGCCGAAACAGTCGCAAGTTCCAGTTCGGGCGAAAGCAACGGAGCGAGCGCCCCATGAAGACGAAGTCGCGATCGATGTAGTAGCCGGCGCAATCCGCGCTCCCGATCGCCGTCTCGATCTCGGCGCGCAGTGGCGGCGTCACGCGCTCGTCGGCATCGAGAATCAGCACCCAGGCGTTGGCGATCGGCGCCTGCGCGAGCGACCACGCCTTCTTCTTAGGCCCGCCGCGCTCGTGACGAAACTGCACGACCGTAGCACCGTGCTCGCGCGCGATCGCCGCCGTTCGATCCGTGCTGCCCGAGTCCACGACGAGCACCTGGCTCGCCCAGCCGCTCACGCTCGCCAGCGCGTCGGGCAGGTTCTCTTCCTCGTTCAGCGCCGGAATGAGGACCGTGAGCGGGATGCTGGCGGCATTCTTCGCGCTGCCTGCGATGCGGGAAGTCGTCGTTACGCGCATAGTGCTGCTGCCTCTCGCCGATCGGAAGCACTAATCACGCGCCCGTACATCTCGATCAGCTGCGGCGCCACGACGGACCAGTCGTAGCGCCGCGCGAACGCGCGGCCGCGTATCCCCAACGCTCGCCGCTTCCCCGGATGGGCAAGCAATGAAGCGATCTCGTTCGCGAAGGCGCGCGCGTCGATCGGTGCGACGATGCCGGCACCCGCCGCGGCGACGTCGGCGGCGATATTGACGCCATCCGAGATCACGACGGGCAGCCCCGCCGCCATCGCCTCAACGACCGCGTTGCCGAAGTTCTCGCTGTGTGAAGGAAGCGCCCAGACATCAGCCGCGGCCAAGGCTTCGAGGCGCGCTGCTCCGGCTTGCATTCCGGTAAACGTGACGCGGTCGGCGACGCCCTCACGCATCGTGAGCGCGCGCAGTTGCGACGTCAGGCCCTCGTCATCGGGGCCGGCGATGATAAGCTGGCATTCGCTCTCGCGCCGCAAGATCCCGAAGGCGCGAATCAGCACATCGAGTCCCTTCTTGTGCGAGATGCGGCCGAAGTACAGCACGATCGGCGTCTCCGGCGCGATCCGGTGACGACGACGAAACTCCGCGCCGCTTGGAAGCGACTGGTAGTCATCCCAACGCAGCCCGTTCGGCACGATGAATCGCCGGACGCTCGGCGCGACATCGATGCTCAGCCGCGCCTCGTCGTCCGTCGTCAGGTGCAGCCCGGCGGCATGTTGCAGCATCCGTCGCTGCCAGACCGCGCCGGCAATCGCCTTCGCGATGCGCCCGCGCCGCCGCAGGTAGCCATCAAGTGCGCCGCGCGGCGACACGATGTACGGGACGCATGCGCCAATCGCGGCTCGGTAGGCCGCGAACTGCGGGTGCAAATACAACGAGTGGATGTGGACGAGATCGTACGCCGGCGCCGCATCCGCAAGCGCGCGCGCGAGCGCCGGCGAGTAGACGATGCGTCGCGGCGCGATCGCCGGGAACAATCGCACGTCGAGGCCGCGCGTCGCCGGCAAGTCGGCGAGCGTCACGCGGCCTGCATTGTGCGCTGAGGCCGCCGCGCCGATGTCGGTGGCGAATACCGACACCTCGATGCCTGCCGCTCGCAGCGCGCGCGACGATTCGAGCACGGCCGTCGCCGGCCCGCCCGTGCGCGGCGCGAGGCTGGGCACGACCTGCAGTATCCTCATCGGCGAATCACCGCCGGCTCGATCGTTGCCATCCGCTGCCCCACGCCCGCGAACGCGGCGACGATCGCGCCGATGCGCTCCTCGAACACACGCTCAGAGAACTGGCGCAGCGCGAGCTCTCGTGCTGCGGCCCCCATCCGCGTCCGCAGCCTGTGGTCGAGGAGCAGTCGCTCGAGGGCTGTTCCCAGCGCCTGAGTGTCGTCCGGAGTGACCAGCAATCCCGTCTCGCCGTCGATGATCGATTCGGCCGAGCCGTCGCTTGCGCTCGTGATGACGGGCTTGCCGCACGCCTGCGCTTCGAGCACGACGAGCGGCACGCCCTCGCCCTGTGCCTTCCCGTCGATCTGGAAGCCGCTGACCAGTACGAACACGTCGCACGCGCGGTACACGTCAGGCAGATCCGCGTCGTCGATCGCGCCCAGAAACGAGACGCGATCGCCAAGTCCAAGATCCGTCGCGAGGCGCGCGAGTCGTGGTCGATCGTCGCCATCGCCGGCGATGACATATCGTGCTTCGATGCGGCGCTCGCGAAGAGCGACGAGCGCTCGCATCACCGACTCGTGCCCCTTCGAGCGGCCCGGCGCAAGCCGGGACACGGTGAGGATTACCGGGGCGTCGCGCGCGCTCGTTGCAGCCGCATTTGCTGGTGTGAACCGCTCGCCGTCGACGCAGTCCGGAACGACGCTGATACGCGATGCGAGAGTCGGGTAGCGTGCGCTCAGATATCGAGCTGTAAACTCGCAATCGGAGACGATGCGAGTCGCTGCGTGCATCGCTCGACGCCGCAACCATGGCAGGTCGCCCCACACGTCAATCGCATAGACATTGACCCAGAACGGCGTGCCTGTGAGCAGCCGGTACGCGTACGCCAACGGCGCGAGATGGATGTGGTCGCAGATGATGACGGAAGGACAGCAGGCCTGCGCGAGCCGCAGCGCGCGGAGCACAAATCGCGCCTTCGCGAACGGTGCTGCGCCTCCCGTCACGTCGACTGGAAGCGGCTGCGGAAAGCCCCCCGGGCGCTTCGGCGCGAGTGACGCCGTGCGCACGTCCTCGACGGCGGCGATCCGGGACAGTACTGCCAGTAGATAGCGGCTGTACCGCTGGATGCCGCCGTACGAAAACAGATCGAGCGAAAGAAACAGCACCGTCATCGCGCGACCTCGATCGGCCCTAGCGGGCGCTCCGCGACCGCGATCAAGTTTTGCGAAACGATGTGGCCGCGCACCGCGCCTGTCTCGATCGTGAGGTACGCGCCGACGGCGAGCTTGGCCGCTCGCCACGCGATCGACCGCGCGAAGCTGCGCCGGCCATATACCGCCGGATCGATGCCGCGCACGGCGACGGGCGAGAGGCCGGCCGCGAGAAATGCCTGCCGGATGCTGCGCTGCGTGAATGCCGTCTCGTGCGTGAGGTCGCCATAGCGGATACGCCCGAACATCGGGCTCTCTGCATTGCATGTTTGGACGATGATGCGGCCGCCGGGCCGTAGCGCCGCGCGGGCGAGCCAGAGCAAGTCAAGCGCCTCGTCCTTCGAGAGATGCTCGAGAAAATCGATCGCCAGGATCGCATGGAAGGCGCCCGCATGTTCGCCTAGAAACGTACACGCATCGCCCAGCGTAACGTCGTGGACGCCGGCCCGAGCAGCGAGTTGCACCTGCTCCACGCCGCGATCGACGCCGACCGTGCATGCATAGCCGCATCGCCGAAGGGATGCGAGCAACGCACCGCTGCCGCAGGCAATGTCGGCGATCGCCGCAGACGCGTTCGCAGGCAGATGGTGCACGAAGTTCGTTCGGACGTACGCATCGAACGCAACATCCGATTGCGCACCCGCTTCCGCCGCGTGCGTGCTGACGTACGCATCGTACAGCCGCTCGCGCTGCGCCGATGACAACGCTTGCGCCTGGGTCGGGGGTTCCGATCGCGCGAGATTCATGCCGCAGCCTCGAGCGTCTCGTGCGTCGCCGCCGCACCCAGATGGGCAAGGACCCGGTCGATCACGTACGCCTGATCGCCGTCGGTGAGCGACGCGGCACACGGCAGACTGAGGCCGCCTCGTCCGATCCGCTGCGTATTGTGCAGGACGCGCTGCTCGCGATAGGGCGGCAGCGTATGCAGCGGCACGAACGCCGGCCGCGTATCGATCCCGTCGCCGCGGAGCGCGTCGGCGAGTGCATTGCGATCGATCCCGGCAGGCGCGCGTAGTTCGATCGTCGGCATCCAACAGGAACTGCCGGCCCAGCGCGCTTCTTCTTGCATGGAGATACCTGAAACGCCCCGGAATGCCTCTTGGTAGCGAGCGGAGATCGCTCGCTTGCAGCGAAGGAAGTCGTCCATCTGCTCGAGCTGGGCGACGCCGAGCGCCGCCTGCATGTTCGTCAGCCGGAAGTTGTAGCCGACATCGTCGTGCCAGTAGCGGCGCTCCGGATCCATGGCATGGTCTCGCAACAGTCGCGCGCGCTCGGCCAGCCGGAAGTCGTTCGTCACTAGCATGCCGCCCTCGCCTGTGGTGATCAGCTTGTTGCCGTAAAAACTCAGCACTCCGGCATCACCGAGCGCCCCGACGGGACGCCCGCGGTACGTCGCACCGAGTGCCTCGGCTGCATCCTCGATCACGAACGCGCCGCGCGCGCGCGCGATGCCGATGATCGCGTCCATGTCGGCGGGATGGCCGTAAAGATGTACCGCTACTACGGCGCGCGTTCGCGGCGTGAACAACCGCTCGACCTCGTCCGGATCGATGCACCAATGATGGGAGTCGCAGTCGGCGAACACCGGTGTGGCGCCGAGATAGCGGACGGCGTTCGCCGTCGCGATAAACGTCAGCGACGGGACGATCACCTCGTCTCCCGGTCCGATGCCCAACGCTGCCAGCGCGAGCTGAAGTGCCGACGTGCCATTGTTCGTTGCGACGGCGTGATCCGCCGCGCACGCGTTGGCAATGCCGCCCTCGAATTCGGTGACATAGCGTCCAATCGACGACACCCAGCCCGAGCGCACGGCATCGGACACAAGCTCGAGCTCGCGCGCGCCCATCACGGGCTCGCTGATCGGAATGAAGCGGCGATTAGCCAACCCGAACCTCCTTGCCTGCTTCAAACGGATCCGGCTCGGCGACCGGCTCGGGCGCAGCCGTCCGCACGCCGGCGTGACATGCCTCGACGATGCCGTTGGCGCACGCTTCGATGCTGTAGTGCTGGATGACGCGGAGGCTCTCGGCGCCGAAGCGACGACGCATCTCCGGGTTCGCGACGAGCGTGCCGAGCGCCGCGGCGAGCGATGTCGCGCTGTCGTGTTGGACAACGAACCCGTTGCGCCCCTCGTGCACCAGATCTGCGGCACATCCCGTCTTGTCAGAGACGACGATCGGCAACGCGAAGTTCATCGCCTCGTTGACGACGAGACCCCACGTCTCGTGCAGCCGCGACGGCAGAACGAAGACGTCGGCCGCAACGTACGCGCGTGAGATCTCGCTCTGATTGAGAAAACCGGTGAAGTGGACATCCGGAACCGCCAGTTTCGCAACGAGCGCCTCGGCTGCCGCCCGCAGCGGCCCATCGCCGGCGATCAGCAGCGAGCACGGCTGATGTGCGCGGACACGAGCGAACGCCTCGATGAGACACAGCGGCTGCTTCTTGTCGACGAGCTTGCCGGCGAAGAGAATCACCGGCATGTCGTTCTTGATGCCGAAGCTCGTGCGGATCTCGGCCCGGTGCGACGTCAATGCGTCGGCTTGCGCGCGGAAGTACGGGTTGTCGACGCAATAGCGCGCCGGCGTCATCCGCTCCGGCGGCATCCCGTAGTGCGCGAAGTACGCGCGGTTGCGCTCGCCGATATAGAGCGCCGACGACTGTCCGTACAGCGCCCCGAGTGCGACGCGCTTCAACAGCCGCTTGCCCAGCGGTCGGTCGTGCAGCAGCGTCTGTTCGTCGCGGATGAGGACGCGCACGCCCCGCGCACGTGCCGCCAGCACTGCGAGCCAGGTTGTCGCGTGTGCGTATCCGTGCACCCACAGCAGGTCGAACCGCCCGCTGGCGATTTCCCGCACGATGTCCCAGTTCGGTCGTTTTAGCAGTCGCGTCGAGATGTCGGTGCGCCGGGCGCTCGGCAGTATTCTCGAGTGATACCCCGCCAGCAGGTCGGTGTCCCACGCGACAGGGCGCCCGAAGCCGCTCGCCGCGAACTCGCGCGTCGTCACATCCGAGTAGAAGTAGACCGTGAGGTCGATCTCCGGCCGTGCCGCGAGTTCGCGGTAGAGCGGCGCAAAGTACTGGATTGGGTGCGAGACCAGGTGCGCGACACGGAGTGGACGGCTCGCCATGCAGCATCTCCTCGAACGAGATTCGTAGCTTCGGGCACGATGCCACCAGCCGCGCTCCGCGAGTATCGGGATAACCCCCAGAATTCGCGGCGGCTCTCGTGCGCTGCGAACCGTTACACGATCGCCATGCATTACGCGTTCGGCTAACCGAACCACCGGCGCACCGGCGGTAGGATGAGCGTGGATCCGCTCGACACGACTACGCAGGGAGGCGCCATGCACGATATTCTGCTACCAGAGAACCGCCTCGTCCGCCTCCGCAACACCTATCGCTACCCGGCGCAAGCCACGCTCGCGGCACGGCTCCCCGTGATCGGCAGGCGCGTTCCCATGCGTGGTTTCTGGCGCTCTCGCCGTCTCGGCACCGCCCGTATGGCCGAGACGGCGCTCACCGCTGTCGCCGGCACAGCTTCGGCCGCGGCGACAATGAGCGGCCGCGGCATCCTGGCCGGCGCGCAACGCGTACGCGGGATGGAACCGCAGGCGCGCACCGTCGCGCATCGAGCCGCGGATGCGGCGCGAACCGCGACCGATCGCGCATCCGATGCCGCGCACGCCGCCCGAGAGCGCGCAGCCGCAACAGCGCAGGAAGCGGCCAAGCGCGCACACGTTGCCCGCGAGAGCGCGGCGACAGCAACCCACATCGCCAATGACGGCCGCGAGCACGTGGCCGCGCACACCTACGAGATGCGCGAACGAGCGGGATTCGGCCGAACGTCGTTTCAGATGGTCCTGGGCGTCTTCGCGGCGGGTGCTCTCCTCATGTATCTCGTCGACCCTGCGCAAGGCCGGCGCCGGCGGGCGCTGCTGCGCGACCGCGCCGTCCACTTCGGTCACGTGTTCTCGCGACTGCCGTCCCAACTCTCGCGGCGCGGCCGCGCTGTGCGTGGCCCTGTTCGCGGCGTCCGCCACGGCATGCTCCACCTGGTGCGCTCGAACCCGCGCGTGGAGGGCGATGATGCGGAGACCCTCGTCGCCCGCGTCCGCTCCGAGGTGTTGCGTGACGGACGGTTCAAGGCCGGCGAGATCAATATCGACGCCTACGAGGGCTGCGTGACGCTGCGCGGCCAGTTCGACCGCGACGCCGACATCCGCTGGCTGATCGACGCGACGAAGCGCGTCGAAGGCGTCAGCGAAGTCCGCAGCTACCTCCACCTCCCCGACCAACTACCCCCGAACAAGGCCGAGGTGTACGAGCAGGCCGCCCGCCACCTGCCCTCAATGTGAGGTGTGGAAGCTAGACGTGAAAAGTCGGATGTGGATGGTGGGCGTGTGAGTAGACCCCGGGCGGACGCATGACGGGCCTCCGCGGTTCGTGTCGCCGCTCACAAGTATCAGCGTCGCGACTCAGCCGACGCGTCGCGTGCGCAGCAAGCGTTCGCCGCCCGCGTCAACTCCCCGCGCCGCGGGTCTCGACCCGCTCGACCCTCCGATATCCAACCGTTCCGTCGCGCCTCCAACAAACCCCACTTTCCATCTCCCAGTTCTCCACGTCGTCTCAAGTCCACCAGCCACCTACCCTACCCACACTCCCACCGTGTATAACGTGTAACACGAGTGGAGTGAGCCGCGGTTCCGGCATTTCACTTCACGCTTCGCCGCTCGCGCGACGGGGAAGTGTCGGAATTGGCAGACGAGCGTGACTTAGGATCACGTGCCGCGAGGCGTAGGAGTTCGAGTCTCCTCTTCCCCACCAATCCCGCGCAACTCCCGCCGTGAGCAGCGCGATCCGTGGTGTTCATCCGCAGCGACGGATCAGTTTCGGAACCACGAGGTTCCGGCGAACGTATCGGTAGCGGGAGTTCCCGCCATCCCGAGGGAGGTTAGATGGGCACACTGCTTCAGGTACACAATCTGAAGACGCAGTTCAATACGGAAGAGGGCATCGTCCGCGCCGTCGACGGCGTCACCTTCGATGTCGAAGAGGGCGAGACGCTCGGCCTCGTCGGCGAGTCCGGCTGCGGCAAGAGCGTCAGCGCGCTCTCGATCCTGCGCCTCATCCCGAATCCGCCCGGCAAGATCGTCGACGGCGAGATTCTCTTCGAGGGCGAAGACATCCTCAAGATGGACGAGGAGGAGATTCGCCACATCCGCGGCAACCGCATCGCCATGGTCTTCCAGGAGCCCATGACGTCGCTCAACCCGGTGCTGACGATCGGCCGCCAGCTCACGGAGGCGCTCGAGCTCCACATGAAGATGGACTCGAACTCCGCCAACAAGCGCGCCGCCGAGTTGCTAGAAATGGTCGGCATACCCGCCGCCGCCAGCCGCCTCAACGACTACCCGCACCAGTACTCAGGCGGCATGCGCCAGCGCGTCATGATCGCGATGGCCCTCTCGTGCAACCCGAAGCTCCTCCTCGCCGACGAACCGACGACCGCGCTCGACGTCACGATCCAGGCGCAGATCCTCGAGATCATGGCGCGATTGAGCCGCGAGCTCGGTACCGCCGTCGTCATCATCACCCACAACCTGGGCGTGGTGGCGCGCTACGCCGATCGCGTCAACGTAATGTACGCCGGCAAGATCGTCGAGACGGCGACGGCGAAGGAGCTCTACGCCAATCCCCGCCACCCCTACACGATCGGCCTGCTGAAGTCCGTGCCGCGCCTCGACCAGGGCCGGCGCGATCGTCTCGTCCCGATTGAGGGCGTGCCGCCCGACCTCGTGCACCCCCCGGCGGGCTGCTCGTTCGCGCCCCGCTGCGCGTACAAGATCGAGAAGTGCCTCGTCGATGAGCCACCGCTGATGACCGCAGGCGACAAGCACATGTCGGCGTGCTGGGTGATGCCGACGATCGACACCGCAGTCGCCAGCACCACGAGCTCTCCGACGGGAGCCATTCTCGAGACCGGAGCGAAGTCATGACCACCGAAACGATGGACATGACCAAGGTCGAGACGGCCTCCGACGTGCTGATCAACGTGCAGAACCTCCGCATGTACTTCCCGATTTCGTCCGGCCTCCTCATTCAGCGCAAAGTCGCCGACGTCAAGGCCGTCGATGGGATCAGCTTCTCCGTCAAGAAGGGCGAGACGCTCGGCCTCGTCGGCGAGTCCGGCTGCGGAAAGTCAACCACCGGCCGCGCCATTCTCCAGCTCTACAAGCCGACCGACGGCTCCGTGAACTTCGGCGGCACCGAGCTGACGAAGCTCGGCAGCGGTGACATGCGCCGCATGCGCCGCCGCATGCAGATGATCTTCCAGGATCCCTACGCATCACTGAATCCCCGCATGTCCGTCGGGTCGATTATCGGCGAGCCGTTGCAGATTCACGGCCTCGCGAAGGGCGGCCGCGCCCGCAAGGAGCGGATCCAGGACCTCATGCGCGTCGTCGGGCTCAATCCCTATTACGCGAACCGCTACCCGCACGAATTCTCCGGTGGCCAGCGCCAGCGCATCGGCATCGCCCGCGCCCTTGCCGTCGAACCCGACTTCATCGTCGCCGACGAGCCCGTCTCCGCGCTCGACGTCTCCATCCAGGCGCAGATCATCAACCTGATGGAGGATCTGCAGCAGCAGTTCGGCCTCACCTACCTGTTCATTGCCCACGACCTCTCGGTCGTCCGCCACATCAGCGACCGCGTCGGCGTTATGTACCTCGGCAAGATGATGGAGCTCGCCGACCGCAACGAGCTGTATGAGAATCCGCTGCACCCGTACACGAAGGCGCTGCTCTCGGCCGTACCCGTGCCGGATCCCGTCGTCGAACGGACGCGCGAGCGCATCATCCTAACGGGTGATGTGCCGAGCCCGTTGCGCCCGCCCTCCGGCTGCGTCTTCCACACGCGCTGTCCCATCGCCATCGAACAATGCAGCCAGGCGATTCCCGAGTGGCGCGACGTAGGCGGCGGCCACATGGTCGCCTGCCATCGCGTCGGCGAGAGTTAGCGCGCCGCGCTAGCTCTTCGCGTGTCGTTCGTGGTTCGTCGTTCGTCTCTAGCGTGATCATTCAGTTGCCGTCGATTACAGGAAAGATGCGGGAGTACCGAGAGCGCAGCGCCCTCCGCCGCGACCGGCGGTGTTCGCCGGGCGACCCGCTTTCGAAATACTGGGAGCGCGGAGAGTGCAGCAACTCTGCCGGACCCCGCGGGTATCGCTCCCGCGATTCGCTTTCGAAATAAGCCGGGAGCATTGTCAACCGGGACGGCCAGTTCGGTCGGGGCATTTTTGTTCGGTGCAGAGAGCGCAGCGCCCTCTGCCGGCGGGGCTCCGGGGGGTGCCCCCCCCGGGGATTGCTCTTTTCTTCTTTCATATCTGGCGAACCACCGACCAGCTGGACGACAGGCAGAACCTGATCCGTACGAAGCTCACAGATCCGATCGCGGGCAGCACGCGGTAGTGCTGTCATTGATTAAGTCCAGACAACCAATAACTCAAACCACGAATCACGAATCACGAACGACAAACTAACATGTACGCCACCGCAGACGACGGAATACGCATCTACTACGAGGCCACGGGCGCTGGCCGCCCGCTGCTGCTGATGACGGGCGCCTTCGGCTCGCTCGAGGCCTGGCACGAGCTCGGCTACGTCGACGAACTGGCACGCGAGCGGCGCGTCATTACGCTGGACCTGCGCGGCCACGGCCGCAGCGACAAGCCGCACGATGCCGCCATGTACGGCTGGCCGAAGAACGCTGCCGACGCCCTCGCGGTGCTCGAAGCGGAGGACGCCCGCGGCGTAGACGTCTTCGGGCAATCGATGGGTGGCCAGGTGACGATCGCGATGCTGCACGCCGACACGTCCCGCCTCCGTTCGCTCGCGTGCAACGGCGCGTACCCGCTGGCCGAACCACTCGGCCGCCCCATCGGGCAGCTGCTCAAGCGCGCCAAGAAGCTGCGCGAGGAGGGCCTGGCATGGTCGATCGAGGACTCGAAAGCACTGCTCGTCGGCGATGAAGCGATGAGCGCCGACTACATCCGGCGTCGCCTCGCCGGCGACGTCGATGCATTCATCGCCGAAGCCGAGGGACAGGCGCCGATGGAGCATCAACACCTGCCGCCCACCGGACCGCCGATGCTCTTCGTCGCCACCGAGCACGATCCCGTCGCCATCGCCACGTGCCGCGACCTGCCGAAGAAGTTCCTCTACGCGCGCTACCTGGAGGTGCCCGGCGAAGGCCACTTCATCGTCTGGAACCGCGAGAAGTTCCTCCCCATCCTCCGCTCATTCTGGGCGACGCTGCCGGCGTAGTCGGTGCTCTTCATCGAAGGCTTGGACCGCACTGCGAATCCAACGACTCCGAAGACGCTGCGCCTACGCAACGAGTCCCGGCACGGCCTCGAAATGCGCGCCGAGGATCTCGTCCGCGGGGACGCCGACCCAGCGGTCGAGCACCGTGGCATAGACGGAGCGGAAGTCTGTCGTGAACTTCAGGTTGCCATTATCAAGATCCGTCAGCGAGACCGGCTTGCCGTAGAGACCGCCGCTGACGCCGCCGCCGAGCAAGAACATTGGCGCCGCGGTGCCGTGATCCGTGCCCTCGCTGGCGTTCTCCGCGGCCCGCCTGCCGAACTCGGACCAGGTCATCGTCAGGACGTCGCCGTCCTTTCCGTATGAGGCGAGATCGGCGTAAAATGCCGCCAGCGCATCGCCAAGCTCGCCGAGCAGCCGCTCGTGGTCGTCGAGCTGCGTCGAGTGCGTGTCGAAGCCGCCGAGCGTCACGTGGGCGACACGCAGCTTCGCCCCGCTTGCGATCACCTGCGATACCAGCTGAAGTCCGCTGGCGATCGACGTTTGAGGGTACGCCACGGAGGGCGTGTGGCCGCGCACCGCCGCCGCGACGGATTGCGCCGAGGACGTCGCGTCGTTGGCCGTCGTCTCGAGCAGCGCCGCGTATGGCAGGTTCTTCGGAAATTGATCGTAGAGCTTGAGCAGCGCCGTCTGCCGGCGTCGGGCGTCCGCCTCGTCCGGTGCGAGCTTCTGGAAGCCGTAGTCCGCGGCGTCGACAGCGGAGACGATCGGCGCGCTCGATGAATACAGCTCCGGCGCGACGAAGCGATCGACGTTGAAGCCGTGCAGCGGATTGTGATCCTCCGCCTCGAGCTTCGCGAGATACGAGCCGAGCCAGCCGTCGCCCGCCGCCGCCCCTGGCCCCCCACTCTGCCAGATCAACATCGATTGGAAGTGCGAGAAGTTCGGCTCGGGGTAGCCGACGCCGTGGACGATCGAGAGCTTCTTGCTGTCCCAGAGCGGCTTCAGCGCGGCCAGTTTCGGATGCAGCCCGAAGTCGTCGTTCAGCGGCACGACGCTGCCGGCAGCCACGCCGAGCGATGGCCGCAGCTTCGTGTACGCAGGGTCGCGGTACGGAACGAGGGTGTTCAGCCCGTCGTTGCCGCCGGCGAGCTGCACGATCAGCAGCGTCTTCGCCGAATCCTCGAGCACCGTCGCGTCGGCCTCCGAGGCGCGCACGGCGAACGCGCCCTTGAAGACCGGCGGCAGCATCGCGTGCATCGATCCCAGCGTGACGAGCGCGACGCCCTTCTTCACAAAGTCTCGCCGTCCAATCATCGCTCGACCCTCCTGGTGGCTCGTCTGATCTCCGCCGGCGAAGTGGTGTCTCTCGCGCTCATGACAGTTGGTACTCCGGCGATGCGAGCAGGAGCGCAACGAGGCCGCGGAGGCGCTCCTCCTGCGTCGCCCTCGCCAACGTGGCGAAGCTATTGCCCTCATCGAGATACTCGCGAAGCGTCGTTTGCGCTTCGGCGCTGATCCGTCCGTCGACCATCACCGACGCCGCTTGATCGATCGCGTCATCGGCGCTCGCCGGCAGCGTCGGGAAGACGGCGCTGAGGTCGGCGGCGGCGATGTTCGGGGCCCTCGTTGCGCCCTGCTTCTTCGCCTTGGCCGCGCGGATCGTCTTGCCCTCCTCGAACGCGCCGCCATTCACCAGTTGCGCTGCGGCGTTGACGCGTGCGAACCACGTGCTTGTGCCGAGCCACGTGCTGCCGCCCGGCCAACCCGCGACGTTCGGCGGATCGAACAGCGTCTGCCCCATCACCCGCATCGCCTGCGCCAACAGCCGCGCGTCGATTTGCACGTCGAGGAGCCGCGCCGCGCCGATTGTGAACTCGGCCGGGCTCTTGACGATCGCCCGATAGGCCGTGGCCGAATAAAACGGCTCCGACGTCAGCACCGCGCGCAGCACCTGCTTCGTATCGAAGTTCGTGGTGCGCGCGACATCGGCGATCGGCGCGATCACGTCCGGCGCTGGCGATGGGTAGGCGAACGCCTCGAAGAGTCTCCCGGCGAAATGCGCGGGCGCGGCGTCTTGCTTGAGGATGGTGTCGACGATGCTGTCGGCGTCGAATGCGCCGGTCTCGCCGAGGAACGTCTTCTCGCCGTCATCATGCTGCGCCGGCCGGAAAACGAATGTGGCGCCGCCCTGCAGGCTGTAGCCCGTGTGCGCCCGCGCCGACTCGCGCACGTCCTGCTCGCTGTAGTTGCCTGCGCCGAGCGTGAACAGCTCCATCAGCTCGCGGGCGTAGTTTTCGTTCGCGCGACCCTTCTTGCTCGTCGCCAGATCGAGCCAGAGCATCATCGCTGGATCGCGGACGATGCCCTTGAGCAGCACGTCGAAGCGATCGAAGGCGTGATCGCGAAGGAACTGGTTCTGGGTCAGCATCAGGCCGGCGCGCTTTGCCCCGGTCTTGCTCAGCCCCGACGTCAGCAGCCCGTGCCAGAACAGCGTCATCCGCTCAACCATGGGCCGCTCCGTCGCGACCAGCCGCGCCACCCAGGTGCCGATCACGTCGGCCGGTTTATCCGTTGCGTACGACAGCGCGGCGACCTTGCTCTCGGCCGCGCTGTCGTCGATGCCCGAAGCGTCGAGCAGCATGTCAACGACCTGATCGAGCGGCACGCTGCGAAAGCGCTCGACATCCGCCGGCGCCGCAACGAACGAGGTGCGCCGCAGCAGGTGCCGCAGCCGCGTGTCCGGGTGGTCGAGCGGGTTCGGCCCGCTATCGACGCTGAGCTTGCCGTCACCGGCGATCGCCGCCACGGGCGGCCGCGCCTTCGTGTCCGAACTGTTGCCGCGTTCATGCAGGACGACCGCGCTCGCGCCGCCAGCGGTGAGCACAGCCGCGCCCGCGGCCGCGCCCGTCAGGAAGCGGCGTCGCGAGACACGAATGCCGGCGGGTTCCTGCGCTGCCATTTCGTCCTCCGGCTCCATCATCGCCGAATGAGCATCGACTATCGCCGCGCTCGCATGAACCCAACGTAAACGCTCGGCAAAATCTCGAGAGCCGAGAGCCGAGAGCCGAGAGCCGAGAGCCGAGAGCCGAGAGCCGAGAGCCGAGAGCCGAGAGCCGAGAGCCGAGAGCCGAGAGCCGAGAGCCGAGAGCCGAGAGCCGAGAGCCGAGAGCCGGGAGCCGGGGAGCTG